>JAHLLQ010000002.1:300000-600000 GCA_020444065.1 bacterium | reverse complement strand
AGGCCCGAGTCGTAATCGTCGTTGCGAATCCTGCAAGAACTCCGATGCCGACAAGGACGGCCGGCACGAGGCCGACTTCAAGAAGGAGCCGGAGGGCGCCCTTGGTCATATACGGCGAGAGGCCGGGAGGGCGCATGGAGAATTCCGACATGACGCGAGTGAAGCTGCCCATCCCCCACCCCGCAATGGCATGGAGCTTCCACGCCGCGAGGGCGGCCCCGAAGTCCTCCGGGATGATCGCCGCGTGGAACTCGTCCACGGCGGCGGGCGTTCGCACATTGCCGAGTTCCTGGATTGTGAGAGCCGCTACTGCCAGGGCGAACCAGCCCACGGCACCGAGAAGCGGCGGCGAATCCTCGAGTTTGCGACGCATGGAACCGCCCGCGACGACGACTCCGCCCATCCAGATCAGACTGGCCGCCCACCAGACACGCGCGGATGGGCCGTCATAGGCGTACGAGAGAATCAGTCCTACCACGGCCATCGCGCCGACAGTCATGATGGGCAGATCGGCGTCCTGCTGGCGAAAGCGCCATCCAAGCACTAGAAATCCGAATACCGCCGCCCAATAAGGAAGGGTGAGAATGGCAGCCTCGGACTCAGAGGCAAATCCCAACGCGACGAAGGCTGGAAAGATCAGTCCTGCCAACGCGACGTAGAGAAAGACTGACTGCCGCACGGTGCGCTGTTCGATTGCTCGCGGAGGCCCAGAAAGCAGCAGCGCCAGCCCAAGCAACCCCATCGGCGCGAATCCCGGCGCGGTGATACGCGGCCCGGTCCAGGACATCAGACCGAGCGCCATGGCCGTGAGGCCGGCCGCCGCCGCCGCGCGCCAGAACGAAGCGGGCCAACGCCGCCAGATTGGCTGCGGTACCTTTCCGGGAGGATCCGCTGTCTGCGGTTTGCGGCTCATGAGTGCTACTCACCCATTTCGAGGTAAAGGAACGCGCGTTCGAGGGCTTCGTCGAGGACAATAATCTGGCGGCGGTAATTCGGCCAATCGTTCTTCTGCGCGAACTCCACCATGTTTTCGGAAATCACGTCCATCTGCAGGGCCGTGTTGCGAAACCCGCGGCGAGAAATCGGCGGAACATCGCCCTGGCGAAGAATCAGAGCGCGAGCCAATTCGCCGATTTCACGACCAGCGACTGCGCCCTCATTTTCGAGGGAATCCTTTGGCTCGCGCCGCATGATGTCGGCGCGTTCGCGGATCGTCCGACAAATCTCGTTGCCGGTCATCATGGCGATTTGAGGTTGAATGATGGGTTCAGGGTACTTCGGAGCCTGCCAGTCATCCGGCATCGAGGCATAGCGCCCCAGACCGCGACGGCCTATTCGAATATCGGATCGCTTGGCGAGATCTTCGAGGCGCGCCATCGATTCTTCGAGTAGGCGAAGCGTGGTTGGAAACTGCGATCCATAACCGTTGGCGTAGTCATACACCAGGTTGTCGAGGAGCTTATCGACCTTGTCGCGGACTTCCTTGATCGCGGCGGATTCCTCGATGGCCAGGGCCTCTGCGTGCCTCTGGAACAAATCGAGATCGCGTTCGATCGCATCGACGGCTTCTGCGAGTTCCGCTTCACGTTGGCCTTGGCGAACGAGAGAGCGCAGCGGGCTGACTTCAGCGGTCAGGCCCATCCGCACGGCGTGCCAGGTCTGCGTTGTGGCTTCATCGCCCGGCAGCACGACTTCGCCCCCGCCCTGGGCCGCAAGAAGGCCGGGCAACAACAGGGCGAAGAGCAGCGCCGTGCGCAGCAACCGCATCGTCAGTCCTCGATCACCACAAATGCGACGGCGACGGTGTGGCTGTGGGAGAGCGTGATGTGGGCCCTCTTCGCGCCGCGTTCGGCCATCAACTCCATGGCACGCTCGGACAGTTCCAGGCGCGGCTCGCCGCTCGGGAGGTTCTCGACACCAACATCTTTCCATCCAAGACCACGGGTCATGCCTGTGCCGACGGCTTTGCTGAAGGCTTCTTTCGCGGCAAAGCGCGCGGCGTAGTGCAGCACCGCCGTGTGGCGCGCTTCGCAGTATTCGCGCTCGTGATCGGTGAACAGACGGCGCTTCATCCGTCCCTCGTGGCGTTCCAGGGCTGCCGCAATTCGCTCGATCTCAACGATGTCGACTCCGGTGCCGCAAATCATGGAATAACCTCGCTTTCGTCTTCGGCTTTCTCTGCGTCCCGCAGCGCGCGCAGTTGCTTCAGGTTTTCGTCGATGATTTCATGCGCCAGACCGATTTCGTCGATGCGGCGAGCCTGCAGGAAGCGCTCCTCGGCTTCGTCGAACAGGTTCTCGTCGAAGTAGCCGATCGCGACGGCCAGCATCACGTCCAGATCGTCCGGAGAGAGCTTTGCCGCCTGGTCGTACAGGCGCAGGGCGGCCTTGTCCTGCAGCAGGCGTTGGGCTGCCTGCGCGGCCATGACCAGAGCCCGGCCGTTCGCCGGGTTGTTCTCCGCCAGGTTAAACGAAGTGACCATCTCCATCGTCCGGTCGCCGAATCGCTGCGCAACGGAACGCGCAAGCATCTGTGCGACGTCATTCTGAGGCGCGCGGAGCGCTGCCGATTCGAAGATGGCGTCTTCCTTCGCTCCGATTGGAATACCTGCCTCGCCGGCGAGTCCGCCCAGGAAACCGTTGAGCGTACTCTCCTCGAAGTTCTCGACGAGAGCGATCGGGCGTTCCCAATGGAGCAGCAGATCGGTCGCCGTAGCATCGAGTCGAGCACGGCCTTGAAGGCGCTCGCGCGCGACCAGGAACGGCGAGTGCAGGGAGTACATCAGGCCGTCACTGACTGTGAAGTCACGCAGTGCATAACTCATCTCGGGCATGCTGGTGGCCAGATACCAATCCACATCCGATTCGTCGTTCAGGACATTTCCGTAAAGCGAAGCCACAGCCACGACAGTCGCGGGTTCCTCCGGCCAGATCCCATCGCTTTCAGCGAGGAAATCGTCGAGTTGCCCGAGAGCCTCGAACCCATCCGGCAGGTCCAAGCCGACGTCGCGCTTGAGCGCCGCACGGAGTGCTTCGTCCATGACGAACATCAACCCCTCTTCGGGAGGCCATTCGACCTCCCAGCCGAAGTCTCCAAGCTTGAGCGTCTGCCCCATCTCGGTACGCCTGAAGGAACCGCGCACGGCCTCGAGAGCTTTACGCGACTGCTTTTTGAATTCTTCCCGCGAAGCGAGCGCATCGGTCAGATCGCGCGCAAAAAGGGCTTCGCGCGTCGTGCGTAGAAGGACGCCTTGATCGTCGCGCAGAACCAGCAGAGCCACGCGGCGTCCGTCCGGCGAGATCGCGATGTCGTAGGTGGGTTCTGCAGTGAGGGATCGCTCAAGATTGCTGTCGTTGACGCTCGTGACCCAGGCGCGACTGCTGCGGCCACCGCGCTGCCGCGCGCGGATGAAGTACACGAACTCGGGCGCCCCGGCGTGCGGGTCCAGGTCCACCGAATTGGTGGGCCTGGTCAGGACAGATTCCTGGATGAGATTCTCATCGAGTTCGATCAGAGGCGCCGGCCACGGGTCGAGTTGGAAGGCCTTTGCGGCGTGCCCCCAGGCCATCCCGATGCTCGGCATGGTGCCGATCATGGCGAAAGCGGACGTGCTCATGACTTTCGTGGCAGTCGACGCGCCTTCGAAGGGATACACGTCGACCTGAAGGCTGACGCGCACTTCGCTCTCGGCAGAGAGCAATTCTTCGGCTCCGATCACGTTTTTCACGGACCAGAGACTCTTCCCATCTGGAGCGAATTGCAGCAGGCCCGGCGCGGCGATTTCGATATCATTGATTTTGCGGCCGGAAGGCCATTCGTACATGGCGTTCTGCCAAGGGCCGGAGACGAGCAGATGATTGCCATCGGGATGCCACTGCAGGGAACGAGCGCCCTTGTCGCTCAGCATCTCCGGTTCCGCCGAACTGACTTTGTAGCTTCGCAAACTGTCGTCCCACCCAATCAGCACCGTCCCCTGATCATC
Source organism: bacterium (assembly GCA_020444065.1). Taxonomy (NCBI): domain Bacteria; species bacterium. The sequence continues at coordinate 596,018 of JAHLLQ010000002.1, read as the reverse complement.
GATGGCGATATCCTCGGGCCAGCCCTCCATGGAGAACGTGTGGACGATCTCGCCCGGAGTCGTTTGATCGTCGCGGGTCGGGGGACTCCATGTTCCGTGCGGAAGATTCAGGTTGGGGGGCGAAGGAACGTACCGCACGCCCTCTTCGCCGTCGGGATACTCGAAAGTCTCGGGCATCGACGATGCATCGGACGCCGCGATGATTTCATCGGCGCGACGGGAAATCTCCGCCGCTACGTCTTCGGGTTCTTCCGGCGCAGAATCGTCTCCGCAGCCGAAAAAGAAGATACTACCGGCAACCAGCGTTGCCGCCAACCACCGGAGAGCAAATGCGCGCGTCAGATTCACCGGTCGGGAGAGTCCTCGTCGTCCTCGTCGAAGAAATCGTCGGAGTACTCGCCGTCGTCGTCTTCGACTTCCCATTCTTCCAGATCGCGCATCGCGCCGCGCAGCCGATCCGCGGGCAGGCCACTGTCCAGGAACTCCGCGCCTTCCTCGCCGAGGACGGCCTCGATGGATTCGGCCAGGTGACCTTCGGGCGGATTCTTGCGCTGAGCGCCGAGTTTCAACGCGTAGCGCAGGATGTTCACACCGTCGCGGCTACTGAAGGGGAGGTTCACGGAATGTGCCTTCTGGAGAAAGTCCGCCACGTAGGCAAGAATCTTATCATCTGCAAAGGGCACGTTGAAGCGTAGGATCTCGATCTCTTCATCGCGGCGCGGAAAGCCGACTTCGATCTGCGGCTGAAGGCGGGACTGGATGTACTCGGGAATCTCGTAAGTCGACGCGTCGTCGTTCATCGTGACGGCAACGCGGAACTCCGGATGGGCGGGGACCTTGATACCCGCGACGACGGATTCGACGTAGCGTCGCATGTCGAGCGCCGGAGCCAGCGAGGCCCAGGACTTCTCGCTCATACGGTTGCCTTCGTCCAGGATGCAGACGCCGCCGCGCAGCATCGCCGTTACGAGGGGCGACGCGTGGTAGGCGATCTTGCCCTCCCCCGCGATCACAGGAGTGACGATCAGATCTTCCGGCCGCGTATCCATGGTACACTGAAGAATATAGACTTCGCGCCCCATCTCTCGAGCGACACTGTAGGCCAGCGTCGTCTTGCCGACGCCGGGTTTGCCGAGCAGGCGCGGATTGAGCGGCAGGTCGCCTTCGGCCACGACGGTCCAGGCGGCAATGAGCTGTTCGCGGACGCGTTCGTTGCCGATCCAGCGGGTCTTCACATCATCGGGATGAGCGAGGTGAAGATCGATGCCTTCGACGGTGAGCTTTTCGGACATGGAGCAGGCATTCCTTCCGGAGCAAGCGGTCGCGGGCATCCTAGCCTGCGCAAGGGGCAGCCCGTCAATTGGCGTGTCGGGGAGTTGGCGTGTGAATAACAAGCAAACGGGCGCCCGCAATGGGGCGCCCGAGTGAGTTCTGCAGCATGGTGCGCCTACCGCGCGGCGTCGATGATTCCGAAGAAATCGTCGGCCTTGAGGGCGGCGCCGCCGATCAGGCCGCCGTCGATGTCCGGCTGGGCCATCAGTTCCTTGGCGTTGCCGGGCTTCATGGAGCCGCCGTACTGGATGCGCACGGCGTCCGCCACGGCGTCGCCGAACAGGTCCTTCAGCAGTCCGCGGATCATCGCGTGGACTTCCTGAGCCTGCTCGGGAGTCGCGGTTTCGCCGGTGCCGATCGCCCAGACGGGCTCGTAGGCGATAACGGCTTCTTTGACCTTGTCCGGGTCCAGATCCTTGAGGCAGCCGCGGACCTGTGTCTCGACGACTTCGTTGGTCTTGCCGGCTTTGCGCTCCTCGAGCAGCTCGCCGACGCAGATGATGGTCTTCACGCCTGCCGCCCAGGCCGCACGGACCTTGGCGTTCACGCTGGCGTCGGTTTCGCCGAAGTACTGGCGGCGTTCGCTGTGGCCGAGGATCACCCACTGCACGCCGGCGTCGGCCAGCATCTCTGCGCTGACTTCGCCCGTGTAGGCGCCGTTCATGACCAGCTTGCCGTCCTTCTCGACGGTGTAGAGGTTCTGGGCGCCGAGCATGACGTTGGTGCCCTTGACGCGCTCGCTCACGACGTCCAGCGCCGTGAAAACGGGGCAAACGGCGATGTCGACTTCACTGACCGATTGAACCTTGGGAATCAATGCTCCGACGAGATCGGCCGCCTCGGAGCGCAGCTTGTTCATCTTCCAATTGCCGGCGACGAAAGGTCTGCGGGCCATGGTAACACTCCTTTAGATTTTGCGATTGCTGAGAAGAAAACCGGCCCGGCGGGACGTGGGACCGTCCGCCGGGCCGGAGAGAGTTCGTCCGAACCCAAACTGGAACGGGCCGGAATTACTTGGACATCTTCACCATCAGGTCGATGCAACGGTTGGAGTAGCCCCACTCGTTGTCGTACCAGGACAGCACCTTGACAAGGTTGTCGACGCAGTACGTGCAACCGGAGTCAACGATGGAGCTGTGCGGGTTGTGGTTGAAGTCGCCGGAGACGAGGGGCTCGTCGCAGACGGCCATGATGCCCTTGAACTGGCCGGCAGCGGCCTCACGGAGGGCGGCGTTGACTTCATCGGCGCTGGCGTTGCTCTTAAGCTCGGCCACGAAGTCGACGATGGAGACGTTCGGCGTCGGGACGCGAACAGCGAGACCGTCGAGCTTGCCCTTAAGCTCCGGCATCACGAGGCCGATGGCCTTGGCGGCGCCAGTGCTAGTCGGGATCATGTTGATGGCGGCGGCGCGAGCACGACGAAGGTCCTTGTGCGCGATGTCCAGAACCGCCTGGTCATTGGTGTAGCTGTGGATCGTGGTGACGAGGCCCTTCACAACACCCCACTTGTCCTGCAGGGTCTTGACGACCGGCGCGAGACAGTTGGTGGTGCAGGAGGCGTTCGACAGAACCTCGGCATCGGCCGGGATGTTGTCGCAGTTCACGCCCATGACGATGGTCGCGTCGGCGTCCGGGGACGGGGCGGAAACGATGACCTTCTTGGCGCCGGCGGTGATGTGCTTACCAGCGTCGGCCTTCTTGCGGAAGATACCCGTGGACTCGACGACGAAGTCGACGCCGTTTTCTTTGTGGGGCAGCTCGGTCGGATCCTTGATGGCGGTCACGTGGATACGCTTGCCATTGATGATCAGATCGTTGCCGTCGGTGGCGACTTCACCATCGAACTGGCCGTGGATGGAGTCATACTTGAACAGGTGAGCATTGGTGGCGACCGGGACCAGGTCGTTGATGTGGACGACGTCGACGGTGCCCTTCTCGATAGCCGCGCGCAGAACCAGGCGTCCGATACGCCCGAAACCGTTGATAGATACCTTCGGATTTGCCATGATGCACCTTTCCTATATTGGAATGGATCTATTCTTTTTGAGTGAAAGTACGCAACTTTGGGGTCCTGCTATCGCGTTGCCCCGGATTGCCCTCCCGACTTCGCGACGCACCTTGCGGGCCACCCTCGGGGGGGTCAAGCGGATTGGCAGCCTCGCGCGTGCGTTTCTATAAAGCGTTCTTTCGAGCCGAGGCCAAAAGTCCTGCCGATTCCTGCGGGAGCCGGGGACCTTTTCATGACATTCTGGCAGTAGTTGGAACGTCCTCTCCTCTATCGAAGAACATAGGGAAAAATACTGACACAACTGGACATAGAAGGCTGCCGCGGGATCACGGTTCGCGGGGGACACCTGGGCCACCTGGGGGGCGGCCCCACTTTAAGTCCAGTTCCGTCCAAAGCGCGCCTGATCTGAACATTTCCCCCTGCACTTTCAGCTATGTTAGAAAAAAGCTAAGGGCGACACCTGGTGTCCGCGATGCCGTGTTGCATCGTCCTGCGGAGCAAGTTGACTCACTCTTCGTGCGACAGGCCGAAGCGGCTTTTCGTTGCAGCCGTTCCGACTCTCTCCGCAAGATTTCGCCATGGGAGAATAGGAGCGCATGATGCCCGATCGGCCAAAGGTTTGTGTGATCGATGACGAGCGCGAGGTGTGCGATCTGATCCGGCTGATGCTGGAGTCGCGCCAGTTCGCCTGCTGCATCGCCCACGACGGCGAGTCGGGGCTGGCCTGCATCCGGGCAACGCTCCCCGTCCTGGTCGTGCTGGACATGAAGATGCCGAAGATGAACGGCTACCAGCTGCTGATGGAACTACGGAAGGACGAGACGACGAAGAACATCCCAGCCATGGTCCTGACAGGGCTGACCCAGGAAACGGGGCGTTCGGACGACGAATGGCGGCGCTCGATCGGAGCCGATGCCTTCATGACCAAGCCCATCGACCCGGATACGTTCCTGGAGAAGGTTGCGGAGTTGACGAAGAGGGAAGTGGCTAGTGGGGAATAGTCAGTGATTAGTGGCTAGTGACGAGTGGCGAGTAGGAGCGCGTAAGTCATGGGTGCCTGGGGCGAACTGCCATGGGAAGCCGATTCGGCAGTAGATTTCTTTGATGACTTCTTTGGCGGCTCGGAGTTCTCCGAGATCATCACCGAATACCTGGCCAAGACTGAAGCTACTGAAAGGAATCACGAGGAGGTCAGGTCAGTCACGACCCTCGTACTGTTCCTGTGCCGCGCCTATGTGTGGCCGATTGAAAGCCTCGATCAGACACTCGAACTCGCCGCAAAGAGGCTGCGGGAAATCGAGAAAGTGGACATCATCCAGGATTACGAGGATTTCGCGCAGGCAGTTCGACACGAACGAATGATCATCGAGGCACGCCTCAGCCGAGAGGAAGAGTCCCTGCCGCCGGAGGTCTTGGAGTACTGGAAGCGAATGGTCTAGCTGGTGTGGCGACGAGTCCTTGCTCTCAAGCTGTGTCCATCCTCCCCATCTGTGGCAAACCACCCAACTACCCCAGGCTCTTCTCTACCTGGGCGATTTCTTCCTTCAGAATATCATCCAGTGACTTCGTGATATCCCACTCGGGGTAGTCGCGGCGGAATTTCCCGAGGTCGGTGTAGTAGCAGATGTGATCGCCGCTGCGGGCTTTGTCGCTGTATTCCCAGTCCAGACGCCGTCCGGAGAGTTCCTCGATTCGTGCGATGACTTCGAGAATCGAAACCGAGTTCCCTGGGCCGCCGCCGATGTTGTAGACCTCGCCGGGGCGAGGATTTGCTGCGAAGACCTCGATCGCCCGGCACACGTCGTAACTGTGGATGTTGTCGCGGACCTGCTTCCCCTTATAGCCGAAGACGGTGTACTTGTCACCCCGCATGGCGCACTTCACGAGGTAACTAAGGAAGCCGTGGAGCTGGGCGCCGCTGTGGGCCGGACCGGTCAGGCAGCCGCCGCGCAGGCAGACTGTCTTCATTCCGAAGTAGTGGCCGTACTCTTGGGTCATGACGTCGGCGGCGACCTTCGACACGCCGAAGAGCGAGTGCATTGACTGGTCGATCGACATCCGCTCGTCGATTCCCACGCCGCGGCGCTCGTCGGCGAAATCCCAGCGGGTTTCAAGCTCTTCGAGAGGCAGCGAGTTGGGCGCGTCGCCGTAGACCTTGTTGGTGCTCATGAAGACAAAGACGGCTTCGGGAGCGTGCTGGCGGGTGGCCTCGAGGAGGTTCAGAGTGCCGTTGGCGTTCACCTCGAAATCGTCGACCGGAATGCGGGCGGCGAGATCGTGGCTGGGCTGGGCGGCGGCGTGAATGACCAGGTCGGGGCGGACTTCGCCGAGCAGGCGGTCGATGAAATCGCGGTCGCGGATGTCGCTGTCGCAGTGGCGGAAGTTGCGCGTCGCGGCGCGCAGGCGCTCCAGATTCCAAAGCGTATCGCCGTCCGGCCCGAAAAACTGGCGGCGCATATTATTGTCCACGCCGACGACTTCCCAGCCGAGATCGTCAAAGTGCTGGACGCACTCCGAGCCGATCAGTCCATTGCTGCCCGTTACGATGACGCGTTTGCCCACGACGAATCCTCCACAGAGTCAAGACAACGGGGGATAGTCGGGCGGGGGCGCCGGTGCAAGCGGGAAGGGCGGCGAGCAACGTGACTACGCGTTCGCCGGACGATCTTCCAAGGCCTTCTTGATCCGCCTGACATCCTCATCGAGTTGGTCGGCGATATCATGTCGCCCACGCATACCGTGAAAGCTGGCCAGGATCTTGAGAATGCGGTGGACCTCGGGATGGATCTCTCCGGTGGTTTCGATCTGTATGTCGAGCGCTTCGTGGTAGAGGCTTTGGGCGGCTTGCAGTCCACCCGTATTCCCTTCGACCCAGGCAAGGTCCAGGCGTGGCTCGATGCTGCCGGGATGGCGAGAGGCGTCCAGTTCCTTATAAATCTCAAGCGCCATCTCCAGGATTTCTTTCGCCTCTTCCCATCGCTTCATGTAACGCAGGCACCCACCGAGTTCGGCGTAGGCATTGGCCGTCAGGAGGTCGTAGTACCCATAGGCCTGCAGGCAAAGGTCTCGCCATTCCAGGAAGTACTCCAGAGCCTCAACCAACGCGCCAGCCCGCGATTCGAGACGAGCCATATTTTGAAGGGCCGTCTCGAGCATGCCATTCTGCTCGCCGCCGTTCCGGCGCCAATGTTCCAGCAGTTCCTTCTGGATCGGCCGGGCGCTGTCCAGATCCGGGATCTCTGAGTAGGCAGTGGCCAGGAACTGGAGTGCCCTCAGGTAATCTCGGTGGTCTGGGCCGAGGTGTCTGAGAAGAATCGGGCAGGCCAATTCCAGGTCGAGGACAGCTTCTTCCACGTAACCGCGAGCGAAGAGATCACGTGCATTGCGGAGGAACTCCTGGCCTTGCTCGAGCGTGCGCGTTGCGGGAACCTGTCGCGCGACCTCGATTGCCCGATAGAATGGCACCTTGGCCTCTTCCCAGTTCCCCCACTTCCGACGGATCGTTGCGAGACTTGAGAGGCTGCCCGCCACGCGGATATGAATCGGACCGTATTCTTCGACAGCGAGTTCAACGAGGCGTGCGGCGAAGTGATCGGCCTCGTCGAATTGCTTCCGTTCCAGACAGATCTCCGCCAGGCGACCAACGATCCCATGTCGACGAGACAGATCCGGAGCGACCGAGCTCTCCAGTTCTTCAAGCTCGCGGCGAAGCGCTTCCTCATCGTCTCCAAATCGTTCCCTGAAACTCCGCAGGTCTTCCATGGTCAAGTCGCGTGTCCCTTACGGTCTACTCCTCCCCATCGATATTGGTAGCGCGTTGGTCGAATTCTTCTGCTTCAGCGTCGCGGCCAAGGTTTCTGTAGAAGGTGGCGATGCTGCGCAGGGTGGCGGCGACTTCGGGATGGTCGGGGCCGAGTTCGCCTTCTTCCATGGCGAGGCACTGCATGAAACAACGCTCTGCGTCTTCCGCTCTGTCATGATATTCGTAGAGAAGCGCAAGATTGTACGTGGGAGAAGCTCGCCGTCCGCGTGTGTCTTGACTGATCGAGTCGTAGATGGCGATGGATTTCTTATAGGCTTCTTCCGCTTCCTCGTCTTTGTCCTGGAGCCAGAGGGAATATCCCAGATTGTTCCATGCATCGGCCGTCCAAGAGTCTTCAGGGCCAACATTCGCAGTGAGGAGATCGATCTCGTCGCGGTAGATCGGTTCGGATTCTTCGTACATATCCAGCCAGTCGTAGTAGGAAGCCAGATCATCCATCGCGCTGATCATTTTAATCTGGTACTTCCCGGGGCTTTCGCGTCGTCGGGCTACGACGTCCTTGAGGACATCGAGTGCGCCCTCCATATCTCCGTCATTGGAGTAGGCCTCGGTGAGATCGGAGAGGGTTTCAAATGTCTTCTCGTCGGTCGGACCGAGGATCTCATCGTACACCGCGACGATGCGTGTCAGGATGAGTGCCACGACATCGTGTCGGCCTTGGGATTCAAAATACCGGATGTATGGCTGCAATTGTTCCACCCTCTCCAGATTCTCATCGATTGGAGCCGTCATCCAAACTGCTCGAACCCAGGCAACCTCTTGCTCAACTCGTGTCTTGTCGCCTTTCAGAAGACTATGGCAGGCTAGAAGGAGGTGGGTCATTCCAACTTCGCTATGGTTTGCACCGTAGTGGATTTCCTGGAACTTGAGCATTTTCTCAAGATGGAGTATTGTCTCGTCCCGGCGCTTCAGCCTGATCAGGGCGCCTGCAACAGCGTCATGGGCGATGATCATCCCTCTGGCATCTCCATCGGTCTCATACTTCTCCCTCGCATGCTCCAGCCATTCATTGGCCAGTTCCAAAGCTCCTTCCGAGTCATCGAGTGAACTGCGCATCTGCTCGAGTTTCCAATGCATTGCGGAATATTCCGGGCTGTTCGGGTCAAAGGCTTTGCCGACCGCCTCCATGGCCTTCCCGATCCAGTCTTTTGCCTGATCGCTCTTGATGACGAATGTATGCACCTCGGCAATCCCTACCATCTCCTCAGCTGTGTGAGCATCGGATGGACCGAAGAAGTCCTGGGCGATCTCAAGGGCCTTCAGGAGGTGCTCTTCGGCTTCTTCGTTCATGCCGAGCATCAACTCGGTATTCACGAGTCCATTGAGCACGTTAATGTATCCATCCGGGTAGACAATTGCGATTTCGTCTTCATAAAGGGCAACGGCGCGTTTTCGAAGCTCCAGCGCCTCCTCATATCGATCCTGGAACTCGTACACGGTCGCAAGATGACCGAGCTCATCGCAGAGAGACTCATTGTCATCGCCGAGTGGTTTGCGGAGTTCGAAACATCTGAGAGCCAATTCTTCCGCCTCGTTGATCCTCTCCTCGGAAAGTCGGATGTAGCTGTATAGAAAGTAGTTCTGGCCAACCTCCGGCGAATCCGGTCCGAAGGCCTTCTCTCGGATTGCAAACGAGCGGTCGGCGTATGCCTCTGCCTGCTCGAAGTCCTCCCTGTCGGCGTACATTTGGGCCATATTCGCCAGAATCTGGGCGAGCTCCGGATCGTCGGCCGTGTAGTGCTCTTCAAAGAGTCGAAGCGCTCGATGATACAACTCCTCGGCGACCTCGTCATCTCCGTGAGCGCGGTGCAATTGCGCCAAGCCATGAAGAATCTCTGCGGTCCTGAGATCATCCTCGCCGAATTCCTCCTTGGCGAGGTCATAGGCCTGGGATTCTGAATTGATAGCAGATCCGATTTTCCATTCGCAGAAATAGGACTGCGCTTCGTCGCGCAATTGCTGCCACTCCTCGACGGGACCCGTGTCCTGGGTGGCGCAACCCATCAAAATGATCGCAGCGATGGCTGCGACGGCCATCGCACTCGCCCGATACATCCCAAACGCTGTAGACACAATCATCTCCCCTCCGACTATATTGAACTGCCGGTTCCAATCGCCGACAGCTTCTGGATTTTGCGGGTGGTCAGGACAGGTCCGCAACCCGATTTCTCAAAGCATATCGATTTCGCAATTTCCATGAGTGAACCTCAGTCAAGTGGGAGGCCTCCCGCCACCCGGCTTGACACTCGGCACCGAAGCGTGGATGAAGGAGCTTGTAAGCCTTGAGACTGAATGGCCCACAAACCATCGGGGACAATCGAGATGGCCAAAAAGGCTCCGTTGACGCCGGATCAAGAGGATCAGTGTCTGGCCGCGTTGGAAGTGCTGGGGATCACCCGGCCGGATCATCCATTGATCAGCAATCACGGTTACTTCGCCCTTTATATGACTGGTTTGACCGCGGATGAGATGGGGGAAGGCGCGGCCCATCCGGACGTGGAAGCCTTCATGGAAATCCGCAAGCTGCTGTCCCGGGCGGGGGCCGAGCGGCTGCGTGAGCTGCTGGCAAAACGAGTGGAGGCCGAGAAGCAGCCAATCCGCCCCTCGACCGGAGTGGAGGGAATCGAGACGCCCTCTTCGGCCTTCCGGACGCCCACGCCCGGAATCGCGGACGAAGTGACGCTGGTCGAGGGTGATGAGGAGGAAGAGGAGGAGAAATATCAGGCGACTCATACTCCCCATCCTCACAAGGTGAACCTTCCGAAGAGCGATCTGGACGTGAAGAGCCTGGATCCGGCCGATACGGAAGAGGCGATTACCTACATCCTGCAACTGCGCAACGAAGGCCGTTACCAGGATGCGTACTACGTGGTGACGGCGTACTTTGAGAATGTCGGCTTGAGCAGTGGTGTGTTGGAGGCGGGCCTGGGCGTGATCGAGCGCGCTTCGAGCTTCGATCGCGAGCAAGGCGTCGGGCCGGTGAATATGCTTCACGAGTGCGAGCACCTGGCCGCGACGATCGTGCGCTTCATTCCCGAGGTCTCGCGCCTGTCGAAGAAGGGCGATGCAGAAACGGTAACCAAGTTCCGCATGGTTGCTCACATTTACGAGACGTGGCTGCGTCATTGCCGCGCGCTGGTGGAGTACAAGTACCGCATTCGCAACGACGAGTGGATGCGCCGGCAGTGGGTGGAACCGAGCGACTTCGGGTTTGTGCTGGATGTCTTCCGTTCCGGGGCGCGAACGAATCTGCCGATGGAAATGATGCGGCGGCTCTATAAGAGTGCGCGTCACGTGATGGAAGTTGGCGAGCATGTCATCGCCTTCCCGGATAAGCAGGGCAAGTTCGAGGCGGAGTTCCTGCGGATCGTCATCTCGCCACTGCGCGAGAACTACGAGAAGCTGGCGTTTGACGTCGCCTGCGATATCGTCCGGGCGTACCATCGCGCCGGGGATCTGACGAATGCGAACAACTTCCTGACGATGGCCTCCAGTATTCTGCCGGATAATCCTGAGATTGACCGATTGAGGGCGCGGCTGCAGCGCGCCCGCCATCAGGATGTCCCGGATGAGGAATCGGATAAGCCCGGCGCCCCGAAGAAGAAGCGCTGGTGGGATGGAATCCGGAAGAAGAAGTAGTCCTGCGCCCCAAAAACCTGGACATGTCCACATCAATCCCTGTTCTGTGTGCTGTTAGTACACGATTCTCTTATTTTGCTTCCGTGTTGTCTTGACAGGGGTTTCTCCTATGTGCTTTGTTCCCATTTAAAGCCCAAGTTCGCCAATTGGGGCCTCGCACCGATACCGGGAGAGAGCGATGAGCCCAGGACGATCGCTGACGCCAGAGGAAGAGCGCAAGTGCGTGGAAGCTCTGCGCCTGCTGGGAGTGACTGAACCGGATCATCAGATCTTCAGTCATCGCGGATTCTTCTCGCTGTTTCTTGCCAACCTCACACCGGACAACATGCACGACACGTCGCCTCACCCGGGGTCGGAGGAGTTTCGCGAAGTCCGCCGACTGCTGGCAGTGGCGGGTCTCGATAAGTTGCGCCAGTTGCTGGCCCAGGAACAGACGCGCCGGCGGATGTCGTCTCGTTCTTCCGGAGTCTATACGACGGGCACGAAGTCGGGCCAGATTCCCGCCAACATTCCGGTCAGTCCCTGGCGCAGGAAGGCTCTGGAGGCGCAGGCGCGGGAAGAGCGAATGAAACCCGCGCCCAAGCCGGTCGCCAAGCAGCGTCCTGCTCAAAAAACAGGCGTGCCGGGCGGCGGGAAGCCGCTGCCAAAGAAGACTGCTCCCCCGCCAAAACGGAAGCCGGAAATCACATTAGATGACATTGGTCCAGTGCGTCCCAGGCGCCCTATCCCAGAGGGCGCCATCAGGAACCCGAACCCCAGGCCGCTTCCCCCGAAGGCTGTTCCCACGGAAGGGCCGAAATCAGCGGTACAACTCCATTCATCGCAATCCGATGATGGGCACCCACGCGCCAAGTATCGCCAGTTTCTGGAACCGATCAAGCCGCCGCTTGAAGCACAGGAACGGCAGAAGCAGTTGAGTGTCGGCACAACAGCAGATGAATCGATTCGCGAGGCGCTAAAGCTCTGTGACAAGGGCTACTATCACGATGCGCACTACGTGGCGGCGGACTACCTGGCAAACCATGGTCTGAAGGAATCGGTGCTGGAGGCTTGTACGAAGATCATTGCCATGGCCAGCGACTTCGATCGCGAGCAGGGACGCGCGCCGTTCAATATGCTTTGGGAATGCGAGGAGTTGGCGTGTATTCTGGCACGCTATATTCCGGATATGAGTCACTTGTCGGAGAAGTCCGACGAGCAAACATCGCGCATGTATCGCTGCGTGAAGATGGTGTACTACACGTGGACGATGCACTGCGGGAAGTTGCTCGAATATCGCTTCCGGATGACGAACGACAAGTGGATGCGGCGCGGGTGGATCGAGCCGCGCGATTTCGGCTCGCTGCTGGATATCATGCGCACCGGCGTGCACAGCAAGCTGCCGCTCGACCTGATGCGCATGCTCTACCAGGGCGTACGAAACTGTGTGGAAATCGGGCTGAATGTGATCGCGTTTGAGGACAAGCGCGGGAAGTTCGAGGGCGATGTTCTGCGAATTGTGGCGTCGCCGGTGAAGGAGACGGTTCCGGATCTGACGTTCGAGATCTATGGCCACATCGCGAAGGCCTACCTGCTTGCGGGCGATACCTCTGTCGCCGGTATCTTCGTCGACCAGGCGCTGCTGATGCGGAAGAACGACCGCGACATGATGGCCTTGAAGGAGAAGGTCGAGGATATGCGGGCCCGCGGCAAAGGGCAAGGCGGCGGCACAACAACCACCGGTACAGAGAGCAAGTGGGAGGATTGAGCAGCCCCCATATGAAAGTCAAAGACGCAGAGGGGACCGGTTCTTGGCCCCTGTGCGTCTTGTTCTTTGTGGCGATTTGTCAGCTCTCGCTGAGGCGCTTCACTGGGTCGCGAACGAGCATCTCGTGCGCTTCATGCAGCGTCCGAATGATGCGCTCCGGATCGGCGGTGTCTCTGAGGGCCTCCCGCATGGCGGCTTCGTCGAAATCGGCCGCGTTCGTTCCTGGAAACCAGTGGCCCGCGTTGCCAAGCAGATTGTAGCGCATCTTGCCGTATTCCTCGAGGTCGAAGCTCTTTGCGAGCATATGCAGCCAAAGGATAATCTGCACATTGGTATCGCCGGGCAGATGGCGGAATTCCGGAACACCCTTCTCGAAGTTCTCCAGATAGTCTGAATCGAAAGTCTTCGCGATCTCTGCACGAAGAGCTTCTTCGACAGGTGCGACGATCTCGTCGCGCTTGTCCCACCAATTCTCAATGGCTTCGACGTGCAGGTCGAAATCTCCGGGTTTCGCTGCGCCGATGCTGAGCGTGTGAACCTCGGGATGAGACAGGCAGAAGAGGTCGTTGAAGATGATTGGATGGACGGGCTCGGTGAGACGGCAAAGCTTCTCCGGAGGATTGTACAGCATTCCGCCCTTGTCCGACGGGCTGATAATGAAGACGCCCATGTCGCGTTTGCGCGCTTCGAGAATCGCGCCCCAGTTTCTTTGGTAGATCCAATACCAGTGCAGATTGACGTAGTCGAACCCGCCGTGAACGTCGGTCTTGATCGCGGTGGGCAGGAACTCCGGCGTGGCGTGGGTCGAGAAACCGATGTGTCGAACGAGGCCCTGGCTTTGCAACTCGCGCGCGACTTGCAGACATCCTCCCTCACGCACGGACCATTCGTAGGTTTCGTCATTGTTGATCCCATGCAGGCCGAGCAGATCGACGTAATCGAGATTCAGCCGTTCGAGGGATTCTAGGACGTTCTTGCGGAAGACTCCGCTGTCGGCTTCGGGAGCAACCTTGGTCTGGACGATCAGGCTCTCGCGCGGGTACTTCGGCAGAATCTGGCCAAGCTGACGTTCGCTGCTGCCGTAGCCGCGTGCCGTTTCAATGTGGTTGATGCCGGCACCGATCGCGCGAGCGATGGTGGCTTCGAGATTGCGCTGATTCTCGTCCGGAATGTCGGCGAGCGGCGTGTCCTCCCACTTGTGCTGGTATCGCATGCCGCCGCAGGACAGGACAGGCATTTGCAATTCAGTTCGGCCAAATCGGCGATATAGCATGAAAGAGGGCTCCTCGAATGGCTTGGCAGAGTGCCAGCAAATTCACAGCCAATACGAAGGAGCCCGCGGAAGGCAAGAGAGAAGGCAGGGCCGCGGAGCAATCACTCAGCGGCCCCGAGGCTTCATTTATCGGCCGTCTCTCGCAGGGTCAGTTGAATGTCTGTCACGCCGCGTCCGCCCTGGACGGGCGTAACGGCTCCACATTCCGGGCAGGCAATGACAGGCGAAGGATCGTGGCAATCGGCATCGCCCATAGACAGGTCCGCTTTGTACCCGCACTTCTCGCACGCAATGCGGGATGGGATGACTTCGAAATCGAGCGCCGCACCTTCGAGGATCGTGCCCTTCGTGATCCAATCGAATGCCTGGCGGAACGATTCGACGGAGTGCATCTCAAGCATGCCGATGCGGAAGCTGATTGCCGAAATGCCGGCGGATGTGTCGTGGCCTTGCGCGGCCAGATCCTGCTCGACCGTTTCGATCACGTTCTCCATCAATGTGTATTCGTGCATGGAACCGAAGCTCTCCATTCTTCGAGAATCGCGCGGGCGGCATCGACGAGGTTTGGAAGGGCGCGTGCGACGTCTGGCGTCAGCTCCTCGCGAAGCGTAAATGGGTCGGCGACTTCCATGGCAAGGATGCGCATCCCGGTCGGCATGTCGAGGCCGAGGCGCGCCGAGAGTTCAAGGACTTCCGGCAAGCCGGCGTAGTGAGGCGACGGGGCGACGACCTTCTTGAATTGCTCCGTCTGAAATTCCACGATGGTGCCCGGATCGCATTGCCCGGTCATGACGGAATCCATGAGGAGGGCGTACTCGTAGCCCTCCAGCATTTCCATCAATGCCAGGCCGGCCTCGGCGGTTTCGGTGAAATCGGCGACTGCGGAGAATTCCTCCTGCAGCGCGCGGGCGGCATAAAACGCAATCCCGTCATCGCCCAGGATGTCGTTACCCAGGGCGAGGACGAGGATCGGCTTCTGTCGAGTCCCAGTCATTTCTGGAACTCTTGGATGATATTCTTTTCAGCGTCGTACACGCGTGCGCGCAGCGGCATCTGTCCCGGCAGGGAGTGCGTAGCACAAGCATGGCACGGATCGTACGCGCGGAAGGCCATCTCGACCATGTTGAGCAGGCCCTCATCGACCTTGCCCTCGTGGATCAGGCCCTTCGCGGACTTCTCGACACTCATGGCCATGCGCGCCGAGTTGTTCTGCGTCGCGACGATCAGGTTGGCCTTTGTCAGGACGCCGCGCTCGTCTGTTTCGTAGTGGTGATAAAGCGTGCCGCGTGGAGCTTCGACAACGCCGATGCCCACAGTGGGAGTCTCGGTCGGGATATTCCGAAGATCGGTGCTGGTGATTTCAGGATCATTGACGAGTTCTTGGATCGTCTCCGCGGCCTGAATCATTTCCACGACACGCGCGTAGTGATTCGCGAGCGTGTAGTGTACCGGACGACCGCCGAGGATCTTGAAGTACTCCTCGCGAGCTTCCTGCGCCAGAGGCGTAGCCATCGCATCCGCGGCGTTCAAGCGCGCAAGCGGGGCAACGGAGATCACGCCGCTGTCCGGTCCGTCGGTGAAACCCTTCCAGCCGATGTCCTCAAGATACGTGAACTTCACGTAGCTCCAGGGCTCAACGTGTTCGGAGATATGCTTCAGGTAATCCTGCGCCTTGAACTTGACGACTTCGTTACCTTCGGGTCCGACAACGCGAATCATGCCATCGTAGAAGTTGACACGATTCTGATCGTCGACAACTCCCATGTAGTTCGTGCGGTGCGTGTAGTTCTCGGATGTGACAAGTTCGACATACTTCTCGTTCTTGAGAACGATGTCGCTGAAGACCTGGAGCGTGAACTGGGCAAACTCGAGCCCGTCCTTTGCCAGTTCCTTGAACATCGGCAGATCATCGGCCTTCACACCTTTCGCGACGCCGCCGGGCAGGCCAAGCACCGGGTGCACGACCTTGCCGCCGAGGTATGCCATGGCTTCACGGATGCGACGCCGCATGCCGATGACTTTCTTGCCAACGTCGAGTCCAGTCTTCTCGATGACGCCGAGGATATTCCGCATCGCAGCCGGTGCATCCGGGCCAACGATGAAGTCGGGGCCACCAAGAACATAAACGTGCAGCGCATGATCTTCGAGCATGAACAGATTGTACATCAACTCGCGAATCTTGCGGCCCGCACTGGTGGGTTTGATTTTGTAGAGATCGTCCAGCGCCTTCGTTGCTGCCATGTGGTGCGCCGTCGGGCAGACGCCGCAGATGCGGCTTGTGATCTGCGGCATATCCTCCGCCGGCCGGCCGATGCTGAAGATCTCGAAGCCACGCAGCTCGGGAACCTGGAAGTACGCCCGCTCGACCTCACCCTTCTGGTCCAGGAACACATCGATCTTGCCGTGCCCCTCCAGACGAGTGATGGGATCGATCGTGATCCGGCGCTGATTCTTATAGTCCTGGGCTGCTCGCTCTCTTGCTTCGTTAAAGACTTCTTTGACGGGTTCGTCCATTACTCCCCACTCCTCGCTCGGTATTTATTTGGTGAGTTTGCCGCGCATCAACGAACCGGCCACGGCATAGCGATAGAAGGTTCCCACGGGATCGGGAATACCCTCGAGGGCTTTGCGAATGCCCTCTTCATCCTTTGGCGCAAGGTTTGCCATCAGGGACGAGAGGATCTTCGCTCCCTGGTCCTCGACGCGCGACGTCGGGCCATAGCAACCTGTACATGGCATGTTTCCACAGGTGCAGGCTGCTCCGCATCCGGCACGTGTCGCCGGTCCCATGCACACGATGCCCTGGGCCAGGAAGCAGAGCTCCGGATCCACCGGCGTGTTGTGCGGGCGATGGAAGGCTTCGATCTCCATCGTCTCGGGCTTGGTCTCCTTGCGAGCGCACTCGTCGCACAACGCCTTGTCGGGCGCAAGCACCGTACCCTTCGGCGGAAGATTGCCGGAGAGCAGCACGATGACCGCTTCCTTCAGCAGCTTCGGACTCGGCGGGCATCCGGGCAGGTAGTAGTCCACATCGACGATCTGGCCGAGTGTGCGAACCACGTTGTGGAATTCCGGCAACGTGGCTCGAAACCCATTCTCTCGCGTTTCCAACTGCGGGCGAGTGCCTTCCGGGTTCTTGACTGTCGGCGCGTCGTGGTAGACGTACTGCAGGATGGCTTCGCGCTCGCAGAGGTTCGCGAGGGCGGGAATGCCGCCCGTCTGTGCGCAGGAGCCGTATGCGATGACGATCTGGCTCTTGCGGCGAAGCATGCGAACCATCTCTTCCTGCTCGGTGGTTCGAATGGCGCCGTTGATGAAGGAGGCAACGATCGAACCGTCCTCCATTGCTTCGACGTCCTTCTTCTTGAAGTCCAATGCAACGGGCCAGAAGACGATATCGACGTTCTCGACGACGAAGAGGATGTCCTCCGCCAGGTCGACGACCGATTCCTCGCACCCGCCACAGGATGCGCACCAATACATTGCGATCTTGGGCTTGTCAGACATGGCTTGGTTCCTCCGCCTCCTTCTTGATTTCCTCCTCAAGCTTGTCCAGTTCCTCGTCCCATCCGGCAAAGATCTTCGGCACGTCGAGCGGGCCGAGTTCCTGAACCTGCTGCGTCATTTCCTCGATGACGCGTTTGACCTTCTCGCCTTCCGCGGCGGAGATCCACTCGAGCCGCAGGCGTTTTTCGTCGATGCCGAAACCGGCGATCAGTTTCTTCATCATTTCAAAGCGCCGCAGCGCCTTGTAGTTTCCTTCGAGATAGTGGCAGTCGCCGGGATGGCAACCGCCGATCAGCACGCCATCGGCACCGCCGGCGAAGGCTTTCAGAATGAACTGCGGATCCACGCGTCCGGAACACATCAGCCGGATGACGCGAACCGTGGCAGGATACTTCATGCGCGACACACCGGCCAGATCCGCCGCCGTGTAAGTGCACCAGTTGCAGAAGAACCCCACAATTGTTGGCTGCCATTTATCAGACATGGGCCAGCACCTCCTCGATCTCGGCAAAGATCTGGTCGTCTTCGAACAGGTTCTGTTTGATGGAGCCGGACGGGCACGCCGCGACGCAGGTGCCACAGCCCTTGCACAACGTTTCGTCGATCACTGCAACGTTCTTCTCCTCGTCGAAGTGAATCGCGTTGTACGGGCACAGTCCAATGCAAGACTTGCAGCCGGAGCATTCCTCCTCGTCGATCGAGGCCGTGTTGGGCTCCATTTCGATGTACCCTCGGCTGATGAGTGCCAGAGCTTCCGCGGCGGCCGCACCGGCCTGGGCGACGGTGTCGGGAATGTCCTTCGGCCCCTGGCAGCAGCCGGCCAGATAAACGCCGTCGCTGGTCGTTTCGACCGGCGCCAGTTTCGGGTGTTTCTCCAAGAAGAAGCCGCCGGTCGAGCACGAGATGCCAAACAGTCGGCGAACGTCTTCGGAGTCTGCCCGCGGTTCGAGTCCGGTTGAAAGAACAACCATGTCCACCGGAACGCGACGCACGAAGCCCGCCAGCGTATCCTCGACGCGCAGGACGAGTTTGCCTTCTTCCGCCTTGCTCATGGGCCAATCGAGGATCTCTGCGACACGCCCGCGGATGAAGTGAACGCCTTCCGCGAGAAGCCGATCGTAGAATTCCTCGTAGCCCTTTCCGGGGCACCTCATATCGATGTAGCAGTTATAGATTTCGGCGCCGGTGTGCTCGCGGATCAGGTGAGCGAGCTTCAGCGAGTACATGCAGCAGACGCGCGAGCACCACCGGTTGTAGTGGAAATCGCGCGATCCGACGCAATGAACGATGCCAACGGATTTCGGCCGCTGGCCGTTGTTCATCTCGATGTGGCCGCCGGTCGGGCCGGAAGCATTCACCATGCGCTCGACTTCAAGCGCCGTGTAGACTTCCTCGTAGTCGTTGTAGTGATACTCGGGAATCCGGTGCGGATCGAATGTCTTGAAGCCAGTCGCAACAATGATGGCGCCGACTTCGATCTCTTCGGTCGTATCTGTTTGTGTGAAGTCGAATGCGTCGCGTTCGCAACGCTCGACGCAGGTTTGTTTACACTTCCCTGTCTTGATCTGCAGGCAGGAGTTCGGGTCCACCGCGACGATCTGCGGGACAGCCTGCGGGAAGGGAATGTAGACGGGCTTGCGCGTCGAGAGGCCTTCGTCGAACTCGTTTGGCAGTTTGGTCACCGCAACCTTCGGCGTGGCGCCATTGCTGTCCGAGCGACTCTTCCGGAAAGCGTCGACGGAGATCATCGACGAGCGACCGTCGGATGTCCGAACGACGCATCCTTCGATGCAATCAAGGCAGCCGACGCAAAGGTCTTCCTTCACGTAACGCGGATGCCGCACGACTGTGGCCTTGAAGCTGCCAACGTGCCCGTCGAGTCCAGTGACTTCCGAGTTTGTCCACAGCGTGATGTTCGGGTGCTCGCGCACCTGGGCCATCTTTGGCGTCAGGATACACGCCGCGCAATCCATCGTGGGGAAAGTCTTGTCGAACTTCGCCATGTGGCCGCCGATGGTCATCTCGCGTTCCACGAGATAAACCTTCACTCCGGCGTCCGCGAGTTTCAACGCAGAGTGAATGCCGGCGATTCCGCCGCCGACGATCAGGACGCTCGACTTGATATCGACTCGACGCGTTTCCAGCGGTCGATGGTAGACGACGCGATGGATCGCCGCACGGGAGAGCGCGATCGCCTTCTCGGTTGCTTCCATCGAGTCTTCATGCACCCAGGAGACGTGCTCGCGGATGTTGACCATCTGGAAGTAGAAGGGATTGAGCCCCGCGCGGCCGACGGCTGTGCGGAACGTCTTCTCGTGCAGAAGTGGGCTGCATGAGGCAACCACAACGCGATTCAGACGATGGTCTTTGATGTCCTGCTCGACCAGGGCCTGGCCCGGTTCGGAGCACATGTACTTGTAATCGCGGGAAACGACGACACCAGGCATCTTCGACATGGTATCGGCGACTCTGGGTACGTCTACGACGCGCCCGATGTTCGACCCGCAATGGCAAACATAGAAACCAATCCTAATCTCCCCGTTCGACTCCATCAGTTCACCTCCGCGGGCTGGGCTTTGGCAGTGCTCGCGCCGAGCTTCATCAACTTGTCGCAGGTTACCAGGTTCTTCTGGAGTCCCATCTCGGTGACGGACATTCCGAATGCCACGCCCATCAACTGGGTGAAGTACGCCGTGGGCATTCCCCCACCACCGAATTCCTTCGAGACCTGGTCCTGGTACGAACTGAGATTGAAGTGGCACAGCGGGCAAGCTGTCGCGATCACATCTGCACCGCGACGCTTAGCTTCGGTCAGCAGGATCTGGCTGAGTTCCAGGCCGATCTTGCCGACGGTGCCGGTCAGGCTGCCGCCGCAGCAGCGTGCCTTCATCGGGAAGTCAACGACCTCCGCGCCCAGCGCTTCGAGCAGATGGTCGAGCGCCATGGGATAGAAGACGCCGTCCAACTCGTTGTGTGGACGAACAATCTGGCAGCCATAGTAGGGGGCCACCTTGATGCCTTCGAGCGGACGAACGACGCGGTCCTTTACAGCCTGAAGACCCATCGTGTTCACGACGACATCAAGAATGTGCCGCGGACGATTCGAGCCTTTGTAGCTGAGGTCTGCAGCGCTGAGGGCTTTCTTGATGATCTCGCGACGCTTCGCTGAGTGGCCGTTTCCGTGGAAGCAATCATGGGATTTTTTCAGGACGAGGTAACAACCGCCGCAGGGCGTAACGATGTCTTCGTCCCCCATCTTCTCGGCGATCGCCAGGTTGCGTGCTGCGAGGGCCAGCGCTTTCTTCTCATCAATGGCCATGTAGGCCGTTGCGCCGCAGCAGTTCCAGTCTTCGATTTCCTGCATGTCCATTCCAAGAGCTTTGCAGACTGCGAGGAAGGATTCTTCGAAGGGAGAGTTTGCACCGCGTACAGAACAACCGGGATAGTAATGGAATTTCATCGGGTCGCCTCCTGCTCTCCGTCCACTGCATCGAGGATCTTGCGCAGTTCCTCGCGCCCCTTGATATTCTCATGTCCAAGAACGAATCGGCCGCGCTTCATGAGGGCCAACCCCAACTTGGCGTTGGAGATGAGCTTGCGCGGGTCGGTCTTGGCGAACATCTTCGCAGCGAGCAGGCCTTCGTTGATGCGACCGTGATTGCGCACCATCCGATGGAACTCGGTGGCGAGCACAGGAATGGGGAAGCGTTTGGGATGACGCCCTTCCTGGATGGCTTTCTGTTTCAGGGCGTAGATGATGTCGGTGATTTTGATTTCGCGGGGACACTGAACGGTGCAGGCATAACAAGAAGAGCAGAGCCAGATCGAATAGCTGTCGAGGAGGTCATCCTTCAAGCCGGCCCTGGTCATGTTGATCATGCGCCTGGGCGTCAGGTCCATGTAGACACTCATTGGACAGACGCCGGAACATGTCCCACATTGAATACAACGATCGAGGTTTTCGCACCCGAGCTTTTCGGAGATCTCCGCTCCGAATCCGAGCTCGAGGTCGTCCTCGTACTTCACCTGCCTTGTGATTTTTTTCACAAACTCTCCTCCCTCCGAAGATTTTGCGGCTGAAACTGTGATCGGCGATTGGTCCCTCACTCCAAAGGTGCCGATATCGGTATCTTTTCAGTCTTTGCGCACGGGATAGCGTTCAGAATCGCGGGTGTCAAGCCATGAATCCCATTTGCCACACATGTCAATATTGTTGGAGACCCCTCGTATCAGGGCCTTTGTCACACTCCGCGAAGAAAAGGAAAAGGCGACGGGAAACGTCCCGTCGCCTCGATTCCAATCTGAGCCAGGAAAGCGCTAGTTCAAGCTTGGCCCCAATTTCTTCTCTTCCTTGGGTTTGCCTGCCGGGATGGCCTCGGGATCCTCCTGAACAGGTTCCGTCTGTGCGCCCGCTCCAATGCTTGGGACTTGGTATCTTGGATTGATGTGTTGACGGTCCTTGTCTCCTGGATTAGCCGGCCCAACGTTCATGCCACCGCCGGTGCGAGTTCGCAGCTTAGCAGGGAGATCGTCGGTCCGAGGTACGGGATTCTCCGAGGGGAAATAGGTGTTCAGGAAGGACTTCAAGGCGTCCCAATACTGGTCCGCCCCTTCGGATTCCGGCCAGAGGGCCTGCGATCCGTGGGTTCCGCCAATGCCTTCGGGAATGAAGGTCTTGGACGGAGTCTCTTTGGGCAGGGCCTTGGAGAGCTTTGCCATCTCGCCCTTTTCCACCTGGCGGAATGCCATGAAGATGGGCTTGTCCATTTGAGCGGCATGATCGGCTACGTACGTTTCGCTCATTCCAAACCGATCGAAGTAGTCGCCGGGCGAGAAAGCCACGACGCCATCCACGAGACCTTCATCTTTGGTCTCTGTGGCAATAACCATGATCAATCCGGCAGAATAGGAACTCCCCCAGCCGATAAGCTTTCCGGTGGCGTAGTTGTCGCGGACAAACTGAAGAGCCCCGACCATGTCCGGGACGGCATCGATGTATTCAACACTCTTCCCAGTCTGTGAGGCCAGCACAGCAGTCTCGTTCATCAAGCCGTACACGCGCGAGCCGGACCGCTGGTCGACGGCCAGGCAGTTGTAGCCCATTTCGTTGAGCTTGGGGGCGATCGGAATATACTCACCCCGGCTCCAGCCCGCCCGGTGAAACAAGACGATGAATGGTGCATCATTTTGCCAGGGCATATACAGATCCCCGCGCACCTTCATTCCGTCAGTGGCGGTGAAATAGACCTTCTTCGGCTCCACCTCTGCTCCCCGGCCGAGGACAGGGATGATGAGGCAAATCAGGAGAATCGCAGCAAATCGTCTCATGTTTGGTAGAATGCATCCTTATATCTGTGGTTTGAGGGATCTGAAGCGACCCCAGACCGTCGGCTAGGCGACCCCATCCGGACTGCCGAGTCAAGCCGACACCCTATTGACCATGCGCCCTGGAGAATAGTTTGCCTTTGAGCAGATGACAAGCGGAGCCAATTCCCGGGAAGAGCGGATCGGTCCTGTCCTAAATCCATCTCCGCCCTTGCGTGGCGGCTGAGGGCAGGACAATCTTCCGGAAGCCCGAGGGCAAATGCAGAGAATTCAGGAAGGAACGACGATGACCGGACCGCAAGTATCGGTGACTGAGATGATCGAGAATCTGGGACAGCGCGCTCGCAAGGCATCCCGCGCCATGCTGGCCGCTCAGCCGGCAGCGAAGAACCGTGCGCTCGACCTGGCGGCCGAGGCGTTGGACCGCGAGCGCGCCCGCATTCAGTCGGAAAATGCCAAGGATCTCGCATCGGGACGGGAGCGGGGCCTAAGCGCGGCCATGATCGATCGCCTGACACTGACCGATGCGCGGATTGACGGCATGCGACAGGCCTTGGCCGAAATCGCCGCGCTCCCGGACCCGATTGGCGGCATTGAGAACATGAGCGTGCGGCCGAATGGTCTGCGGATCGGTCATGTGCGTGCTCCGGTCGGTGTGATTGGGATCATCTTCGAGTCGCGTCCGAATGTGACGGTCGACGCGGCCGCCCTTTGCCTGAAGTCCGGAAATGCGGTGATCCTGCGCGGCGGTAGCGAGGCCTTTCACAGCAACACGATTCTGGCGGAGCTGCTGAACGCTGCAGCGCGCGAGGCCGGGCTCCCGGACGGTGTTGTGCAACTGGTCCCCACGACGGATCGCGAAGCGGTCGGGGCGCTCCTGAAACTCGACAAGTACGTGGATCTGATCATCCCGCGAGGCGGAAAGAACCTGATCGAGCGGGTCACGGCCGAGTCGCGGATTCCCGTGATCAAGCACCTCGATGGCAATTGCTCAGTCTATATTGATGAGGGCGGCGATCATGAATCCGGCGTGCGGATCATCGTGAATTCCAAGGTTTCGCGCCCGGGTGTCTGTAACGCGGCGGAGACACTGCTGGTGCACCAGAAGGAAGCCGCAGAGTTCCTGCCGATAGCGGCAGAAGCCTTGCGCGAGAGGGGCGTTGAGCTGCGCGGCTGCGAGCGATCCCGCGCGATTGTCCCGGACATGAAGGAGGCCAACGAGGAGGACTGGTACGCAGAGTACCTCGATCTGATCCTGGCCGTACGCGTGGTGGATTCAATGGAGGATGCCATCGAGTTCATCAACCACTATGGCTCGCACCATACGGAATCGATCGTCACGAAGGATTACCAGCGAGCAAATGACTTCATGCGTCGCATCGATTCGGCGTGCGTCCACATCAACTGCTCGACGCGATTCAGCGATGGCGGCGAGTACGGTCTGGGCGCCGAAATCGGCATTTCGACGGACAAGCTCCACGCCCGCGGGCCGATGGGATTGAGAGAGCTGACGACGGCGAAGTGGATCGTGCTGGGCGAGGGGCAGGTGCGGGGATAGGTCGATCTCGCCTCCTTCTGTTAACGAGGCAGGAACTACATAGTGCTTGCAATTTGGCACAGCCCTGCGCACTTTCATTGTCACATTTCACACTGATGCGAAATGTCGCCACCGACAGAAGACATCAGCGGGACAGGAGTTTGATAATGGCAAAGAGAACCTGCTTCGTTATCATGCCGATTGGGGATCAGAAGTACGGCGACATCGCGGTAACGAAAGAAGAGCTTAGGCAGAAGTACGATGACCTGATAAAAGAAGCCATCCTCAAAGCCGATCCAGATCTGGATGTGAAACGAGCCGACGATGTCGCGATGCCAGGATGTATCGGGTCCGATATCGTAATGAGAATCTTGCACTCGGATCTAGTGGTCGCCGATGTCTCATACCCGAATCCCAATGTTTTCTACGAACTTGGGCTGAGGCATGCATGCAGAATCGGCACGATTATTGTCCGCGAGAAGTCTGCCCCTCAAATCCCATTCGATTTGGCCCACACCAGGTATATACAATACGAGAATACGAGCACTGGATTGAAGCAACTGGCAGAAGAGCTCGCTCAATACATGGACCATCTTGAGAGGAACCCTGATCAACCTGATAATCAACTCCTGGATCAAGCGAAATTCACTCAATACAAGTTTCCTGATCTGGGAATTCATGATGAGCAAGAGACCCCACCTGAAGTTGTGATCCTCGAGAAGCTGTTTCAGTCACCTGACTTTCTGGAGCTGTTTCTCAAGCAAGCATCGGGCGAGGATGTCTCTCAGCAGGACCTGATGAAAGCGATGATCGAGGACCCTGATACGTCTTCCATAATCATAAGGACCCTTGCGAAAACCGGGCAACTGTCGCTTGGCTCTTCGGAGGGCGAGAACAAGCCAGTCAGAAAGAAGGCTGTGCCGCGAAGAAGAAAGCGAAACTAGCCTTCGCCAGGAAGACGCCCAATTCTGCAACGTCGATCCAAGACTGCTCTGCCCTGCATGCGTTCCGAGCGAAGCATCGCCGGAAGAATGTAGCTCCCAAGAACTCGCACGATAAGAGCGATGCGCAGAAAGGTGCGTTCGCGCTTGCAATGGCTGGGGGGCCTGTGGGGTAATGACGGAGCGAGACTCTGACCCTTGTGGAGGCCATCGTTTGAAGCTCTCCCCCTGGCGCCTGGGCGCCGTCCTTTTGGCGCTGTTCGCCACCCAATCTGCAACGGCTGAATATATCTTCGTCGAGCAGTTCGACGCCAATGACGGCGGCTGGACGTTCGCCTCGGACGCGCAGTTCATTGCACCGCAACACCAGTACGACAGCGGCCAGTTGAAACTGGGCACGACGGACAATACAAACACGTTTGGATTCTGGTATTCGCCGGAGATTGCAATCAGTCCGGCATCGACGGAAAGCACGCTTCTGCATGCCGCTTTCCAGGTGCGCACGGACTTGACCGACCCATCGTTGGTGCCGGTCGTCCGAATGCGCCTGGCAACGGCTGACTCGCAGCAGAATGCTGTCATGTCCGCCACCTCGACGGGCGATTCGAGCTTCTCCCCCACCCAGAATGGCAAGTGGTACCGCCTGTACACGACGCTTCCCCCCGGAACGGAGGGCATTCGCCTGGCCTTCGACGTGTTGGGCTTCGATCCGATGGATGCGGCGACCAGTTGGGTAGGCCTGGACTCGGCGAATGTCGAGCGCCAGAGCACGGGGACGCTGTCGAACCGCCGGCTCGAGGCGACGTACGATTTCACCGCAAACCCGAGCAGTTGGGATTTCTATGTGTGGGACCAGTTCGACCCGCCGAAGTTCGCGGTGACGGAGCAAGGGCTGACCTTGTCCAGCTATCTGAATCCCGGCGATTCGTACGACGTGGTCTTCGGATTCTGGGGGACGACGACGCCGGTGACGTTGGAGGGCAATCGCCTCTATCGCGCAAACTACACGGTGTCGGCGGACGAGCCTTACGAGGAGCGCTATCTGCTGCCGACGATGCGAATGCGGCTGCATGACCAGACGTTCCGCGCCGCCTGGTATCTGAACGTTTCATCGATCAACAACAACTCGAACGTTCCATTCGGGGATATCAAGTACACGTACAGCACGTTCTTCTACGTGCCACCGGAACTGGCTGGTGGCTTCCTTCTAGCTACCTGGGATTACCTTCTGGCGGACGTGGAGCAAAACGACCCTACGATTCGCCTGACATTACACAACGTCGATATTGTTTCCTTCGAGGCCCAATGATTAGATCATTCGTTGTTACGACGCTTGCACTTCTTGTCCTGTCCGGCCCTGCATGGGCTCAGCATCGACACGTCATCGGCAGCGAGATTGCGCCGGATCCGAGCTTCCTGTCCGGAGAGAAAAAGTCGGAGTTCGCGTCGGATATCCTGCGCACGCAGGCGATGGATTCCCTGTCTTCGCCGACTGCCGAAACTATCTGGGTGCTGACCGTCTGGCTGGACACGATGCGCGAGTTGGAAGTGGCCCAGGAATGGACCGCCATCGACACAAGCAAGGACGTCGAGGGGATTCTCGCCCAACTGACGGCACTTGCAGACGAGAAGGTCGGAGAAGAGCGGATCCAGGCCCTGGCGCCGCCCCGGGCCCCGGACTTCGATACTCTGGCGGTCCAGCGGGGGCGAATTGTCGATCTACTTATGGCGGAGGAAACAAGGATGGAGCTGATCCGCACCAATCAGTTGCGGGGACAACTCGACAAGCTCCAGATGGCTTTGGCCGAGTGGGATCGGGTGAAGGAAGATCCGACCCTGTTGACAAGTGATGAGAAAAGGAGGGCCACTGCTGCCGCGAGACAAGGTCTGGTCGAATTGGATGTGCAGGAGAATCTGGCGCGATCAAACCTGGAGCAGTTGGAGTTCCGTGAAGAGCAGTGGAATAAGCGGTTGAAAAAGTCGGAGGATGAGCTGAGCCAGCTCACCTCGGCCACGATGGGAGGCTTGAATCCAGAAGCGGGCGAAGAATTGGTGAAGCTTCGTGAGAAAGCGGCCGAAATCCGCTCGGAGCGGGACCAGGCAGCGATCCAGATTGAGGAAGTGCGCGGAAAAATCCAGGAATTGGCAGCCCATCGAGCTGAATTGGAGAAAATGGCCTCAAATCCGGTCCGGGACCTCTCGCAGACGACCCCTGAAGCCGTTCAGGAATATGCTGCGGCGCAGCAGGAGAGGATTGGCCAGAGGATCGCGGATCTGGAGAAGATCTGGGAAAGCCTGGAACCTCCGGCGTTGAAGAAGCGCCAGGAAATTCAGGAGAATCTTGCCAGCTATCCGGCTGGAGGGCGTGAGCAGGCAGAGGAACTGGTGCCAACTGTTCAAATGATCCTCCGGCAGTTGAAGGATTGGCGCATGATGTCGCAGGTGCCGAATTCCAGGGGCAGTGACATTAACCTCTTGCGCCTCAACGCCGAACAGCAGAACATTCCTGTAAACCCGTGACATGTTAAAAAGGGGCTATCCGACCATGGGACGTCAGAAGCTGAGAATGATCAGTGGAGCGCTGCTTGCCTTCGCTCTGGCAGGTACGTCCTTCGCGGCCACCGAATGGGTCCGCGAATCTTACGATATTTCCGGTGGACGCCAACTGGTCCGCTCAACGGCCGTCGTCGACGGCTTGCGAGTGGTCAATCGACCATTGATTGAAGTCATCGACCAGAAGACCGGCAAGGCCACCGCCTCGATGGGGCTCGCAAGAGCCGAGGGGCTGACCCTGGAGAACCAGGTGCTGCTCACCGGCGACGAGGCCCTCTCACAGGCCATGGGCTTCCTGGTGATGAACCGGCCCGGCCTGAGCGTCGGTGGACCATTCACCGACATGGCGACAGAACCTGAAGCCGTCGCCTGGGAGACCAAGGACGGCCTTCGCGCCGTCTATGAAGTCACCGTGCCAACCGCCAAGCCAGAACCCGATGTCGTTCGCATGTTTGTGGACGCAGAAACAGGCGATGTGCTGTTCAGTGGTTCGATGCGGCGCTCGGACTGGTGGGCAAACCCCACTCCGACGCCTTCGCCGGTGCCGACTCCGGCGCCCGATTACAAGGCGAATGTCTTCCTGAACACGCACGATGGACTAGCTAATGGCCGGACGACCGAGGTGACCCTGAAGGGCAGCCGCAACAGTCTGCCGTTGTACGAGTCGTCCAGCGAGTGGGTCATTTCAAACGACGGAACCGGCTCGACCGGGGATTCGCCCAGTGGCGATCCGCTGGTGAGAGTCGACCAGGACTTCCGCTATCAGCCGATCGAGGGTCCTTCCTTCGATGTGCCGGAATTCGACGTGGTTCACATGCTTTATCACGTCGGGCAAGTGGCACAGTTCTGGAATACGAACTACGAACCCGCGGGATTCCCATATCCCACGACTGCCTATTCAAACGTCGCCTTCGAATCCCCGAACGCGTATGCGCTGGGGAATACGATGATGACATTCGGCGATTGGGGATATTACGATCTCCTCGTCGCTCCGGGCGTCACACAGACCGTGAAGGTCGGTGACTTCGCCAAGGATCCGGATGTCATCTATCATGAATACGCGCACCTCGTTTACGCGAACACGCTGCCGAACGAGTACCTCTATGAAGCGACCGAAGCCGGCTCGCGCAACGAGGGTAACTCGGACTTCTGGTCGGCTGTGGTTTCCGGCGATCCGACGATCGGCCTGCTTCGCAGCCCGGTCGAGAAGCACCTCTTCTATGATACAGGTTCGGCGCACGAAGCGGTTCGCGTTCTGACCGATCGTCTGGTTTATCCAACCACCCCGTACGACAGCACGTTCACTGAGAACCTCTGCCTTCAGGGCCCAATCATCCTGGGCACTGCGGGCAACGCCTATCTGGCCCGTCGCGGCCCCGAGCCGCATCACGGCGGCCGTGTCTGGGGCGCAATGCTCTGGAGCGCCTACCAGCAGCTCGGTCCACTGGCCGCGGACGACGTATTCGCCGGTCTTCAGGCGACGCTTCCGAATTCGCCGCTGGCCGGTTCAGTCAACGCGATTTACTCGGTTGCGCCTGCAGATCGCCGCGCAGCCTGGCTGGGCATCTTTGCCAAGCATGGCATGAGCGGACTGGGCATGATCGAAGAGAACGAGCAAGTTGCCACGATCCGCACGATCTCGATCTCCGTTGGTGGCGAACCGACGGGCGGCAGCTTCACGCTCGGCTTTGGCGATTCATTCACGAGCATTCCTTACAATGCCGATAACACGACCCTGGCCGGCGCGATTCAGGACATCACCGATGTGGATCGCTGCGATGTGGTCGTCACTGGCGCATCGCCCGCGTGGGTTGTTCAGGTCCTTCTTCCTGGAACCAGCCAGGCGTCAGTTCCGTTCACTGCGAATGGCGATGATCTGGAGCCCGAAGGAAATGCCACGGCAAATGAGTCGGGCGAGCCGATGGTTCCGGTCGTGATCTTCGACGAAGAAGTCAACATCGCTCTCTTCAACATTGACGAGAACACCGGCAACCTGACGACCGGTGGCCCGTTGCACTGGGTCAACGACGGCACGTCGCTGCAGTCTGAAGTCGTCCGTCCCGCCGAGCTGCTCTCGAACGAGCCGGTGACCCACTACTATCACTTCGGCATGAATCCCGGCGCCACGATGAGCCTTTCGGTGTCGCACCCGAGCACGAGCGCCGCGACGGTTCAGCGCGCCGTCGTCTGGACCTACGACCTCCAGGGCGACACGCTCAATGGCTTCGAAGGCGACATTCGCCCGTTCGCTCTGCTGACGCCCGATAGCGCCGGCAACCTGACAGGAACTGCGACATTGCCGTTCAACCCGTTCAGCGCCTACATCGTCGAGATCGACTTCGGCGGCGAAGGCGAGTACTACCTGAACGTCACCCAGTAAGATATCTCGAACAAACTCGAATCAAGCTCCCCCGCCCGACTTCGGGCGGGGGTTTTCTTTCAGGGCCGGGGGTGAATAATCACAAGTTGATTGGGCAGGCGATCGGAATGACCGTCCTTGTGAGGCAATTGTTTTGAGAGCGTCTTGGCAGCATCGAGAATTGCAGAGGCAAGTTGATCGGCCGACTGAGAAGAGTTGATCGCGCTGAGGACGTCATCCCTTGTATTGACGATGAAGTCCCCGCCCACGCTTTCCATCACGCCAACATCGCCGAGGATTCCATTGCTTGGTTCATCCGGGCGATTGAGCGTTCCAATGTTCCAATCGCGAATCCAGCGGTGTGAAACGTACTCGATGGTCTCGTCCTCGAAACCATAATCGGCGATGCTGGGAATCGTCACAACGACGATGGGCGTGTTGTACTTCTCGAGGGCTTGGTGCTGGACTTCCTCCACGCGTGCTTCTGTGTCAGCATCGAGAACATCAGCATAATCATAGACGGTCCCAACCTGAGGGCCCGGATCCGGAATCCGCCCTCCAAGCACTGGCACCGCGAGCAGTGCCAGCAGCAGAATCATGCAATAGTGGGAAAGACGTGCGATGTGCATGGACCCCTCGCGCAGGGAGCTTACTACCCCTACGATCAGAACCCGCGTTTATTCCGAATGCGAGAGCAAGTGTCCAGCCGTATGTCGCTCAGCGGGCTTCCTCGAGAGCGCGCTGCAATTCTTCGAGCGAGGTGATTGGCGCGCGGCAGGTGAAATCCTCGCAGATGTAGGCCGTTGCGGTGCCGCTTTGTGATGTTTGTTCTGCGATGAATGGCGCCAGTTCTCCGATCGGACCGGCTTCTCCTTCGGGGCGGTGCAGTAGGACGGCTCGAGGCAGGAACGCGCGCCGTACGATGTCGGCCATGGCTTGAACATCTTTCGCACCTTCATCGCCGGCGATGACGATCTCGCGCGTCGGACCGGCGGCGAAGTCGACTGCCATCAACATGAATGGGTGCGCGTGCGGAATGCGTTCGATCATCGCGGAGAAGGCCTTCATTGTGCGATCGGCGCGTTCCTCGTACTCGCTGCGCCCTGTCATGCGCGCCAGTCGAAGCAGATTGAATGCGGAAACGGAGTTCCCGGAAGGTGTTGCTCCATCGTAGACCTCCTTCGCGCGAACGAGGAGTCCCTCGGCGTCGTCCGCGGTCTGGAAGTAGCCACCGTTTTGATCGTCCCAGAAGTGGGCATTGAGGATCTCCTGCAGATCGAGCGCTTCGCGCAGGTATCGCACATCGAACGTGGCTTCGTAGAGATCGGTCAGGCCCCAAATCAGGAAAGCATAGTCTTCGAGATGCGCTGGCAGGCCCGCCTTCCCAAGTCGGCTGCGCTTGAGGAGGCGGCCCTCGTCTGCGCGAAGGTGGTCGAGTACGTAATCGGCCGCACGAGTAGCGGCGGCAGCGTACTTCGGCTCGCCGAACGCCATCGCTCCGCGAGCCAACGCGGCGATCATCAGGCCATTCCAGTCCGTCAGAATCTTGTCGTCTTTCAGCGGGTGGATGCGTTGCTCCCGGGCGGCGAAAAGCTTCGTGCGCATCTCATTGAGGCGCGCGTGGAGTTCCTCTTCCGTGATCGACAGTTCCGTGGCGAACTCGTGAATCGTCTTTGTCAAATGCGGAATACTGCTTCCCGTCGACGCGCCGGTGGCTTCGTCGTGGTAGTTGCCCTCAAGCGTGATGTTGAAGATGCGACAGAAGAGTCCACCATCTTCCTCACCCAACACGGCGTTCACTTCGTCCGGCGTCCAAACGTAGAACTTGCCCTCAACGCCTTCGCTATCGGCATCTTCTGCGGAGTAGAATGCGCCTTCGGGCGAGGTCATGTCGCGCAGAACATAGGTGAAGATCTCCTCGGCCGTGCGGCGGTATTCGGGCTTCTGTGTCGCCTGGAAGGCCTCGGTATACGCGATCGCGAGCAGTGCCTGATCGTAGAGCATCTTCTCGAAGTGCGGCACGAGCCACTGCTCGTCGGTCGAGTACCGGTGAAATCCAAAACCGATGTGGTCGAAAATCCCGCCCTGTCGCATGGCGTGGAGCGTCGCCTCCACCATTCCACGAGGGCGCTCCTTGCTGGTGCGGTTTGCGACGCGAAGCAGGAGTGACAGGTTGTGCGGAACGGGGAATTTCGGCGCCTGGCCAAAGCCGCCGTGGATCGGATCGAACTGGCTGCCGAACTGGGCGAGCGCCTGGTCGACGGAGGAAAGGTCGAGTGCTTCTCCGGGCGCGCCGCCCGTTGCCTCGGCAAGTGCCTCCGCGATTTGATCCGCCGAGTTGGTAACCTTCTTCTGCTCCTCGCGCCAGATTCGGCCGAGTTCCGGAGCCAGATCCATCAAACCGGGACGACCGAATCGGCCCCATTTCGGAATGTACGTTCCGGCGAAGAAGGGCTTTCGGTCGGGCGTCAAGATCACGGTCAGCGGCCAGCCACCCTGGCCGCCGAGAACCTGGGTCACGGCCGACATATAGACTCGATCGATGTCGGGGCGTTCCTCGCGATCGACCTTGATGGGGATGAAATTGCGATTCAGGATCTCGGCCACTTCCTCGTCCTCAAAGCACTCGTGCTCCATGACGTGGCACCAGTGGCAGGTGGCGTAGCCGATCGAAAGGAAGATTGGCTTATCTTCCTCGCGGGCGCGATCGAAAGCCTCTTCCCCCCAAGGATACCAATCAACAGGGTTGGCAGCGTGCTGGAGCAGGTAGGGGCTTTGCTCGAACACGAGGCGATTCCACTCGGGACCGCCATCGGGCGGAAGTTGCTCGATCTGGTCAGACGTTGGAATGGTGGGGCGAGTTGGGGTTGTGCTCATGACGGTCTATCTCCGGAGTATGGGCCGAAGAGGGGAGCAAGTCGCGTTCCTTGGCGGCGGTGGAGCGAATCGCCCTTGACCTGCGCGCGGAAAAAGCCCTTCACAGAGACCGCAGCGATTGCTGTATCCTGTCCTTAGTGAAGGCAAGGTGACTCTCAGAGAAGGAGGGCCGGTGGATTGGCGACTGGTCAGGCAATGAAGTCGATCGAGAAGTGGAGTGTTCAGGACTCGGTCGATCTTTACAATATCGAGAAGTGGGGCGGCGGTTACTTCGGCGTGAACAAGGCCGGGCACGTGGTTGTCAGGCCGACGAAGGACAGGGACGTCTCGCTGGATTTGAAAGACCTGATCGATAGCCTGGAGCGCCGGGGGCTCTCTCTCCCGATTCTGCTCCGCTTCACCGACATCCTGAAGCATCGCCTGCAGGACATGTACGATGCGTTCGAGCGCGCCCGCAAAGAGTACGGCTATCAGGGCAGCTACAAGTGCATTTACCCGATCAAAGTGAATCAGCAGCACCACGTCGTGGACGAGTACATCCGCTTCGGCGGTCCGCTGGGATTTGGCATCGAGGCGGGCTCGAAGCCGGAGCTTCTGGCCGTTCTGGCCATGACCAGCCCGAATCAGAACGACATGCCGATCATCTGCAACGGCTTCAAGGATGACGAGTTCATCGAGTTCGTCGTGCTGGCCTCGAAGATGGGCAAGGACATCACTCCGATCGTCGAGAAGTTCAGCGAACTGGAGATGATCGTCAAGTACGCCAAGCACCACGATTGCAAGCCGCAGATCGGCCTGCGCGCGAAGCTGGCGGCCCGCGGCTCGGGGCGCTGGGAACAATCCGCAGGCGTGCGGTCGAAGTTCGGCCTGACGCTGCCGGAAATCCTGCGCGCCGTGAAGTACTTGAAAGAGCACGACATGCTGGACTGCCTGACGACATTGCACTTCCACATGGGCAGCCAGATCACGAATATCCGCTTCATTAAGAGCGCAATGACCGAGGCGGGCCGCATCTTCGTCGAGTTGCATCGCCTGGGCGCGAATATGAAGGTCATCGATGTGGGCGGTGGTTTGGGCGTGGATTACGACGGCTCGCAGACGAACTTCGACTCCAGCATGAACTACACGCTGGAAGAGTACGCCAACGACGTCGTGTTCCGCCTGATGTCGATTTGCGACGAGGCCGGCGTGCCGCACCCGACGATCTTGTCCGAGTCGGGTCGAGCCCTGGTCTCGTATCACAGCCTCCTGGTCTTCAATGTTCTGGGCGTTTCGCAGTTTGATCGCTTCCAGGTGCCCGACGAGATCCCGGAGGATGCCCCGGATCCGCTCCATGATCTTCTGCACATCTATCAGGAGCACAATCCCAAGAACTTCATCGAGGGGTATCACGACGCCGTGCAGGCGCGTGAGGAGTGCGCGAACCTGTTCAATCTCGGATACTTGACGCTGGATTCGCGCGCGAAGGCCGAGGCGCTGTTCTGGACAATCTGCACCAAGACGCTGCGCCAGGTACGCGAGATGGCTTACGCGCCGGACGAGTTGGAAGGTCTCGAGGAGCTACTCTCGGATATCTACTTCTGCAATTTCTCGGTCTTCCAGTCTATGCCGGACAGTTGGGCGATCCGCCAGCTCTTCCCGGTGATGCCGATTCATCGCCTGAAAGAAGAGCCCGCTCGGCGCGGCATCCTGGCGGATATCACGTGCGATTCGGACGGCAAGATCGACCAGTTCATCGATCTGCGCGACGTGAAGAAGACTCTGGAGCTTCATCCCTTCGATGGTTCGAAGCCGTATTACCTGGGCGCGTTCCTGATCGGCGCCTACCAGGAGATCCTGGGCGATCTGCACAATCTGTTGGGCGACAGCAATGCTGTCCATGTGAGCGTCGACGAGGATGGCGAGCCGGTGATCGAGCACGTCGTGAAGGGCGACTCGGTGAACGAGGTACTCAGCTACGTCCAATACAGCCCGCAATCGCTGCTTTCGCGCGTGCGGCGGGCCTCGGAACTGGCTCTGCGCGGCGGGAAGATCACAATCGAGGAATCCGCGCGATTCATGCGCTTCTATGAAGACGGACTGGCGGGCTATACTTACCTGGAGTAGGATTGCCTGCCGGCGCGACTCGGTAAAGCGTTTGATTCTGAATTTAGTCGACTTACCCTCCGGAAAAGTGCCTTGACCGGTCCAATTGGGTATTGACCCCCCCTCGGCCGTCCTGTGGAGTTTGACCGTTAGCGACGGTACTCGAAGATGGGGCGGTATTTTGCCGTTCCCGTCCCGAATCTGCAGCATACGGAGGCCTTGGAACCGGACCGAATCGCAGAATCTGGCGTCTTCTGCCTTCTTTTGTCTTCGCCCGGTGTTCCAAGCTCCCGTTCGATCCCCCGCCGGTTGCGAAGGATGACAAGCATGGCGAAAAACAGTGCCGAACGGATTTCCTTTAAGAAGGACCTGGCGGCCTTGCCCTTCCTGTTGCCATTCATGGCAATCTTCCTGGTCTACATTGCCTGGCCCCTGGTCTACTCCTTCTATCTCAGTCTGCTCCGGACCGATATCTACTCGTCCTGGTACGATCGTTTCGGGACAATGCGGTTCGTTGGACTTCAGAACTACATCGAAATCCTCCAGGATCCGGTGTTCCTGTTCTCGATTCTACTAACATTCATCTATGCCATCTTGACGATCTTCCCGACGATGGCCCTGTCGTTGTTCCTGGCGATCACGCTGAATCGAAAGACAAAGGGCTTCGGCATCTTCCGGTCGGGATTCTTCATCCCGAATGTGTTCGATATCTACGTCGTGGGCGTCATCTGGTTGTTCCTCTATAACCCGAACGCAGGTCTGTTCGTGAAGATCGCGGATATGATCGGCTTGGATTCCCTGGCTCAACAGGGCTTCCTGAACAATCCGAAGCTGACCCTGCCCTGCGTTGCGCTGGCGATGGTGCTGAAGAACGCCGGCTTCGGAATGATCCTGTTCTTGACCGCGCTCAACAACATCTCGACTTCGATCTTCGAGGCGGCAGAGGTGGATGGCGCGACGAAGTGGCAGCAGCTGGTTCATGTCACCGTTCCGCTGCTTCGGCCAATCATTCTGTTCCTGAGTATCACGGGTATGGTGGGTACGCTGAACGCGTTCAGTGAAATCTACGCCATGACCGATAACACCGGCGGCGCGAGTATCCAGATCGCCGGTCATACGCTGCAGAGTGGCCGCATCTCCGGTTATCATCTGTTCCGAGTATTCGACGATTCCTACTACGGCCAGGCGGCAGCGATCAGTTTTGTGCTGCTGGCAATTGCGCTGGTCATTGCGTACTTCAACTTCAAGTTTCTCAGCCCGAAGGAATCATAGATCATGCCTGAAGCCCTGCGCGAACCATGGAAGCCCCTTCCGGGCAGAGGAATTAAAGCTATCAAGCTGACTGTCTTGATCATCGTGCTGTCGTGCATGCTGGTCTTTGTCCAGTTGCCGTTGATCTGGATGATCATCACCGCTCTGAAGCAGCCAGGTACGGCTTTCCGCCTGCAGTTCCTGCCCAGCACGGCTCAGGCAAGCGAGCCGATCGCTGTCGAGACGATGCCGGAAGGAGCAACGACGCTTCACTTCGAATACACTGACCCAAATGCCGTGACGGTGAACGTTGCCGGCGAATTCAACGGCTGGGATAAGGATGCGAATCCACTGTCCCAGGCAGTCGGCGGGGTCTGGGTCGGGGAGATCCAGAACGCTGATCCCGGCGTATATGCCTACAAGTTCGTCATCAGCGGCAGCGAATGGGTGGCCGATCCGGACAATGATTGGGCAACATCCGACGGCAATTCCGTGATCGAGGCCAAAGAGGGCGAGATTGCCTACAATCGCCCGCCAATGAACGCGACTGAGGAGACCAATAAGGGTCTGCAAGTCGTGTTGCGCCTGCCGGAAGGTCAGACGCTGTCGGCAGTTGATCATCGCGGGAATGAAGTACAGCTTGCTTATTCCGACGGCGCCTATCGTGGGACAATCGCGCAGTGGGATCCGGCTCCGATTCCACCCAGGAACGCGGATGAGGAACCGGAGGGACCGTATTTCAAGGTCGTCACGCACCGGTCGTTCGGAGAAGCGGTCGACGCTCTCTACACGACCGACAATTTCATGGCGATTCTGAAGAACAAGGACTTCCCGTTCGGCAAGTACGGATTCAACTCGCTGCTTGTCGCGGGTTTGGCAGCGCTGCTGACGGTGGTCATCTGTACGATGGCCGGGTACGCGTTCGCGGTGAAGCAATTCCACTATCGCGAAGTGATCTTCGGCCTGCTGCTCTCGTCGATGCTGGTACCGGGCATGATCTACATGGTGCCCCAGTTCTCGATAACATTGCAGTTGGGATGGATAGACACGTACCGCGGGTTGATTCTCCCCCACCTGGCGAACGTCTTCGGGTTGTTCCTGCTGCGGCAGTACATCAGCCAGGTGCCACGCGACCTCTTCAATGCGGCCGAAATCGACGGTGCGTCTGAGTTGCGAGTCTTCCAAAACATCGTGATTCCGCTTTGCCTGCCGATCATGGTGACGCTCTTTCTGCTGGTATTCGTGACGCAGTGGTCGAACTTCTTGTGGCAGTTGATCGTCACGCAGCCCAGTTCGGCCGTAACGACGTTGCCGGTGGGTCTGCAGGCTTTCAAGGGCCAGTACGGACAGGACTGGGAACGCATCATGGCGGGAGCCTGCTTCTCGATTATCCCGATTGCTCTTCTGTTCCTGGCAACACAGCGATTCTTCCTCGAGGGCCTGACGGCCGGCGCGGTGAAGGAGTAAACGAACGATGCAGAAACAAGTTCTTTCCTCTCTGCTATTCACAGTGGCCTTTCTGATCGTGGCGGCGGGCATTGTCCTCTTCCCCAAGGGGGGCGTGAAGTTCGCAGCCGAGAATGAGGTCAAGCTGCGTGTGTGGCAGGGATTCAAGTTCGAAGAAGTCACCGTGATGGAGGAAATCGCCGACCGCTTCAAAGAGGAGTGGGAGGCGAAGAATCCTGGCAAGGTCCTCGATATCGAAATCGAGCGAGTCAGCTACGATGACATGGTGACAAAACTGAAGACGGCGGCGTTGGCGAGTCAGACGCCGGATGTCGCATTCGTCGATGCTCTGAAGGTTCCCGATCTCGCGTTCGGCCAGACGTTGCAGCCGATCGATGAGTTGGAGAATTTTCGTTACAAGTCGATCGACGAAGCGCGTCAGCAATTCGTGACCGCCTCCTTCGACATGGGCGTCGTGAATCGTCTCGGCAAAGAGAATCTTTACGGAATCCCGGTTCAGACGACGACGCTGGCGATGTTCTGGAATCGAAAGATCTTCCGCGACAGCGCCGACAAGCTCCGCTCCGCTGGCCTTGATCCGAATCGCGCCCCTCGCGACTGGGACGAACTGATCGAGTACGCCCGTGCGCTGGAAGACAAGGAGAAGGGAATCTACGGCTACGCCATGTCGGGCAGCCTCTGGTTCCAGTTCCCGATCTACAATCAGTACAACGTCAATTGGGTGCGCTACGAGAAGAACGGCCGCGCCGTGCCGGACATCGACAATCCGCGTGGGAAGGCAGCGCTGCAGCGCATCGCCGACCTTTACCTGAAGGACAAAGTCGAAGCGGGCGCCTGGAAGCGTGGCGCGATGGGTCCCGATCAGGGATTCCTGAATGAGAAGTACGCGATGATCCTGATGGGCCCGTGGTTTGTGGAGAAGTTTGAGTCTGCGGGTCTGGACTTCGACGTGTCTCTCGTTCCGGCAGTGCCGGCGGACGAAGCGGCCGAGCTTGGAATCCCTGCTCAAAGCTCTTCCAATATCGGTGGCCAGATCGGAGTGATCTTCGAGAGTTGCGAAGAGCCGGAGTTGGCCTACGACTTCATCGAGTACTTCACGAGCGAGAAGGAACAGCGCTACTGGTCCGAGACCCTGGGGCAGATTCCGGTTCGCCAGGCGGCCTGGGAGAACCTGAATACCGAGAAGTTCCCCTACGTTCCGAAGTTCATGGAGCAGTTGAAGTACGCGAAGCGCCTGCCGCAGATGCCGCTTTACGGAACGCTCGAGAACGAGATCGCAAACCCCGAGTTCGACCTTCTGATGAACGACAAGATCACGGTGCAGGAAGCGCTCGAGCACATGGAGAAGTCGCTGGACGACAAGGTGCTCAAGAAGCTCAATGCACGTTTCGATTCGGATGATTCGGACGAATAACGTCGCCTACGAACTGACAGATTGATGCTGGCGATACACTTCCCGCGCTGCTTCGGCAACGCGGGAAGCTTCTATTCCATGCAAGCACTTCAGTATCTCATCGCCGACGAGCGGACACTTCGTCTTCCAGCAGGGGACGCAGTCGAAGTCTTCGCGCTGGAGGGCCGGACCGGACTTGATCGGCCACGGCCGATTGCGATGCGAATCTGACGCGCCGAAGATTGAGACTACGGGAACATCAAGAAGGCCCGCAGTGTGCGTTGGGCCGGTATCACCGCCGATGAACAAGTCGCAGAGAGAAATCAGGACGGCCAGGTCGCGAATGCGCGTCTGCGGTGCGATGATTGGCTCGACGCCGGACTGCTTCAGACGGTTGGCGATTTCGTCGCGCATGGGCTCTTCGCGCGGCCCCCACAGGATGAGCGGACGCAGCCCGGGATCCTTGGCCAACAACGCACCTGTTTCGGCAAAGCGCACAGGCTCCCATCGTTTGCTCGACCAGCCCGCGCCGGGGTTCAAAGCGGCGATGCGTTCGCCGCGAGTCCAGCCGGCCTCTTCGAGGCGTGCGCGCATCTGTTCGCGTTCCTCTTCCAGAATGCCGAGCTTGCCGGCCGCATCTGCGGGCGGCGTGATTCCGAGTCCCTCCAGAAGGGCGAGATTGCGCGCGACGACGTGCTTGATCTCCGGCGAAGGCTTCACCTTCCGGTTCGTAAACAGCTTGTTGATCTCACGGCCATCTTCGTCGCCGTAACCGATGCGGATTGGAGCGCCGCTGGCCCATGCCACGAGGCCGGACTTGGTGAGGCCGTGCAGATCGAGCGCAACCTCCCAGCCGTCGGCCTTCACCTGGCGAAAGAACGGGCGAATCTCCGGGAAGAACATCTTCCAGAAGTTTCCACGCCAGCGCTTCTTCGGAATCACGTAGAGCTCGTCGAGTTGAGGGTGGTTCTGGAGCAGCGGTGCGGAGAGTTCCTCCACGATCCAACCGATGCGGGCGTCGGGCAGTTCGCGGCGCAACACATCGAGCACGGGCAGCGAGTGAATGACATCGCCGATCGCGGAGAGACGAACGATCAAGACAGAGTTGGGCTTCTTCATTGCAGGCGGCACGTTATCCTAACCGCGCAAAGTCTGAAACCGCCAAAGGATGGAGTACAACTCGAAAGCGGCCCGATCGCTCTGGCGCGAGACCGTATCGCGTCGCACGTTGAATTTAGTCATTCCGCGCGTGGTCGGGTTGTACGCCAGGTGCGTCGACCGGGAGAGAATCTCCCAGGACTGATCCAAGCTGGCGGCGACACGGTGGAACTCGTTGAACGCCGGAGCAGCCGGGATTGCGGCGGTGATGCGACGGTAGATTTCGCGAATCTGGGTGGAACTGGCCATCTGCTCGCCGGGGAAGATCTTGGGATACAGCAGCTTGCTCTGCCGAAAGCGCAGAATGGTCGCCGGCGCGACAATGTGGACGTCGAAGATCACTTCGCTTTTCACGCTCAAGACTTCTTTGGTGTTCTTGATGTCGCCCATCAGGATGTCGTGGTGCGACTGCTCGCGAACCTGCTTTGTCGTGACCTCGCCAAAAGCCGAACAGACGGCGGCATCGAGGGGGACTTCAATCTCCTTGTCGCCCTTGCCGAAGCAGAGCAGCCGGCCGTCGCCGAGTTCATAGTGAAGAACTTCGAAGACCTGCTGGTTGAAGAGATCCTGCTCCGGAATGTAGAAACCGGCCAGATCGAGTGCCGACATCCAACTGACCCAGCGCAGGGCTTCGTTCTTGCGCGTCTCCCGGCGCAGAACGCGCGGTGCGCGCGCGAGCAAGCGCTGGCGCGTGGAGTAAAGGTCCCAGTCCATGCCGTCTGCGAGCGTTTTCAGGTTCTCTTGCGAGGGCAATTCGTCCTTGTGGCCAAGCACAACCAGGAAGCCGGGTTCCCGCTCCTTGTCGGAGACGGCCCGCGCCATTTCGGCGTATTGTTCCGGCGTCATTGCACCTTCGTACCGCTTCAAGAACGACTCCCGATGTTGGCTTTCCGGCGTCTGAATCCCCATTTTACCCGGTCCAAAGTCAAATCCGGTGCGGCCGGGCCTTCCCCAATCAGAGGTCCGGACGCCCCAATCCCATGCAAGAGAGATGAGAACGGAATTTCCCCGTGCTGTCAACGGCTGTGCCCGGCAGCGGTTGCCCCTTTTCGCTGGACGCAGTCAGGGTACATCCGCAAACAGGGGCCCAGCAAAGGAGCTCCGCCATGCCGACGCGACGGATCAAAGGGATTGTCTTCGACTTCGACGGGCTGATCGTCGACACCGAATTGCCGCTGTTTGAAACGTGGCAGGAGCTCTACCAGGAGAATGGCGGAAGCCTGCCTTTGGACTTCTGGGAAGAAGTCATTGGCCGGTCCGATGCCTTTGACCCCTACGAGACCCTGGAATCCCAACTCGGGCACCCGATCGATCGCGAGGCAATCCGTGCCGAGAAGGACCGGCGTTATCGGGAACGACTGGCCAGACAGGAGATTCTGCCCGGCGTGCTGGACAAGCTAAACGAAGCGGCGGCAGCGGGCCTACAAATCGGACTGGCCTCGAGTTCGGACTACCAGTGGGTAGATGGGCACTTGCGCCAGTTCGACCTGCGGGATCGTTTTGAGTGCGTCTTCTGCAAGGACCACGTGGCGCGCACAAAGCCCAATCCCGAGCTGTACTTGAAGGCCGTGGAGGCTTTGGAACTGGCTCCATCTGAAGCAATCGCCATCGAAGATTCCCCGAACGGTGCGCGCGCTGCCGTGGCCGCGGGGCTTTTTACGGTGGTTGTGCCGAACACGCTGACGCGATCGATGAAGTTCAACGCCTGCGATCTGCGGCTGGAATCGCTGGCAGATCGGACGCTGGCGGAATTGATCGAGATCGCACAAGCAGCCAGCTAACGATAACACACGCACTTCTCCCCTGCCTGCTTCCTCAGTTTCCCGAGCGGCACTTCTAGTCGATTTCAATAATCATCCTTGCCTCGACCTCAATTGACATCACTGACGCCGGCGATGTTATCGTTACCCGGAATGTGGGATTGGAAAGGCTGATGACCGATGCGGAAGCTGATCAAGAGTCTGATCGCTGCAGTTGTGGTAGCTCTGTCGATGACCGGGGCGTGGGCCGATGAGGTCGACGATCTTGTCGCGCAGATGACTCTGGCCGAGAAGATCGGCCAGATGACCCAGGCCGAACGCAGCGCGGCCACTCCGAACGACGTGGCAACGTTCTTCCTTGGGTCGATCCTGAGTGGCGGCGGCTCATCGCCCGCCGACGGCTCGGTGGCGGGCTGGGCTGCGATGCACGATGCCTATCAACAGGCGGCGCTCTCGACGCGATTGGGCATTCCGATCCTGTACGGCATCGATGCGGTCCATGGGCACAACAACGTCGTTGGCGCGACGATCTTTCCTCACAACATCGGCCTGGGAGCTACGCGCGATCGGGAACTCATCGAGGAGATCGGGCGGATCACGGCTCTGGAGGTTTCTGCGACGGGCTTGGAATGGACCTTTGCCCCCGCCGTGTCGGTGGCGCGGGACCAGCGCTGGGGCAGAACCTACGAGAGCTTCGGCGAGGATCCGGCGTTGCAGAATCTGCTGACCGCCCGGTACCTGAGCGGCCTTCAGGGCTCAACCATGGGTGGCGAGCATCTCATCGCGTGCGCCAAGCACTACGTCGGCGACGGCGGCACGGCCAATGGCACCGACCAAGGGAATACGATTCTGGATGAGACTGCCCTGCGCCAGATCCACATGCAGGGCTTCATCCAGGCCGTTTCGCAGAATGTGGGCACCGTCATGCCGTCCTACAGCAGTTGGAACGGCGACAAGATGCACGGGAACGGTTACCTGATTACGACGGTGCTGAAGGGCGAACTGGGGTTCGATGGGTTCGTGATCTCGGACTGGAACGCGATCGATCAATTGCCTGGGTCGTACTACGACCAGGTTGTGGCATCCGTGAACGCAGGGATCGATATGTTCATGGAGCCTTATCGTTATGGGCAATTCATCGCGACGCTGACCGAAGCGGTGAACAACGGCGATGTCTCGATGAACCGCATCGACGATGCCGTGATTCGGATTCTGCGCGTCAAGTTCGCCTCGGGCGTAATGGATTCCCCGTACGCCGATCAGGATCTCGTGACGGGAGGACTGGTGGGTAGCGCAGCACATCGCGCGGTGGCGCGCGAGGCGGTTCGGAAGTCGGCGGTTCTGCTGAAGAACGATGGCGTTTTGCCACTGGACAAGAATGCGAACATCTATCTGGCCGGAAAGGGCGCCGACAGCATTGGCTACCAGATGGGCGGATGGTCGATCGGATGGCAGGGAACGACGGATCCAAATGCGACGCCGGGCGCTACGATTCGTGAGGCACTCGAGCATGCGGTCGCAGCCACCAGCGGCACGCTGACGTACAATCGCGATGGCTACGGTGTCAGCGGAGACGTGGCGGTTGTCGTTGTGGCGGAGGAGCCTTACGCGGAGTTCTATGGCGACAATCTGAACGGACTCTCGATCGATCCGACCGAACTTGATGTTCTGAATCGCGTTCTGAATGCGGGGCTTCCGACGGTTGTCGTGATGCTTTCCGGTCGCCCGCTGTTTGTCAGCGATGAGATTGACAAGTGGGATGCATTCGTCGCCGCGTGGCTGCCGGGCACCGAAGGCGACGGGCTGGCAGACGTGCTGTTTGGCGATTACGACTTCACGGGCAAACTCCCAATGACC
Organism: bacterium; assembly: GCA_020444065.1. Taxonomy (NCBI): domain Bacteria; species bacterium. The sequence goes on along the minus strand of JAHLLQ010000002.1, from coordinate 552,126 downwards.
TGGCCACGCGATGCGAGCCAGGTTCCATTGAACGTCGGCGATGAACCCTATGATCCTCTGTTTCCTTATGGATATGGGCTGCGATTGAGATCGGGCGGAACGAGCTTCGTGGTTTACTGAGGGGACGGTCTGCGCAGGAAGACTGTCACAAACGCAAAGCGTGCCCGGGTGGATTTCCCGGGCACGCGGTTTTGCTCAACGTCTGATCGTGGTCAGCCTTCTTCCACAGTCACCTTGGTCATCTTGATGTCCGGGGTGGGGCGATCGCCGGGGCCTTTGGGGGCGGTTTCGATCGCGGACACGACGTCCATGCCTTCAATCACTTCGCCAAAGACGGCGTGCTTGTTGTCGAGCCACGGCGTGGGAACGGTGGTGATGAAGAACTGGCTGCCGTTCGTGTTCGGACCGGCGTTCGCCATGGAGAGAATTCCCGGGCGGTCATGCTTCAGTTCGGGGTGGAATTCGTCCTCGAATTTGTAGCCCGGGCCGCCGCGGCCAGAGCCTTCGGGGCATCCGCCTTGCAGCATGAACTGCTCGATCACGCGGTGGAACAGCAGGCCGTCGTAGAAGCCTTTGTTGATGAGGTCTTTGAAGTTCTGCGTTGTGCGCGGAACCTTATCGTCGAAGAGCCGAATCTTGATCGTGCCCTTTGTGGTTTCCATAGTAACGATGGAATTGCCCATGAGAATCTCCTTTGTGAAGGGGGTAGCTGTGTCTATGAATGCCCAGTGAAAACGGCGGGGTCAATTGATTGTGAGGGCTGTGGGGAGCGTTCAAGCCTTGCGCCGGGCCATGGCATAGCGCGGCTGGCCGGCCAGATCGCGTTCGACGCGCGCATCCGTGAAGATCCCCGCCTTCTCGAAGACCGCGAGCACGGGTTCTTCCTGGTCCTCGCCGATCTCGAGCACCACCCACGCGCCCGGCGCGAGGCAGCCTTTCGCCTGGTCGAGCATCTCGCGCACGCAATCGAGCCCGTCCGAGCCGGGACCAAGAAGCGCAGCCATCGGGTCGTGATCTTTGACTTCGGGCGGCAATGTCGGGATCTGATCCTCCGGAATGTAGGGAGGGTTGGAAACGAGCAGATGCAGCGCGCCATCGTAACCACAGAGACCGGACCCATGGCGGAAGTCGATGCGGCTCTCGACATGAATGGCCGCTGCATTCTTGCGAGCGGTGGCAAGCGCGTCGGCGCTGATGTCCGTTGCAATGTACCTCGGCTGAGCGTCCTCCGCAGCGAGGCTGACGATGATGGCGCCGGTGCCCGTGCCGACCTCCAGGACGACGGGCTTGTCCACTCGTAGCGCAGGGTCAGAGGAGAGCAGTTCAAGCGCTCGATCCACGACTCCTTCGGTCTCCGGTCGCGGGACGAATGTCGCGGGGCTGACTTCGAAATCCCGCCCGTAGAATTCCTTCTTGCCGAGGAGTCGCGCAACAGGTGTGCGATCCTGGCCACGGGAGCGAATCAGCTCGCGGTAGTTCCCCATCTCCAGTTCGATCAGTGGCTTTTCCCACTGCAGATACAAATCCAGCCGCGAGCAATCGAGCACATACGCCAGCAGAAGTTCTGCATCCAGACGCGGCGAGTCGATCCCCTTGCGGTCGAGCCACTGGGCGGACTTCAGGATGATCTGGCCGACGGTCAAGGGCGGCTCTTTGCCACGGCGGGATGAGGTCATCCGTACGCGGCCCTTCGGGGCAAGCCGGGCGCGCCGAGTTGCCACCAGCGGCGGAAGCTCGCGATGGAAGAAGGCGTGAGGCACCAGTAGGGATCGTCCGCATCCGGGTCGGCACGCTCGACGACCTCCTGGGGATCTTCCCAGCGATAATCCTCGATCTCGTCCGGGTTGGGGGATGGATTGCCATCCACGTATCCGAAGAAGAGGTGGATGAACTCCCAACCATTCTCGGGCGCAGGGTCGATAATGGCGATGCGCTGAGGAAGAATGCTTGTGTAGCCCATCTCCTCGGTGATCTCGCGGCGTGCTGTCTGGCCGTAGGTTTCTTCCGGACCGACGTGGCCGCCGACCGAAATATCCCAACGTCCGGGGTAGGAATCCTTGGCGTTGCTGCGTTTCTGCAAAAGAACTCGGCCCTGCAAATCGAGCAGGATCACATGGATGGCCCGATGATGCAATCCACAGGCGTGAATCTCCTGTCGGGAGGCAAGGCGAAGGAAATTGTCGTGTTCGTCAACTACCGGCAGAAGTTCGTGATCTGTTGAGGGGCAGGGCTGATAGTAAGGTTCGATAGGTGTCATCTGTCACTCCAGGCATGTCGCCGGTGAGGTACCTTGGATGATCGGCAGAATCAACCGAACTCCTTCTTTTTTGACGGCAAGAATCGTGCTTTGTTAAAAAATTTAGCCTGCCTGGGGAGAGCGAAGCCCATCATGCGTTCGATGGAAGACTCGCAGTGTCTGACCAAGCCCCCCGAGGGGACGGTGGCAGAGTTGCGCCATCCGAGCGCCGGCAAGAAGGGTCCCTCCTGTCCGGAGCGCAATCCGCTGCTGTGGCGACTGGGGGCATATCGGCGCGTGGGCAGGTTTGCCTACTCGCGGCTTGTATTGAAGTTCGGGCTGTTCGGATTCGGCCTCGCATCGCTCGCCGTGATCCTGGCGATTGTACTGCCCCAGTTCTTCTCCGCCCATGATTTCAGTTTTCTATCCTCGATGTTGGTCAGCGCACACGTGTTCTGGCTTTCGGCCAGCATGTGGCGACGACTCGCGGCGTGGCGAAGCAGTTCCTTCTTGGACGAACTGCTGCTGACGAATTTGACCGCCAGCGAGATCGCGACGGGGCTGGCACACGCGACGGCCCGACCGATCGGAGCATCGTTCCTCGGGGCCCTGTTGCCGATCTACGTTTACCAGGCAATTTGCGGCTATTGCGGGCTGACAGACGATTCGATTGTGGGCCATCCGATTCTCGTGTGGCCGTTCCTCGGACCATTCGTGCTGCTCGGGTTGTTTTCGATCCCTTGGATATCGATGAGCATGGCGTGGAACCCGTGCGTTGTGCGCCATTGGCCGGCGGCTCTGCTGGTGGGCTGGATTGCGGTCCCGCCGTGGCTCGCGCTTGATCGCGGTGGATTTGTCCCGTTCGCCATCGGAGGATTCGCGCTCTTCTGCATCCAATTGGGCGTACTGAATTCAAAACGTGCAGCGGCGTTTCTGATTCAGCGTGAATAGGTAGGAATGCATCTTGATGCCTCCAGATAGTGCCTGATTTCTGGAGGTTTCCATGCGTTTTTCCCACAAGTCCGCTTTGTGGAACACGATCCTGACTCTGCTCCTCTTCCTGACTGCCGAAGCTGTCGCCCAAGCCCCGCCGCCAGAGCTGTCAGTCCGTGATGCTGTCATGGGCAAGGCGACTGCCAACCTTCAGTTGGATGGAAACTCTGATGGGCTGCTGGACGCCGCGGACGTCCAAGGTGCAGTCGTGCCGGGAGAACGCCTGACACCAGCCCAGCGCGCTGCCTTCCTGGATACTGCGATCGCGGAGTTCCGAAGCATTCGGGATGCAGACCCGGCGTCTCAAAACGCGATGATGGTGAGTTGGCTTCAGTCGCAATCGGACGTTGCGGACGCGGGAGAGACAGACGACGGCAACGTCTGGGCCGTCTTTCGCGACGATGTTCCGTTTGTCGTGGTAAACAACTTCGAACCGACCGACGTGGGTGTTCTCTCAGAGCCCCCGGTCATGGGCGCTGGGCATGCGAAGAGCAATTCTTCCGATCTGCGAACGGCGGGGCCGGCCGTGCCTGACTTCAGTGAATTGAACTACTACGAGTTGCCTGCATCGAATCAGGCTCGAGTGCTTCGTACGCTCGGCCAGGGTTACAACTCTGCCTATGTCAGCGTGAATGTGCAGGAGGATTTGCTGGACGCTGGTTGGAGTTCACAGATGCAAGAGGGAACGGTTCAGAGCTTTCTCGATCTTCCGGCGGAGTTGGGAGTTCTTCTGATGGAGGGCCATTTCTCGCGCGTGGACGGCTCGAAGGACATCGTGGAAAACGACCGCGAGGTCTGGGCGTTTGCGACGGCTTCGCCGGCAAGCGAGGCGAATCTCTCGAAGTACAGCGCCATGATCGAGAGTGGCGAAGTCGTGCCGATGATTGCGGTGATCGCATTCGATGAGAATGACGACGAGATCATCGCCAAACGTCTCGGCATCACGAACGACTTCGTTCGCAAGTATCTGAGCTTTGCGCAACACAGCCTTGTCGTGCCGTTTGCCTGCAATACCGACAAGGCAGCCTGGAAGCAGGCTTTCCTGGATGCAGGAGCGGGCCTGTACGCGGGTTGGACGCAGGAGGTTCAGGATCACGAGGGCACACTGGCCACGCGTCACTTCTTCGGCCGCCTGCTGGGATCGCAGACTTACAGGGCCGAGTGGGATACGGGACGAGTCCGCCCGTTCGAGCAGCCGCTGATCTTCCGTGAAATGCAAGAGAACCAGGTGTGCCCACCGGCGGGCGCGCCGTACAGCACGTGTCTGCCGCTGACGCAGGATCGGAATGGCTCGACGTTGATCCTGACGCGTGGCGATCAATCGCAGTTCTCGATTCTTCGTCCCATCATTCGGACCATGCTGATGGAGACGAAGGGAAGTCTGCTACATATCTATGGAACGTTCGGAACGCGGCCCGCCGACGAGGAGGACTCGGGTGTGTACGTCGGTTTTCGGAAAGCGGAAATCGTGACTTGGGACCAACGCCAGATTGTCGTGAAGATCCCGGAATCCGGTTCGGGCTCGAGTGGTGAGGTGTTTGTCACGGTGCGCGGAATCAGCAGCAATACGCACATGCTGAGCGAGTACTCCACGACGCTGGACTACACGGTGCAAACCGACGAGTACGGGCAGTTTGGTTCCGGCTCTGCCGACATCCGGTTTCGATATGACGTGATGCCGTGGCGGATTAAGCCGGATCTGCCCCCGGACTATATTGCCGACAATGCGATGATGCTGGACTCGAACGATCCCAACGATCAGATCCTCCTGATCAAGTTGGCGGAACTGAGCGAGACCCAATCGTTGCTGACGAGTGGAGAGGCGGACGGTTCAGTCAATTACTCCTTTGGAGGGACGGTTCGCGTCAGTGGCTGTGGAGATCCGGGCAGTGTGTCCGGCGGCGGAAGTCTGTCCGCGGTGCTGAGCGTCGAAGATCTAGAGGGAACGGATTCGGGGTATCTCTTCACTGCCGGCCTGGTGTCGATCGATGGACCGCCCCGATTCGTCTGGGGGCTGGGAACCCAAGGCGCCGAGGGAACAGTGAGCGATTCATGTCCCGAGAACGCGGATACCGTTGCGCTGAGTGGGATAGGCAGCGGTGATATCGAGTGGATTCTGGCGCCTGACTATAGCATCCCCGGCGGTACATCGACGGATACGGATTATGTTTCGAATGTCGCGGACGTGGAATACCAGACGACCACCTGGCAGGATGTGACGATTCAGAACCCGCCCGATCCCGAAGCAGCGCAATAGCCTGAATCAGAAGGATGGTCGGCCGGAACCGTATCGACGCAGCAGGGCCTTATCGGTTTGCCGGGATGGCGATCGACGTGAACGTTCGGCCAGAACGGCAGGAGCGCGCCGGATGGCTCCGAGGAGCGCGCGTGATAGAATCGGCGGCTTTCCGGAAAGCCACTCGCGGGCAACGCTGATCGGCAAACGTGCCGCGTAGCGCAACAGCATTGCCGGGTCTGTCAGGTTGGTCCATTCGAACAGCAGATGATTGCGCGCCTTCATTCGCGCAACGCCTTCATCGCCGAATCGTCTGGTCATCGAGCCGCCACCGACATGCAGCGCAACGGCCTGGGGATCGTAGATGGTTGTCATGCCTTGCTTGGCCGCGTGATAGGCCAAGTCGTAGTCTTCCCAATAGCCCGGCGAAAAGTAGGGACGGAGACCGCCAAGGCGGAGGAAGTGCTTCCGGTTGTAGGCCGCGGCGCCAGCTTGCGCGAAGAGGCAACGTTGCGCCTGCTTGGGATCTTCCCACGACGGCGTGATTCGACCGCCCTGCCAGAGGGCTCCCATACACAACTGATTCGGCTTTCCATCCCACCACGCCATCGTTCGTGCACTGACAGCAAACAGGCTCGCTCGATCGAATAATTCCCCGCCGGGAAGTTGCACACGCGGTTCCTTGAACCATCTGGCGAGATTCGCGATGAACGGTTCCTTGGCCACGAGATCGTTATTGCAGAGTACGAGGACAGAGCCCCGAGCTGCACGCGCGCCGCGCATCGTAGTCGCGCCAAAGCCTTCGTTCTTCTTATTCCGTAGCAACGCCACATCGGGAAAGCGACTCTCGATCAGCGGAACACTTCCATCGCTGCTGGCGTCGTCGACAACGATGATCTCAAATGAGAGATTGCTTGCTCTCGCGGAGAGCTGCAGCGACGAGAGCGTGCGGTCGATCCACTCTTCGCCGTCCCAATTCGCAATGACGATGCTGATGAATGGCCGCTTCACGAGTTACCCGTCCGCAGGAATGAACTGTCGAAGCATCTGAACGGAAGCCCTCAGGCCGGCCACGATCTCTTCTTCGGTGTTCGCGTCGGGATCGCGTTCGCCCTCGATCGAAACATCGCCGCAATAGCCGATCTCGGCGAGTGCCTGAAAGATGCCGGCGAAGTCTGTTTGGCCGCGCCCAGGATACCGATCGCGCGAAGCGCGAACGTCAAAGCGCCCATGCAGTTCCAACTGCTCGGGAAGCACTTCGTGATCCTTGGCGTGCATGTGGAAGATCCGGTCGGGGAAGCGGCGCAGGAACTTCGCGGGATCGAGGAATTGTTTCATCAAGTGACTGGAATCAAACTCGATTCCGAGCGCCGGCGAATCGAGCGCCTCGAACATCAGGTCGTACGAGTGCGGCGTGTGGCTCATGTTGATTCCGCGAATTGGATAGCCGCGGAACATGGTGCAATTCTCGAATGCGAGTTTCACCCCAAGGTCTTCGGCCTCCTGGGCAAGAGGCTTCCAGATATTCACGAAGGCGGGGATGTTGTCCTCGATGCTCTTATCCGGATCGCGCCCTGCGAAAACGCCGATAATGTCGGTGCCGAACAGCGGCGCCATCCGCATCACATTTCGGAGGCGTGCGGTTTCGTCTTCACGCAGGGTGTCGTCGGTCGCCAGCATGTTGCGGTAGAATCCCATCGCAAGGACCTGGATACCCTCGGCCTTGAACGCATCAGCCGTCCGGCGGGCTTCCTCCAGATTCGGATCCGCGGTTTCGATGGGGAAGCCCGGGCCAATACGCAATTGAATGCAACTGAGGCCCAGTGCTTTCAGGAGCTCATGGTTCTTTCTGTCGTGCGGAATCTGAAGCCCAAGGCGCATGGTTTCAACTCCCCTGCCGTCCGTTGTTGATGGAAGTCCCTGCGCTCAAACGAATGGGCGCCGAATGAGGAAGACGGGAATCACTGCAGCGAATAGTATTCCCTCTGCTCGGGCGAGAACTTAGAGATCGCCGCCTCGTCCGCCAGCCAGATCAAGTTCGACCCACTTCCCTTGATCAAGTCGATCGGGTACTCGGGCTCGCGTTTGTGCAGAGCGAAGACATCCTTCAAGACATCGGCTTTCTGCTCTCCCGTGACGATCATCATGATGTAGTTGGCGGTGTTGATGGTCTGGACGGTCATCGTCAGGCGGCGGACGCCCAGTTGCGGAACATCATTGGCGACGAAGGTGCGGAACCGCTGGTCCAAAGCTGCCGTGTTCGGGAAGAGCGAGGCGGTGTGGCCATCGGCTCCCATGCCAAGTAGGATCAGATCGAAAGATGGAAAGCCGTTCGCAGCGAGCGGAACGTGGCGTTTGATCTCGATCTCATAGCGCAACGCTTCCAATTCCAGGTTCTCAGCAGCGCCATTTGGTGCATGGATATTCGTGCGCGGAAACTGGCGCGGGCTGATCAGCGCCTGGCGCGCCATGCAGACGTTGGAGTCCTCATCGTTGTTCGGAACGTCGCGCTCGTCGCCCCAGTACAGGTGGGTCCGTCGCGTCAGGTCGTCGCTGAATGTCTCCAGCCACGCCAGCTTCTCGAACATCATCAGGGGGGTCGTTCCGCCGGAGAGCGCGGCATTGAAGATTCCGGCTCGATCTACGGCATCCAGGGCAGCCTCGACAAACAGGCGTGCAGCCTGGGCGGCCACCTCGTTGGCGTCCTTGTAACAGTAGATGATCACCGGCGTCCCCCGTCGGCCAGAAGATGCGCGAGGAGCGGCCACGCCATGGCCGCAGCATCGCGGAATGGGCTGATTCGTGAACGAGCCCGAAAGGCACTTCCCAAGGCGGTTGCGTCACTCAGCCCGCCGGACTGCACGTACAGCGGCGCACAAGACCATTCCCCCGAAGGTCCACGGACGCAACGCTCCATTTGCCCCGAGCGTTCTCCGACGTCCAGAATCACGCCTTCCCCCCGTGTGCTGTCAATCTGCAGATGGATGATTTGCACCCGTTCGAGGTATTCGGTGCCATCCTCCCGTTCGATGTGAACAACTATCTTGCCCGCAGGGGCCTGATAGCAGAAGTCCTCGTCGGCATTCGCATCCGAGACCTTCCACCCCAGGCGAGATGCCAGCCAGCCGGCCACAAGAGAGGCCGAAACGAGCGCGGAGCGGTCCCCGGGAGGGCCGGCCCAACGGATCCTCACGCCAGCGATGCGGTCGAGAATGGGCAGCGTTTCCTCGTCGTCGAAGAGGGCCGCCAGTTGTTCTCGCATCGGCGAGTCGCGGAACCAGGAGAAGTTGTAGAGTTCCTGGTCGGCCTCGGCGAGGGAGCGCAACCCGGCCGCCGGATCAGATTGAAAAGCGACTTCGCAGATCGTCCGATCCGCCAGTCCAATCAGGTCCGGGAGAATCGCGTCATAGCGCGCGGGCCTCTCGGAGAAGTACCACAAGTGCACAGACACGTCGGGAATCAGCAGCGACAAAACAGCGCTGGGCAGGTGCTCGAGGGCGTTTTTACCGAAGCGAAGGTGGATCTCCTCGCAGCAGATCCGTCCGCTGCCGCCGCGGGGAATGTAACAGTGCGTGTTCACGTGCGCGCACAGCGCGTGATCCGGATCGTCGACGCATTCGAGAAGGAACAGCCTGCAGGGATAATTGCGAACGAGTTCGTCGAGGATTCGCCGGACGCGGGGCAGATGCCGTGTGGAGCCCAACCACAACACGTTGCCGAGAATGACGCGGCTGTAGCCTTCCTGTCCGGTGGCGCCTTCCTCGCCGCGCACATCCCAGAGTAGCGCCAACTGGTGCTCGATTGCCGTCGCACCAAGTTCAACGGGGATCCCGCGGCAAAGCTGATGTTCGGCGGAGGACATCGGCTAGAGCCTCCTCCAACCGGTTGGCAAGTCTTCGACAAGCCGATCGGCTTCGTCCGGCCCCCAGGTTCCTGCGCTGTAGTTCGGGAAATCCGGCGCCGGCTGATCGGCCCATGCTTCGTGGATGGAGGTGATGAGGCGCCACGCGAGTTCGACCTCATCCGATCGCGTGTAGAGCGTCGCATCCCCGACAAGCGCATCCAGCAGAAGGCGCTCGTAAGCCTCGGGAGTGGGCTGGCCAAAGGACGAGCCGTAGTGGAAGTCCATCTTCACGTTCTGCAGGCGAGTCGAAAGGCCGGGCTGCTTGGCTTCGAAGGCCAATGAGATGCCCTCGTCGGGCTGGATTCGGAGGACGAGCGTATTCTGGCGTATCGGTCCGGAGTCGGGCGTCTCGAAGACCTGGTGCGGAGGCGCCTTGAAAGTGACGGCGATTTCCGTGACGCGTTTCGGCAGCGCCTTCCCAGTGCGAAGCAGAAACGGAACGCCGGCCCAGCGCCAGTTGCGAATCGCCAGACGCATCGCGACGTAGGTCTCGGTGGTCGATTGCGGATCGACGCGTTCCTCGTCGCGGTAGGCCTGCTGGGCCTTCCCTCCGATGGAACCGGCATCGTACTGGCCGCGCACTGTGTTCTGTGCGACCTGTTCCTGGGTCATGGGCTGAATCGCTCGGAGCAGACGAACCTTCTCGTCGCGAACGGACTCGGCATCGAGGCTCGCCGGCGGTTCCATCGCGGTCAGGCAGAGCAACTGCAACGAGTGATTCTGCACGACGTCACGCATCGCGCCGGCGCGATCGTAGTACTGTCCTCGGCGGCCCGGCATGCCCTGATCCTCGGCCACCATGATCTGGACGGATTCGACGAATCGCGAGTTCCAGAGGGGCTCGAAGATCGAGTTCGCAAATCGAAAAGTCAGAAGGTTCTGCACCGTCTCTTTGCCGAGGTAATGATCGATGCGAAGGATCTGTGATTCGTGGATCGTCGATTGCAGATGACGGTTGAGAGTCCGCGCCGATTCGAGGTCGTGCCCGAAGGGTTTCTCGACGACGACGCGTGACCACGGCCCGTCCTCGGAGGGCGGGTGAACGAGCCCCGCGTGGCTGAGTCCATCCGCGATCGATTCGAAGTACTGCGGATCGACGGCGAGGTAGAAGAGCCGGTTCCCGGGGAGGCCGAGTTCGCCTTCCAGTTCCTCGATGCGCTTCGCGAGAGCCTCGTAGTCCTCGAGGCGATCGAAGTGCCCAGGATGATAGTGCACGCGCTGGAGGAAGTCGTCTTCCTCCTGGGACGATTCAGGACGCGCGCGCGAATGATCCTGCAGGGCCTTGCGTGTGATCTCTCGGAACTCGTCGCGCACATCGCGGCGGGCATAGCCGAGGATTCCGAAGCGCTGCGGCAGGTGCCCATCCCGCGCGAGATTGAACAACGCGGGGATCAGTTTCCGTTTTGTCAGGTCCCCCGTCGCGCCGAAGACAACCACCAGGAAGGGCTCCGGATTTCGGCGCGAGTGCATTCCCTCCCGCAGAGGATTCGTTCGTTTGGCAGCCATCGAGTCACTCCCGGGAATTCCGCCAGTCGCCCAGCGTATCGCCTTTACACCCGATGGGGCCCGGCAGAGTCAAGTTGGCATCGCAGAGGGGGTTAGGCACGCAAGGACTCGAACCACGCGATAATCTCCTTTGCGTGGTGATCCCAGGTGTATTCGGCAAGGACCGTTTCGCGCAGTGCTTTCGTTGCATCCGTGAGAGCCTCGCGATTGTCCAACCAGCCCGACACGCGTTGGACCAGGGCGTCGAAGTCTTCCTCGGGGAAGAGCAGGTCTTCCGCGGCACCCTTGCAGAGTTTTGAGATGGGCACGGTCGCGGGAAGCACGAGCGATGTACCGATCGCCGCGACTTCGAAAATCTTGGTCGGTGTGGACTGCGGTGCGGCGCCGGGGATGACGACAAGATCCATCGCTTCGATCCAGTCGGCCAGTTCATCCTGCGGCACCGTACCTTCGAAGTGCACTCGCGCGCCCTCAATCTGCGCGGCGCGGCTGCGGTACTTACTGACCTTCGCATCCGAACCCCCAACGAGCGCGAACTGGACGTTGCGTTGCTCCGTGGCGAGGCGCTCCACGAGGTCCATGAACCACGCGGGCTTGTGGTAGTGATTCATCGAGCCGACGAATCCAATCAGCGGCGTGTCGAGGTCGATGTCGAGTTTTTTGCGGACGATGGCGGCTCGGCCACGCGGCTTGAATCGCCCAGGATCGACGGCCATCGTGAAGGTCCGAACGCCTTCTGCGGGGAGATTGAACTCAGAGACCAGTCGGTCCCGCATGACATCGGAGATGGCGCAGATGCCGCTCGCGGCGCGAATGGTTTGCTCCTCGGCACGGGCAGCCGCCTTCGGCCAATGCAACCGATTGCGGAGCTCTTCGGAGAGTAAGGTGTTGACCTCGAGCAGACGTGGAATCCTGAAGGACCCGGCGAGGCGTTCGCCTGCGCGGAAATACAACGCGCTCCGTTCGAAAATGGCGTCGGGACGAAAGCGAACGGCAGCGTTGCGGAGGACGCCGTTTGCGCCTCGATCCGCCAGCCAATAGCGTCCATCGCTGCCGAGGATCTTCGCTGTCGGCCGAGGCAGTTTGTGGGTCGGAAAGTCCTCATCCTCCCGCCGATCGCCAGACAAGTCCGACGCAGCAAGTGCGACCTTGCATCCCGCGCGCCGGAAGGCTGCGATCATCTCGCGCAGGTGCGTAGATGCGCCTTTGCGCCCGAAGGCGGGAATGCCGTGATCGCCTGAGATGTAGAGAATTCGCATGGGAAAATCAGGGGTTGGGAGTTTGCAGCGCCGGGCGAGGCGAAGTCTCCACGTCCTCGGTCAACGGTTCCAGGCTCGACGTCGTGATATTGTCGATCGAGAGCGGGACGATCGTCGGCGACGGCTCGGGCGTCGGACTTGGTGTGGGGGATGGCGATGGCGTCGGCGACGGAGTGGGCGTCGGTTGTTCCTTCGCCACGATTCGGATCTCAACCGTTCGCGGATCGGTCTCGATGGACTTGATGCGTGCGCGAAGGCCCGTGTCGGCCGTCTCCAGGGTCACATCGATCACCGTTTCAACGACGGTCCCCGGCCGATCATCGATCAGGGCCAGCGTCGAAAGATGCAGCATTTCCGGGGTGACGCGATTCACTGCGCTGCGCGGGCCTGTGATAGTCACATCGACGGCAGAAGGTTTGACTTCGGCGACGACGTCGACACGCAATGGCTCGTAGGTCACTGCGACGTCCTCGAAGACCTTGGTCGTTTCCACTTCCGGCAACGGGATCGTGACTTCGATCTTCTGTACTGGGGCGCCGGGGATCGAGAAGATGCCCTGGTTGAGGCCATCGCGCGAGTTCAGCGGCACGCTGTAGAGACCGCTGACGACATCGCGCTCACCGGCCAAATCGATCGGCTCGGTCAGAAGTTGGAGCCGTCCTTCCAGGTGCTCGCGATAGCGTGTGGCATTGAGGGCGACCTTGATCTCCGGCGGCTCCATCGTGATGTCGTCGGATTCCAGTTGGAAGCCTTCTGCGGGCTGGCCCTGGAGATTCGGAACAACCGGTACGGAGGCGAGGCGAAGTCGCGCCATGAACGTCACGATCGGCTCTCCAACGATCAGGACGGGGTGAATCTGCGTACCGGGATCGTTGGCTGCGACAAGGCTTGGCGTCAGGTCGGCGGTGTACTCGTTGAAGCTCTCTGTGCCGGCGAATGTGGCAATATTCGAAAGATCGACGTCGATTCTGAAGTTCTCGCCGCGCGCGTAGCTTTCCTCGGCCTTTGGAACGCTGAACTCGACGCTGATAGACTCGGGCTCATAGCCGCTGAGTTCCACGAACTCCGGCAGATTCGAGTATGTTACCGGCACGGAGAGCGTGCGGATGCTGCTCTCCTGCTGCTTGACAATCACCCAGACGATGAATGCGAGAAAGAGCGAGAAGAGGATCAGGAAAATGTCGCTGACTGGGCGCCTAGGCTGCTTCGCCACCTTGCTCCTCCTCGTCGATTTCGAACAGCTCGCGGAGTCGGTGTCGTAGAGTCTCCGCCGTCATCGGTCGGTGAATCATCCCGTCGTGGGCCAAGGACACGGTGCCGGTCTCTTCAGAAACCACAACGACCACGGCGTCCGTCTCTTCCGTCAATCCAACGGCTGCGCGATGGCGCGTGCCGAGTTCCTTCGGCAATTCCTGATTCGTCAGCGGAAGCAGGCAACCGGCGGCGACGATTCGGTTGTTGCGAATCACGACCGCGCCGTCATGCAGCGGCGTGTACATGGCGAAGATTGTCCGCAGCAGTTCAACGGTGATCACGCCATCGATCGGCGATCCGGTCTCGGAGTAAGGCCGCAGGGGCGTGCGGCGTTCGAGGCAGATCAGCGCGCCGACTTTCTTCTCCGCCAGGCGCGACACGGCGCGGATGATCTCGTCGATGGCCGCGGTTTCCTGTTTGAACAGGGCACGGAAGATCGGTAATCGGCCGTACTCGGTCAGAGCCTTCTTGAACTCGTTCTGGAAACTGATGAGGAACACCAGCGTGATCACGACCCATAATCGCTCGAACAGGCGGCTCATCGTCGTCAGTTCGGCAAAGATCGTGATGAGGTAGAGCACGAACGCGACAAACAGGACGATGATCAGTCCCCGCAAGGCGACCTGACTGCGGGATTCTCGGAGCAGGCTGAAAGCCAGAAAGAAAACGAGCGCGACCATCAGTATATCGATCACGTCGCGAACGCCCATGTTCGTCGTCAGGGACACGATGCTGTTGAAGATGGAGATCAGCTTCTGCATGGGCTGCTGGCTTCAGAGGGTTTGAGGAGTCTTGAAGACGTCTCCCCAGAATACAGAGAACCCTCCCAACCGCGTCAAACGGTCATTGCGGAAAGCGATGGGAAATCGTGTGTTCAGCCGACGCGGGTCCTACTGGTGGAAGGTAATCGTAGCGCGTTCGCCGGGCAGCAGGTTGCTGGCGCTGCCCAGTGTGAGCAGAATGGCCCGGCCAAACTCGGGGCGATTCGGATCCCGGAATAGACGCGCCGGCACCACCTGGACGGCGGGGCTGACGGAAACGACCTTTGCCTCAGCCAGGACTCCCCCGCCGGGCTGCGCGGAGCGAACCTCGGCGATGTCGCCGGGATTCGGCTCCATTCGGGCGTTTTCCGGCAGGTAGGCGACGATTGTCTCGGCACGGCGCTCTGTGACCGTCAGGATTGGCGTTCCGGCGACGATGTTCTCGCCCGGCGTCGCAGCAACCTGGGTAATCACACCGTCAATCGGACTGCGCAGTACCAGCGAGGGCAGATGCGTGCGGGCAAGGTCCACTTCGGCCGCCAGCACATCAAGCTGCTGGCGAAGAGGCGCAACGGCCACATCGACTTCGGACTCCAGGCCGGTGACTTCCTCGAACTTCTGGAGCCGGTCCTTGGACTCCTTCAATTGGCCTTCGGCTTCTTCCAGGGCCTTCTGTCCTTCGGCGATTGCCTGCTCGAGGGCCTCGGCCTGGACGCTGGCGATATCATAGTCCATCTGCTCGCTGACGCCGGCATCGATCAGACGCTCGGAGTACTGGCGCTCGACATGCAGGCGATTCAGGTCCACGCGACTGGTTTCGATCTGAATGCGTCGATTGACGATTTCGAGACGGGCGTTTTCGACGTCCACCTGGAGGCGGCGCAAATCCAGTTGGCGCGATTCGTCCGCCAGCTTCGCTTCTTTGGCGAGACGAGCCTGCTCAGCGGTGACCTGCGCCTGGAGGGTCTGTGCCTGGGCTTCCAAGACGGAGAGCTCGGCGCGGACTTCCGAATCGTCGAAAGTGGCCAACACATCGCCGGATTGCACGTCGTCGAGAATGCCGACGGGAAGCGTAACGAGACGAGCATCCACGAGCGGCGCAAGGTTGGATTGACGTCCTTCAACCAGGCCCGAAACGGTGACGCTACCCGACTGGCGATTGTAGAGGATCACACAGATTCCCGCGGCCACGACCCAGATCGCAAAAGGCAACAGGGTGGTCTGCAGGATGCGCAGACGCCGGGAAACCGGAATTGGGATCTTGCCTTTCGAAACTGGTTTCGTCATTGCTCGATCTCTCCAAATATCTGTCGAAGGTCAGACCTCCGACTGATCCTCCTGCCTCAGAAGCGAGACGCCGGAAACGCCTTCCGTCGCCGTCAGTTCTCGGACCAACTCATCGGTGCGCTGCGGGTCGCGCAGCAGCAGCCGGTACGAATAGTCCATCACGCCGCGGACGCTGTCGGCCCGCTGGCTGACGATGTCGCTGCGACGGCAGTGCCGCGCCAAGACGTCGATAAAGGAATCGGAACCTTCCGTCAGCGCCTCAAAGCGCAGCAGGGCATCGTGCCCATGGCGGGTGCCGAAGCCGGTCGTCTTCAGGTACATCATGACGAGTGCGAAGAAGACGACGCCGACTGTGATTGCGAGGAAATTCGTCGTCCCTGCCCCGAGGCCAACGACGATCTCCATGAAAACGTAGGTCGTGTCGCGTGTGTCCTTCAGCACATTCCTGAAACGAATCACGGTCAAGGCGCCGATCAGGCCGAACGCGACAACGACGTTGCTGCCCACCACCATCATAACGAGGGCCATGATGATAGCGAGAAGGACAAGGCTCTGCACAAACGAGCGGCTGTAGGAGACCCCGGAATGGGTCCACATGTAGATCCATGCGACTGCCTGCCCGGCCAGGAAGGCAAAGGCGAGAGATGCCAGGATCATCCCCAAGGAAGGGGCATTGGTCATGGCCTGGATGCCGGCAAAGAAGTTCGTCAACTCGTTCATCGAATGCCTCCCGGCGTCATGGCGAACTGGCGGACTCCGTGCCCAACGCCGTGAATCGTATCCATGCAAAGCAGGTATTTGGGGACGGACTGGCGATGCAGTCCGAAGTCATGCACAAGCGACTGCAGCCATGGTGGTATCGTACTCTCGAACTTGATCTCGAGGATCGTGCGTTGCTCGCCGATGTTCTTCCAGCCGGGCGACTCTCGCCGGGCGAAATCGTTTCCAGTCACAACATGTCCCTGGACCTGGGTATCGAAGGTGACCCGAAGGTACTCGTGCTCCGGACCGGCCCATGCCTCGCGCATGTAGCGCACGTGGCAGGCGGGCTGCAGATTCAGGCTCTGCATCGTGTCCAGCAAGAGCCGAAGGCGAGCCTGCGCGCGGGAAGAAGTGCTGAGCACGTGCGCGGGAGCCACAATCTGGCTGCCCATCAATTGTGCGAGGGCGGGGCGGTCGAGCTTCGCGCGCAGTTTCGAGATCGCGTCGGTCGTGCGACGCTTCTCCTCGAGGAAAATCGGTGTGTCGGGCTCATCGTCGTACCACCGCAAGCGCACCTTGAAGCGGTTCTTCTGCCCCATGGCGGTACTTTTGTAGCAATGATGGTCGGGAGAGTCGAAGTAGAGGCTGGTGTTCAGGTAAGAAAAGCCGGGGCAAAGCTCGCAGTAGGGGTCCATGGTCATGTGAAAGGACAGGACGCGGCGGATTTCTTCCGCCTGAAAGGCTGAGATCAGATACTTGATCTCAAATCTCGAAGTGAAGAGTTTGTCCCCGACCATAGTTTCGCACCCGCTAGGCCCTAACCAGAATCTAATATTGCTCGATGCAGTTCCGGGGTCAAGGTCCATCGCCATCTGGAATTCAATCGGCGATTGCGCTTCAATCGGCGGCCGAATCAACGGGCCTGGCTGCCAGCCGGCTGGCTGACTGCCCAACCATCCTGATTCCTGAGTGCGTTTGTCGCTCGGCTTTTCTGTGTCCTATCCGGGCAATTGGCCCGAATGCCCCTGTTCCTGGCTCCCCTTTGGAGCGACTTCTTGCGTTGCACCCCCGTCGCATGATGCCCCCGTGCATCAATATGAACGTACGTTTTGGTGCTGCTGCGCACCCCTTTTATTGTACGTTTTAGTGATTTTCCTCCTACTTATCGCTGTTGCAGGTTGTCACTGCGCAAAGCGTGCCGCACTCTTCCCTCACATCGGATCAATCCGACGGGAGATTGGGGTTGGAGCGATTCGATCTGCGTGGAGCAACGAGACTTGTCACCAAGGACTGCCCTTCTTCCCATCAAGTGCCTCAGCCTTTGTCTGCTGATGGCTCTCGCCACTGCCACCCTTCACGCCCAACCGGCTCCGCTGCCGGGACAGGGCAAGGCGAACGCCGATGCCATGATCCGCGTCGGCAATGCGCGCATCACAGTTCTCAGCCGATTCCTGGTCCGATTGGAATGGAACGAGTCCGGTCGCTTTGAGGATCGTCCAACCTTGGTGTTCACCAACCGGGCGGTCGAGGTGCCGGAGTTCACTCAGGAAGTCGAGGGCGAGTGGCACGTCATTTCGACAGAAGATCTGACGGTTCGCTACTCGATCCATGATGGGCGTTTCTCTGCGGAAAACCTGGAAATCGAATACGTCGTAGATGGAGAACCAAGGGTCTGGCACCCCGGCGACCCGGCGACGGAGAATCTCCTGGGGACGGTTCGAAGCCTGGACGGGACGGATGGCGATGTGCCGCTGGATCAGGGACTGCTCTCGCGCGACGGATGGGCCCTGGTGGACGATTCGTTCACGCCGGTATTCGCGCAATTGGATCCGCCCCGCGTGGAGGGGCGTCCGAAAGACGGTAACCTCGACTGGTACTTCTTCGGTCATGGGCATGACTACAAGGCCGCACTGGCGGACTATCGAAAGCTCGCCGGCCCGATTCCGATGCCCCCACGCTATGTCTTTGGCGCGTGGTGGTCGCGTTACTGGCCGTACACCGATGCGGAGTTGCGCGAGTTGGTCGCGGGGTTTGAGGAGCATCGCATTCCACTGGATGTGCTGGTGATCGATACGGACTGGCACCTGCCGGGCTGGACGGGTTACACGTGGGATACGGATCGCTTTCCAGATCCGAAGGAGTTCCTGGGTTGGACGGAGAAGGAAGGCCTGCGGGTGGCGCTGAACATCCATCCGCACGAGGGCGTGAAGAAGCACGAGGCGGGATTTGAGAACGTCGCGAAAGCCTTGGGAGTCGATCCTCAGAAGGCCGACGAGATTCCATTCCAACTGCTCGATCCAAAGTACATCGCCGCTGCTTTCAAGTATCTCTATCGACCACTCGAAGAGGCAGGCGTGGATTTCTTCTGGCTCGACTGGCAGCAGGGAAAAGACTCCTCTGTCCCGCGCCTGGACCCGCAGTGGTGGCTGGATTTTCAGCACTGGCGCGACCAGGTTCAGGCTCGTCCCAAGCAGCGTCCGCTGAACTTCAGCCGCTGGGGCGGCCTGGGGGACCATCGCTATCCGATCGGGTTTTCCGGTGACACGTACAGCACGTGGGAAGCGCTCTCGTTCCAGCCGTACATGACGGCGACGGCGTCCAATGTTGGGTTTGCTTACTGGTCCCACGACATCGGCGGGTACTTCCCCGGTGCGGTGAATGGAGAGCTCTTCACTCGGTGGGTGCAGTGGGGCGCGATGAGTCCGATCCTGCGGACTCACGCGAATCTGGCCGACGATGCAGAACGTCGTCCCTGGGCCTTCAAAGAACCGTATCCGGATGCACTGCGCGAGGCGTATCGTCTGCGCTACGCGCTGCTGCCCTACGTTTACACCTTCGCCCACGAGGCCTACGAGACTGGCGTCGGGCTGCTGCGGCCGATGTACTACGAATTCCCAGAGTACGATTCGGCGTACAACTTCGGCGGCCAGTACTTCTTCGGCGATCAGATGTTTGTCGCGCCGATCGATTCGCCCGTGCGCGACGTGAATGGAATGGCCGAGAAGATCGTTTGGGTTCCTGATGGCATCTGGACCGAGTGGTATACGGGCGAGATCTTCCAGGGCCCGCGCATCTTCCGCGTGCCGGCGGCGCTGGACGAGATTCCGATCTTCGTCCGCGACGGCGGTATTGTCCCGCTGGCATTGGGCAAACCGATGCGTTCGGAGGCGACGAAGACTGCGCCGCTTGCGATCAAGATCTTCCCCGGAGACCGCGGAGAGTTCACGCTGTACGAAGACGACGGCCTGACGAATAGCTACATGAACGGCGAATTCACACAACTGCCAATCGAGCATCATTTCGAAGCGGATGCTCGCCATCAAATCTCCATCGGACCGATGACCGGCAAGTTCTCCGGCGCTGTCGACAAACGCGAGATCGAAATCCGTCTGCCAGGAACTTTTCTTCCGGTGGTCGTGTTGCTAGACGGATCGCGCATCGAGTACGATGGTTCGATCATGGCGCCGGTTCGCACATGGTACTACGACGCGGAAGCCATCGAGACGGTCGTGCGGCTGGGCGAGATCGACTTGCGAAAGAAGACCGTCGTCACGGTGATTCCGCAGAGCCGTCGCGCGGATGGCTTTGTGCGAGGCTATCGCGCGGACATCGCATCGTATCGACGCGCGGAAGACGTGCTGGCTCGCGAGGCGCCCGAATCCAAGTCTCACCAGATGGTTCTGCAAACGCTAAAGGACATTCGCAGCATCCGGGCGCTTCCCGATCGCATGCAGCCGGTCCTGGGGCCGATGGAGAAAATGCGCGTCGAGATGGTGCAGGCGCTGGTGGACGATGACGACGTCAGCACACCGACGCGCAGCCGCGCGCTGGCCCAACTCGTTGCCCTGACGGGTCACCTTTCAATCGAGCGCTCTGAAGAACCGGAGCCGAAGGCGACCGCGCGCGCGGAAGTTATCCTGCGCACGAGCCCACGCCTGATCGGCAAGATCACGCTGCAGCCGCCGGATCATTGGCAAATCGAAGGTGTGGCGAATCGGACGCTCGAAGGAAGCGAGACGGAGAATCGCGCTCTGGCCCAGTGGGAGATCAAAGCCGACGATCCCTCGCGCAACGGTCACCTGAGCGCAGACGTCGAGATTCGCTGGCACGACATTCCGCTGTATTTCACGCTCGAACGGACGGTTCCGCACGCGGTTTTTGAGTAGGCATAATCAAAAAGGAAAACCCGGGCAAATGCGCTCTTGGCGATTCGCCCGGGTTGCCATCCTGATCAATTGTGGCGAAGTTTACCTCAGAATGCTGGTTCCGCTCATATCATACACAACAGGATCGGTGTGCTTCTGGCTGACGAAGATCGAGCCTTCGCTCACGCAGCCGTTGCTGGGATCATACTGGGTCCAGAACAGCTCTGTCGTCTTCACTTCTGTCGCCATCGGTCCGATGGACATCAGGTAGTAGGCGCCGAGGTTTCTGTCGAACTGGCCAAGCGCACTTGAAGAGATGTTAATGACACCTCCTGACGCTCCAGCGGCGTAGACAGCGGTCGAATGGTAGTCCTGGTACGTGTAGAAGTGGTAGTCGACGCGAATCGCGTCTTTGCCCTTCACGAATGGATCGGGGTAGTCGAATCGCGAAACGTACGATACGGGGGTGGTCAACCAATACCCCAGCGTCTGGTAAATCGGCTCACCATTGTACCTGTCGCCCGGGGTATTATTGAGTCCAGCGATGTAAGTTCCCCACGACATGCGAGGCGGCTTGTTCCAGTCGACTGCGTAGCTTTCGATGCCCGTCCGCAATGTGCGGAGATCGGAGAGCACGCGGGAGTGCTTGGAGCGGGTCTGTGCACAAAGGAAGTTCGGCACGGCGATGGCGGCTAGGATGGCGATGATCGCCACCACGATCAGCAGTTCGATCAGGGTGAATCCCCTGCGATCGATAGGTTTCGGAAGTGTCCTCATAGTACCATAATCCTGGCTCGGGGTTCGGCCCCTAGACTGCGGGCATCGGGCTCATTGAGCCTTGGCACGCAGACTAGAGACCTCGAACAACCTTCCATGTGAGGGGGACGGCCATTCTCCCGTCAAGGAATTCCTGACCGAATACGCTCGTGTTTCGTTCCAACGCAAAATCCGGAATCCAATTGCCCACCGTGGGCATATCGTGTCATGGTCCCTTGACATCGATAGAGAATGTGAGACTTCCAGGATAGTGAACATGCAAACCCTTTTTGAAAACACTCGTCTCTTCCGGGCCAATCCGGATCACCCGACCGTCGAGGAGGACATGGCGGTGCTTGTCGAGGATGGCATCATTGCCTGGGTGGGGCAGCAGGAGGCCATTCCGCAGGATCGCCTGAATAAGCCCGAGCGGCGGGATCTTGGCGGCCATTTGCTGACTCCCGGCCTGATCGATTGCCACACGCACATCGTCTGGGGAGGGACGCGCGAGGAGGAGTTCGTTCGCCGCGCGGCCGGGGCGAGCTACGAGGAAATTCTGAGGCAGGGCGGCGGCATACTTTCGACAGTGCGCGAGACGCGTCGAGCCGATGCAGGCGAGCTCTTCGAAAACGCTCTCCCCCGCCTCGAGCAATTCCGCCAGCAGGGCGTCACGACGATCGAAGCCAAGAGCGGGTATGGCCTGACGTTTGAGGACGAAATGAAGATTCTCGAAGTCATCCGCGACCTGGATGAAAAGTCCTCGATCGAACTCGTGCCGACGCTCCTTGGTGCTCATGCAGTGCCACCCGAGTTCAAGTCCAACCGCGGGGCATATGTGGATCTGGTTTGCGAGAAGATGATCCCGGAGGCCGAGGGACGCGGTCTGGCGATGGCTGTGGATGTGTTCTGCGAGCGCGGAGCATTCACATTGGAGGAAACACGCCGGATCTTTGAGGCAGCGCACCATTCCGGGTTCCACTTCAAGGTCCACGCCGAGCAGTTGACGCATACGGGGGCGGCGCAACTGGCCGGCGAAATGGGAGCCCTTTCGGCGGATCACCTGGAACATCTGGATGATGCGGGCGTCGAAGCCATGCGCCAGGGTCGGTCGGTGGCCGTGCTGCTGCCGGGAGCTATGCTGACGCTTGGAACGCAACGGCCTCCTGTCGAGAAGTTGCGTGCGGCCGGCGTTCCTATTGCCATTTCAACGGACTGCAACCCCGGCTCGAGCCACACCACAAATCTGCATCTGATGATGAGCCTGGGGGCGATCATGCTGGGCATGACGGCTGAGGAAATCATGCTCTCCGTCACGCACAATGCAGCCAAGGCGCTCGGACTCGATGAACGGCTCGGGAGAATCGAGGAAGGCCTGGAAGCGGATCTCTGCGTGTGGAATTGCAGGTCATTGGCAGCGATTCCCTACGGGTTAGGTGAGAACCTGGTGATGCACTCCTACAAGAAGGGGAGGATGCTGACATGAAACTCTGGGGAGAGAGGCTGGTTCCGCCGGACGGGGCGTACTTCGTCGGCGGGCATGACGTCCAAGATGTGAAGATGGGCCAAGTGGTTCGCGCCGGGACATCGGAGGGCGATGTCCAGGGGGCGGATGCGGTGATCCTGGGGTTCCCCACGGACCAGGGCGTGGCCCGCAACCATGGCCGAGTCGGGGCAGCTTTCGGTCCCAAGGCCATCCGCGAAGCGTTCTACAGACTGAACGCCTACGATGCAGAGCGCGATCTGGATCTGTCGTCGATGAAGATCGTCGATATCGGCGACATCAAGATCAACGGACGGCTGGAGGAAGAGCAGGAGCACCTGGGGGCGATTGTTGCCCGCCTGTTGAAGATGGACATCGTGCCGGTAGTGCTGGGCGGAGGACATGAAACGACCTATGGGCATTTTCTCGGGTACGTGGAAGATGTTCGTCGGCTGGGAATCGTGAATGTGGATGCTCACCTGGATGTTCGAGAGCCCAAAGACGGTCAACCAACCAGTGGCACGTCTTTCCGAATGGCACTGCAACACCCGAGCGGTGCGCTCGGTGGGCGCTACACGTGCCTTGGAGCGCACCCACACGCGAATTCAAAGAAGTACACGGAGTGGGTGAAGGCGCAGGGCGGGCGCATCCACTGGTTGGACGAGTTGCGCCGGCTCGGTTTATCGGCGCCTTTTGGGAGCGCTCTCGCATCCTATCGAAACCACGATATTCTGGTCACTTTCGACATGGATGCGGTTTCCTCGTCGTTCGCTCCCGGGACAAGCGCGGCTCAGCCAATCGGGCTGACGGGCTTCGACCTCGTGATGGGCGGCCTCCTGGCGGGAGAAAACAAGTCCGTGCGAAGCCTTGATATCGTGGAGGTTGCGCCGCCGTTGGATAGAGATAATCAGACGGCTCGCCTGGCGTCCCTGATCCTGCATTCCTTCCTTGTCGGGCTGGCATTCCGCGTCCGGTGAGAGCGGGAAACCGGGCTTGCGAAAAGGTCAGAAGCGGGTTGCGTTTCGCCAAGAAGTCATGGTCTGCTTGGGGTGGCATGAGTCTGCGCGTCATGCGGCGAACGTGGAGTTAGAATTTTGTTTCCCCACGGGCCGAATGACAGGAGATTCGGGTTGCCCGGGGCCAAATGGGCCCCTATTCAGAATTGACGCATGAAGAAGAAGGGCCAAGGCGGTTTGCATGACCGAGAACAAAAAGCCCTCCGGCGCCAGCAATGATGTTGCCTCGCCTCCCTCTCGCCAATCGAGAACTGAAGCGCTTCTGAACGAAGGAGAAGTGCTGTCGGGTGGATTTGTCGTGGGCGAGATCGCCGGCGAAGGCGGTATGGCCACGGTCTACAAAGCCCTGCAGAAGAGCCTGAACCGAACGGTCGCGATCAAGGTCCTCCATTCACGATTCGTGCGAGACCCGGAGTTCGTCAGCCGTTTTGAGGCGGAGGCGGGTGCCCTCGCGAGTCTGCAGCATCCGAACATCGTGAACATCATCGATCGCGGGCATGATAGCGGCCGGTACTTCTTCGTGATGGAATACGTGGAGGGCGAGACGCTCGACAAAAAGATCGTCGAGGATCGCTTGTCTTTCCCTGAATGGCGCGCAGTCGTCACGGCATGTGAAGAGTCTCTCGATTACGTGCACAAACGCGGCGTTGTTCACCGCGATATCAAGCCGTCGAATATCCTGATCGATAAGCAGGGCCACGTCAAAATCAGCGACTTCGGAATCGCACACATCCTGGGTGGCGACGAGGGTGAGGCGGCCCAAATCACCGCTCCCGCCCGCGCTGTCGGCACAGCGAATTACATGGCGCCGGAGCAGACTGCGGATCCTTCGAACGTCGATCACCGTGCGGATATTTACTCGCTGGGCGTGACGTTCTACAAGATGCTGACGCGCATGCTTCCTGTTGGCGCGTTCCCATCACCATCGGAAGCGAATCACAACGTGCCGGTGGCCGTGGATGAAGTCATCTTCAAGTCCATGTGCCCGGATCGCGACGATCGCTATCAGACAGTGCGTGAATTCTGCGACGATCTCAGCAAAGCGCTGAAGGAACAGACTGTCAGTATTACGTCCGTGCTGGACTATCGGAATGCACGCACCGGTTCGGCACTGTATACCGGCAAGGACTTCCTGACACCTCCTCCGGCCGCGCGAGCACAAGCCGCTCAGAAGGATAAAGAGAAAGAAAAGCCGAAGGAGAAGAAGAAGGAAGAGAAGAAACAGAGGCAGAAGCAGGATTCTTCGGTCGAGATCAAGAAGTCCAAAGCCTCGTCGAAGCAGGTCAAGAAACCAGCCGGAACGCCTGCTCCCGTGAAACGGAAATCAGGCGAGAAGAAGACTCCCGCGCCTGCGGAAGAATCAAGTTCCGGCTGGAAGATGATCGCCCTCGCAGCGGGCGGCTTGGCCATCATTCTTCTGGTGGTCGTGATCTATCTGGTGACCTCTACAAACGAGGCACCGCGGACCGAGCTAAGGCCTGGAGAGATTCCCGAAGCGGTATCCGAGGAACGCGAGCGCAAGATCCGCGAGATCCTCGAAAGCCGGAAAGATCAGGAAGATCAGGTCCAGACTCCGGAAGTCCAGCCGCCGTCTGAGGTTGTGCCGGACGAGATTCCGACACCTGCGGAAGAAGACTCCCCCACTGGTTCGTGATGAAGACGCGCTACCTTCTCAATGCCCTGTTACTTGCAGCAATAACGGTCTGCCTGTTTGGATGCGGCAAGGAGGAACCTTCGGCTGCAGAGATGCTGCTCTCGCAGAAGCCAGAGCAATCCATCCCCGGCCCCGGCCAGGGAATTCTCGGATACAACGAGCCGCTCGAAAGCCAGAAGAGCGTCGGTCTGCGTGCAACGACGCGTGGTCGCCTGCTGGCCATCTCAGTACATAATCAATCGAGCGAAGCGATCATTGTCGGGCCGGAGCAGTTTCGGATTCTACTTCCCGATCATCGCCAGTACTCTTTCACGAAAGAACGCAACGACCTGTCGGGGTTCCCCGTGAAGGAGCTTGAGTCCGGTCAGCGTGATGTCTTTACGGTCGCGGTGGGAGGCCTTCCCAGCGTGGACGGATTGCCCCTTGTATTCAATTACCCGCCGGCTGGAATTCTGATGCGGGTCCAGATCGAACCCGTCCAAAGTGGATCCAGTTGGGAATGAGCGTCAGGGCGAAGTAACCAGCGCTTCTTTCAACAACAAGTCTCCGCGTGTTGCTTCCATAACCACTCGACAACCGAATGGCAGGCTTGCGCATGGGCGTCCGTGACCACAGGGGACTCCACCGAGCACGGGAATGCCCAACGGCGCGAGGCATCGCTCCAGGACGACCTCAGGTTTGTCACGCGTGGCGTGTTCCGATTCGCAATTTGTGAACTGGCCAAGCACGATTCCGCGAACGCGACTCAGGTACCCGCTCTGCACGAGATGGTTGATTGCGCGATCAAGGCGATAGGGTTCTTCGCCGACGTCTTCGAGGAACAGGATCTTGCCTTCGGGCGAGGGGATGTACGGCGTCCCCAGCAGTGTCGTAAAGACGGTCAGATTGCCGCCGATGAGAGTCCCTTCCGCGTGGCCGCCGCGGATCACCCATGGCTCCCGCCATTCCATCGCATCGGCCAACGATCCCACCGGCTCGGGTGAAGTCAAAATGCGCACCATGAGGTCGCGGGAGCGCTCATCGAGCGGTTCATTCACAAGAGCCGTTGCAATCGTCGGTGTGTGCAACGTTGCCATGCGTGCTTTGCGTCCGAGTGCGCCATGCAGCGACGTCAGGTCGCTGAAGCCGGCAAAGATCTTCGGCTGCTTCTGGAGAACGCTGAAATCGAGCTTCGAGAGCAGACGCCCGGAGCCGTAACCGCCTCGCACACAGAAGATTCCGCGGATGTCGGGCGAATCGAATGCCTGCTGAAGATCGCCCCCCCGCTCATCATCGGAGCCTGCGAGATAATCGATGCGGCCACGCACGTGCGCGCCGCACTCGACCTCGAAGCCAAGGTTTTCAATAGCAGCGATGCACTTCTGCAGTTCGTCCTCTGACTGCAGGGGTCCGGCGGGAGAAACCAGGGCGACGCGGTCGCCGGATTGCAGCGCGGGAGGGCGCGTCCAAGTCATGTCGTCCCCTCGGAGGGCGTATCGTAGAGTTGCTTCAGTTCTGCCTTAAGATCATCCCAGTTTTCGAAGACTGCTGTGGCACAGCCAAGGATCCAACTACTGACCTCCGAGCGCGGCGCGTCCAGAAGCAGGTACACGGGGATCTGGTGCCAGTACGCCATCGTGAGTTCGCCGTGTGTTCCTCCGCCTTTGGACGTTCCCGGGCACCAACGACAGATCACGTAGTCGGTGTGCTCGAGCAGGAGTCGAAGATCGTGGTGAATGATCTTGCGAATCGCCTGGCGGAAGCGCGGCAAATTGGTTTCCTTCCAGATTCGGAGATTCTCTTTCTCCTCATCTGTCAACTGCTGGAAGTCGTGTTCGGTTGGGTCGTGTACCTTGTGACCGAGTTCATGATCGAGCCACTCGGCGATCTCGCGCCGCCAGGCAATGCCCCCATCGGCGGCGTACTCGATCGCCCCTGCCAGATAAGTCGTCCGTGGTTCGGATGTCATTTCTCTCCAGCCCCTAAGCGAGAATGCACGGCATTGAACGTTGCCCGGGAACAGGTCGCAAGACGCAAGTTGCGAATGTCCTCGAACGTTTCCCACGTGTTGACAGAGCGACAGGAATGGCCTATGGAGTTCTGTATCAATCAAACGAGGCGTCGCGATGCCGCCCTTCTCGCACGGAGAAGAGGTGTCGCGATATAGAGGAGGGTCGAGACAGGGCTTGTCCCGACCCGGTGGTCATCATTTTGGAGGAGGGCGAGGTCTCTCCATGAAACCTGCATGGTTTTCTAATTTGTGTTGGGCGGCGGCGCTGATTGCGCTCGTTGCGTTGCTCCAGGCTCGTCCGGCGATGGCAGCCGATGGGCAGATCGATCTGCTGCTGGACCCAACCGCGACAACAACGATCAATACGTCGGGCAGTTACATCCTGGTCGATGGAGTGACGATGACGGCAGATGTGCCGGCGATCACGATCGCGGCTTCCGATGTCACGATCGATTTGCACGGATTTACCCTGACTGGATCGGGCTTCAGCGGAAATGCCGATGGCATCAATATCACTGCCGTTTCAAGTACTGTTGTTCGCAATGGCCGGATTGAGAATTTTGGGGATCGAGGATTGGAGCTTGGGGCGAACTGTCGAATCTCCGATTTGGAGGTGAGTGGAAACGGCGGCTGGGGAATCTACGCAGCCAGCCAGGCGATCATCGAAGACTGCATCATCGAAGGAAATAACAAGGACGGCGGCGATGGCGGGATCAAGGTGTCGAGCACGTCACAGATTCGGCGGTGTCTGCTCAGCAGCAATTACAGCAGCGGCAACGTCGTTGGGATTCAGGCCGGACTTGGGGCAATAATCAGCGACTGTGTCGTCGAGAATCACCGGAACAATTCGGGAACCGGGACCGCATACGGAGTGGATGTTGATGGCGGAGTTGTCGAGAACACGCGAGTCTCAACAGTCTCCAGTTCGTTGGACAGCGTCATCGTCGTCGGCATTCACACCGGTGATACGACCGTGGTCCGCAATTGCCAGGTGAACGTGGTCGAAGTGGGAGGTTCGCTTAGCGAAGCGATCGGTATTCGCGCGGGCCAATACACGCAGATCACGGGAAACTCTGTCTACGGAATCACGGCGGCAGATTACGCTTCGACCGCCATCGGGATTCGGGCCGACAGAGCAGCGGTGGTTCGGGGAAATACAGTCTACCAGGTGCTTTCCGACGGAACAGAATCTACTTCGATCGCCGCGTGCATTTATGCATATGGGAACGGATGTCACATCGAGGAGAACTACTGCTACCTCGCATGGGGATATGTTACGGGCGGCCCAACCCTGGGTTCTTTTGGAATCTATGCCCCAAGCAGCGTTGACGATGTTTCCGTGATCCGAAACCGAACGCACTCGAATGCAACCAGCGGTATTCAAGTCAGCACGAATTGCTATCGCGCAGGGAACCTGACGACGGATGGCGCGGCCGGCGGCACGGCGGGCACGGTGCCTGGCGGTGCGGACACAAATTTCTGATCACTCGAATTTCGATAAGGAGCCTGCGATGATTGCATCGCGCGGCGTTTGTTGTGTCGTTGCTGCCGTTGCGCTGGTGTGTGCGCCGGTCTCAGCGACTGTCGTCCTGTTGGTTGCATCCTCGGATGCCGATGGATCGTTCGGCGCTGTTCCGAGAATGGATCATCAGGCCGCAGCGTGGAATGCCTCTGGATTCTGGGGCCCGGCGCTTGATGAATTGTCCGATGATCTCCCATTGGGAGCAGACATCGATGCGATCGCCTTTCTTGCGACGGGAGAAATCGCCTTCTCGCTCGATGCCGATGCGTGGTTGGCCGGAATACCGTACGCGGATGAGGATGTCATCCTGTGGAGCGGCTCGACGTACAGCATGTTCTGGGATGGCTCTGCGAATGGCCTTCCACGCGGAGCCGATCTGGATGCGCTCTATGTCATGAGCGAGTCTCCTCTGAAGTTCTACTTCTCTACCGACAGCACCGTGAGACTCTCTCTCCCTAGCGGAGACGAGGATGTCGCCGACGAAGACGTAGTGAAGTTTGAGGCGGGATCGGGGTTCGTGGAAGTCTCATTCGATGGCACTGCCAAGGGGATTTCGCCCAATGTGAATCTCAATGCAATGAGTGTCAGCGATGACGGAATGTGGGCACTGGGATTCGATTCGCTGACCCAGTTCCTGCCGGCATCCGCTGGGAGCGACGTCATCCTTGAATACGATCCTTCCACGGGAACGATCTCTTCCGAACCAATCTATACGGATTCTCAACTCGGTCTCGCAACGAGCGCGGAGATCGATGCGCTCGAGCTGGATATCTCGCGCCTCAATCACTTCGCGTGCGAAATTCCGCCGGGCACATTGGCAATACCGGACAATGATCCAGCAGGGGCGATGGATAGTCTCAGCATTGTCAGTAGCGATGTGATCGTGGGATTGGCAGTGTCTTTGACCGCCTACCATGGGCGTGTTGGCGACCTGGTGATTTCATTGCGGCACGAAGATACAGGCACATCGATTACGCTCTTGGATCGGCCGGGAGCCCCGTATTACTGCGAGGGCGACGACATCGATGTGATCCTGGATGACAGCGCCCTGCAGCCCGCCCAGTTCATGTGCAACCTCGCGCCACCGGCGATCTCCGGCATTCTCTCTCCTTGGGGTAACCTCGGGAGCTTTGCGGGTGAGACGATCGGTGGAGATTGGACACTTGCCGTCTCAGATCGCGCGACGGGCGAAGCGGGCTATGTAACGGAGTGGTGCCTGATCCCGGAGACCGTGCCACCGACGCCGACTCCTACACCAAGCCCGACTCCTCCGCCGATCTTGCTTTGCGCATGGCCACCCGCACCCATCGACATTCCGGACAATTTGCCGGCCGGCGTTGCGGATTCCTTCCTGGTGCCGGATTCAGGTGCAATCCTGGACTTGGATGTCATGTTGATGGTGGATCATTCATTTGTCGGCGACCTGGTTGTGACGCTGCGCCACGAGGAAACGGGCCGGGAGATCACGCTGCTGGATCGTCCCGGAGTTCCGGGTATCGACAATTGGGGATGTCCGGGCGATGGCCTGGATGTTATTCTGTCGGACGAGGCGCAAACGCTGGCGGAGGACGAATGCCAACCGTCCGGGCTGGCGATGGCCGGCGAGTTCCGGCCCAATGAGGCGCTCGCTGCATTCGATGGGGAGGATGTTTTCGGAGTCTGGACTCTGAACGTCTCCGATCACGTCTCCAAGGATACGGGTGTGCTGTTCGACTGGTGCCTGCAGTATTCCTTCGTGCCCGGTGCTCCGACTCCGACGCCCAGCCCGACGGCTTCGCCGACGCCAACGCCGGTTCCTCCTCCGGTTCCAGGGGACGAGAACGGCGATGGGCAAGTGACGCTGTTTGAATTGAATGCCGCGATTCTCGGATTCCGGGGCATCGGACCCGTGCCGCCTTCGGCGGATACCGATCACGACACGATTCTCTCCATCGCGGAGATGAACGCCGTCGTGATCGCGTATCGAACGAACATCTGATTCTCGTTGACCAATTGCGTTTACGCCCATTCAGGTCGTGGGGGAAGGTTGCACACGGGGGATTGGCGATGGATCAGCAATCCGAAGAAACACCTCAACCGAAGAAGCGACTCCTGACTCGGCGCCGGTTCCTGATGGGACTGGGCGGGTGCGCTCTGACTGCATCCGGGCTGTTGGGCTACACGGCGCTCGTGGAGCCACATTGGCTGCAGACAGTCCAACGATCGCTCCCGATTGAGAACCTGCCTGATCGCCTGGTCGGCAAGACGATGCTGCAGTTGAGCGATCTGCACACGGGCCGCCCGCATGTCGAATCTGACTACCTGATCCGTGCGCTCAAGATGGCTCAGGACCTGAAGCCGGACCTGATGGTCTTGACCGGTGATATCGTCGAAACGAAGTCCCAAGGCGCAATGGAAGCCGCGCGCCGAGTGCTGGCGCACTTGCCTCGGCCGCCGCTGGGGGCGTTTTCGATCATGGGAAACCACGACTACGGTCCGGGCTGGCGGCACAAGGAAATGGCAGATGCCGTGGCCGACCTGCTCGTTGAGAATGACGTGGAGGTGCTGCGGAATCAGGTCGGTGAAGTCGAAGGGCTCCAGATCATGGGGCTGGACGACTTGTGGGCGCGGCAATTGGACGGCCCGTACGCGATGTCGCTGCTGAACCCTTCTCGCCCGACGTTGGCGCTGGTCCACAATCCCGACGTTTGCGACATGGGTTTCTGGGGGGATTTCCGATGCTGGATTCTGGCCGGTCACACGCATGGTGGCCAGTGCAAGCCCCCGTTCCTGCCGCCTCCGATGCTTCCGGTGAAGAACAAGCTGTACACGCGTGGGGAGATCCCATTGGCGCCGGGACGGACAGTGTACATTAACACTGGCCTGGGCTATCTGCGGAAGGTGCGCTTCAATGTGCGGCCGGAGCTGACAATGTTCCGCCTCGAGCGCGCTTGATTGCGATTCCGGCATTCTTGGTGACAGATGTCAATTTTTCCTGTCAAATCCGTGTCGTTTGTATTGACGGACGACGGATCGGGTTGCACAATGCCTTGTAGTATGTGGTCTATAAGGCCTTCCAATTCAGTGGAGAAGGTACATGATGCAACGACATCCCTCACTCAAGTGGAAAGCGATCCTCGCGGCAGCGGCTCTGCCGGCGGCGCTTTTCGCCAATCAGGTAGTTTATGATACCAGTTTCGAAGACTCCGGCAGCAGCGGCGCGGAAGACTACGTCGCGGGCACCTACAATGCTCCGGATACGGTCGGAAGCTGGAATCTCGTTGCTGGAACCGCCACGGTGGAGACGGGCACAACGCCTGACGGCAGTGACCAGTTGGTAACGCTGTCTCAGAGTGCCCAGTTCGATCGGGACTTCTCCAGCCTGATCACAACTCCGCCCGCCGACGGAATCTTCATCGAGGGTTACTTCCGCGGTGAAGGCAGTTCTCTGACGCTCTCCGAAGCGACGTATCCGACGGATCAGTCGGCTTCGGCGATCGTGCATTTCAGCTCGGGCAACGGCATTGAGCTTTTCAATGGCGATGGCAGCGGCGGCCTCTCCTCGGTCGTGAGCGCCAATGTCCCGCTCGGCGCAGGAAATGCCTCCACCTGGTATAAGATCACGGTCTACTTGGACTTCGCCGCGCAGACATGGGATTGCTACGTGGATAACGCCAAGAAGAACGCCAGCGATCTGGGATTCCGGGACAACGTGACGACGCTGAATGGCTTCCGTAACCTGTCTGAGACAGCGACAGGATTCGATGCCTTCCGTGTGGTGATCCCGATTCGGGGCGATGCAAATGGCGATGCCTCCGTAGACGCTGCGGATATCGTTCGTCTGGTGGAGTACGTGGAGCTTGGCAGCAGCCTGGATCCGATCCTGGCCTTCAACGCGGACATCGATGGCGATGGCTCGGTTGGCGCCAGTGACTGGCAGACGCTGGCCATGCAGATCGTCGAGAACTGAGTTCCGACGAACCGGCACTTGAGATCTACAAGCGCCGTCGGCTTCTTGACCCGCCGCAGGCATCCGAATTGGGTGCAGGTTCTTTGGGGCGAGCGGAGAAGCCGGCGGCGCTCTGCTTTTTATCACTGGGCAGCGGGGAATCGGGGGGAGCGGACTTGACGCCAACATGCGGGTGAGTTGGTATTGCACTTAGTCCGCAAGTTGTCTCGGATAGAGTCCGATTCCTCGGAGAACCGAGGGGTGTCGGGACTGGCTATGCGGGGGAAATCATCCACCACGGATCGTACGCTCCATGGATTCAAACAATAAGATTATCGGTATCGATCTCGGCACGACGAACTCGGTTGCGGCCATCGTGCTGGGCAATGAGCCGGAGGTCATCCCCAACTCGGAGGGGAGCAACAAAACGCCATCCGTCGTCGCCTTCCTGGAAAGTGGCGACGTGGTCGTCGGCGAGATCGCCAGACGTCAGGCGGCAACTAATCCGCTGTGCACCATTTCAAGCATCAAGCGTCTGATGGGGCGCTCCTTCGAGGAAGTCGAGGAATCCGGCGAGCTCTTCCCCTTCCAGATTGTCTCGCACGACAGCGAACTGCTGATCGATATTAACGGGATGGGCTACCGCCCCGAGCAGATTTCCGCGCTGGTCCTGAAGAAGATGAAGGAAGGCGCCGAGGAGTACCTAGGCGAGGAGATCGTGCGCGCAGTGATCACGGTCCCCGCGTATTTCGATGACCTACAGCGTCAGGCGACGATTCAGGCCGCCGAGATGGCGGGGCTCGAAGTGCTGCGCCTGATCAACGAGCCGACGGCCGCGGCGATGGCTTATGGCATCGGACGTTCCGAAGACAACGATGAGATTGTTGCCGTGTACGACTTCGGTGGCGGCACGTTTGATATTTCGCTCCTCGAGATTAACGGAAAGACGTTCGAAGTCCTAACGTCTACTGGCGATTCGCGCCTTGGCGGCGACGATCTGGATAACGCGATTGTCTCAGTGATCGTCGAGGAATTCATAGACGAGCACGGCGTCGATCTGACTCGCGATCCGGTGACGTTGCGTCGCTTAAAGGAAGTCGCAGAGCGCGCGAAGTGCGAGCTCTCCGGAACGACGCAAACAACGATGGCTCTTCCGTTCATTGCCTACCGCGACAGTCAGCCGCTTCACCTCGAACGCATGATCACTCGCGATGAATTCGAGGATCTGATCGAAGATTTCGTGCGCAGCACCATCCGGTGCTGCAAACATGCATTGGATGAGGCGAACCTGAAGAAGAATCAGATTTCGAAAGTCATCCTGGTTGGCGGGACGACGCGCATTCCGCTGGTAATGGATGCCGTCGAAGAGTTCTTCGATCAGCAGGCTTTCCGCGGCGTGAATCCGGACGAGGTTGTTGCGCTGGGTGCAGCGACGCAGGCGGGCGTCTTCGAAGGCAAAGTCCAGGAAGTGACACTTCTTGACGTCACCCCGCATTCGCTCGGAATCGAAGTCGAAGGCGAGAAGTTCTCGCGCATCATCGAGAAGAACTCGACGATTCCGATCAAGGCGGCGAAGACCTTCACGACGACCGAGGAGAACCAGGAGTTCGTGATCATTCACGTGCTCCAGGGCGAAAGCGACGATGCGGTGGAGTGCCGCAGCCTTGGCAAGTTCATGCTGACCGGAATCCCGCCCGCCTCCGCAGGCGTTCCCAGAATTCGTGTCACGTTCTTCATCAACGCCGACGGCGTGATGGAGATTTCGGCAGAGGACATGAAGACCGGCCAGGCGGAAGCAATCACGATCGTGCACACGAACCTGACCGAAGAAGAGCGTGGTCGGCGATCGCGCAGACGCCAGCGACGCAGCCGGCGCGGAGGTCGCAAGGCCGGCGGAACGGGGACCAGTGCAAAGCCTCGTCGCGGGCGGATCGACAAGCGGCGTCGCAGCGGAGTCGAAGAAGAATCACGCCCGTCGCCGGAAGGGGCGCCGCTGCCGGCTTCGGCATCGAGCAGCGGCATTCGTCCGCCGCGCGAACCAGATCCGGAAGATACCTTTGCCCCGCCGCAACAATTCGCCGTCCTCGGCGACACGCGTCCCGGTGAACGGCAAGGCATTGGCGTGAGAGCCCATCTGTCGGGAGACATGAACCAATCGATGTCTCCGGTGGACTACTCGAAGGCTCCGCCGATGTACACGCACGCGCAGGAAAGTCCTGAAATGCGGCAGTCCTCGCCGAGCGGAGAGGTTCCGATTCCTACGGCCCCGGACTCGTCGCGCGCTTCGACGCACCATGTTCCCCGCGAGGAATCTAGCACTGGAAATCGTCGACTCGACGACACGCAGCTCGAGGCGCCGCCGGAACAAAGCTTCGAGGACTCCATGCAGATCGATATCCCTGAGCATGTCCGGGAAGCGATTGGGCTTGCGGAGGATGGCGTAGAAGACGAACGCGCAATTCACCTCTACACGCAAGCCATCGAGGCTTTGCAGGGCGAGCCTTTCACACACATTCAGACGTTTGCTATCACGCGGGCACGCGCGCTTCTGAATCTAATGCACGGCCAGATGGAGGGGACACGTGAAGCACTGGCTACCTGTCGTGAGAAACACACCGGGAAGTACCGCCAGGATGTGATCGACTTGCACGATCGTGCGGTGGATCGCTTCGGGCACGTCGCTCTGCTACGCGATCGCGGTGAGTTACACGAACAGCTCGGCAACCTGGCGAAGGCCAGCGCTGATTTCGAGCAAGCCATGCGACAGGCACCAAGCGAAGGCGATGTCGATGTCCTTCGCCGTCTGTATAATTTGCGCGTCGAACAGGAGAACGACCCGCAGGCGAAGTTCAAGCTGGTGAAGCTGCTGCTGAAAAACAACGTTGTGGATGAAGCGATCGAGATTCTCCAGGACCTGCAGCACCACAAGAATTACGAAACCCGCGCGATGAAGATTCTTGGTCTCTGCCACTGGCAGAAGAACATGCACTACATGGCGTGGCAGAACTTCAAGCAACTGCCGGTCGACGAGGATCTCCGCGACATTCTGTATCGTCTGGCAGCGGATCTGGACGCATCCGACCAATTGCAAGTGGCGGTCGCGGTGCTCGAGCACTTGAACGAGCGCACTCCGGGCTATCGCGACGTGGAAGCTCGACTTCGCAAGTTGAAGTACCGCCTGAAGCTGCAGCAGGAGGAAGAAGATGACAGTCGCGGGCTGCCGGTCCTGAGCAAGGACAGTCGCTTCGTGATTCTTGAAGAGATTAATCGCGGTAGTATGGGCATCATCTACAAAGCAAAAGACAAGATGCTCAATGAGATCGTTGCGCTGAAGGTGCTCAATGATTATCTCTGCAGCGATCCGCAAGCCGTCGAGCGCTTCAAGAGCGAGGCGCGTGCCGCGAAGAAGCTCTCGCACCCGTACATTGTCCGCATCCATGATCTGTTCGAAAGCGATAACAAGCGTTTCCTGAGCATGGAGTACATCGAGGGAACGGATCTGAAACGTATCTTGGCCGAGCGCACGTCGCTGACCGAGGAAATGATCCTCTACTACTTCCTACAGATCTGCGACGCGCTCAGCTACGCGCACCGGCTAGGGATCGTCCACCGCGACATCAAGCCGGCGAACATTATGATCACGAATTCCAATGCGGTGAAGATCACCGACTTCGGAATCGCAAAGATTCTGCGCGGCGAAGAATCCACCAAGAGCGGGACGGCCGTGATCGGCACGCCACTCTACATGGCGCCGGAGCAGATCATCGGCGAGCCGGTCGATCAACGTACCGACATTTACTCGCTCGGCATCATGCTGTACGAGACATTGTCGGGGAATCCGCCGTTCTATCTGGGCAACATCGAATACCATCACATTCACACCGCACCGCCGCCACTCTCGGAGCGCATCTCGAAACACCTGCGCGACACGATCATGCGCATGATTTCGAAGCGCCCCGAAGATCGCTTCCAGTCGATCGAAGAGTTGTTGCCCGAGGTGAAGGCGAAGGGCTGATTGTTCGCCTGACAAGGATGAAAGAAAGGACGGGGTACTGCTGATCGGCAGTACCCCGTCTCCTTTTTGAACAGCGCGTCTTTGCTACTTGTCGATGTTCTTCTCGAGAATCGGATCGTCGAACATGATGTGGCCCTTCAGCGGTCCCCACTTGCCATTGGGCTGGCGGTCGGAGCCGACGTAGACTGTGTAGATGTGCCCATCGCCGTCGAGAACAGCGCCAACCTGTGCGGAAACGCTGCGTGTGACGCGGTGCTGCAGGGCCGAGCGCGTCGTATCGGTGAATTCAATCACGTTCTCGGTGCTCCAGTCTTCGCTGACGATCGTGATCCGCTTGATCTTTGCCCCTGGGCGGTCCTTGGCGACGACCTTCTCCGCCATCTTCTTGATGTCCTTGGTCTCGTTGCCCTTGAATTTGTCCGGGATCATGCGTGCATCGGCGACGCGCTTCTGCCGCAGTTCGGAATCAAGTTTGTTTATATCCTCGATCATCTTGCGCAGCCGCTTGACCTCGGCGTTGTTGGGTTCAAGGAGGGCAGCACCACGTTCCAGATTTTTCGTCGGAACCTCGAGCTGGTCCTTTCGCATAATGTTGAAGTCCTCGCCCTTGTCGGCCTTTGCCTTGTTCGTCTGCAGGAACTGCAGCGTGTACTCGAGGTCCCTGGCCGCTTCGCTGAGGTTATACTCGGCATTGCTGACGACGCCTTCCTCAAAGGACTTCAGCGCATACTCGAAGTCGCGTTCGACTTGGGCGAGTTGGTCAGTCTTTTCCTTCGGGGCGACCTTCTTGTATTCCGCATAGGCCTCGGCGGCGGCCGCGTAATGCATCAGGCGCTCCTGCATCTCCTTCATGTCCTGCGTTGCCGAAGGAATGAAGTACTTCTCGGGATCATAGTCTGCGCCGCCTCGACTCGTGATGTAGGGACTCAGCTTCGTCACCCACGCGTCGCATTCTGCCTTGGCCGCTTCGGCAGCCTGGCCGGCAACGGCGGCATCCGCTTCAATCTTGTCGGCCGCGGCCTCGAGCGCTTCGATGCGCTTCATCATCGCAACGATATCGGGGTGATTGGGATCGTACTGACCGGAGAACTTGCTTTCGATTTCCGCCAGTGCACTCCGTCCCTGCTCGGCGCCGTATCGCGCTGTCTTGGACCGCCATTCTGAATCGCGTCCTTCACTGGAAGGATCGGCGGCGCGCTCACCCTGCTTCAGGAAACGATCGACTTCCCGCAACCGATACGAGACGCCGCTTGGCAACTTGTCGCCGGGGCCGGCGGCAGATGAAGCCGGTGCCTCGTCCCCTCCCGAGGATGCCGCAGCGGGCTCTTCCTCTTTCGGGAGACGCTTGCGAATGTTCTCCGCCAGTCGGGTGATTTTCGTGTCCAGCGAGGGAATCTTCGTGTTTGCGGAGTCCGCTTCCTTCGCCTGGTTCAGAAGGGCGGCGGCTTCCTCGACGAGCTTAAGGGCTTCCGGGTGCTTGCCGTTGTGGAAGTTTCTCTCGGCCTGGCGATAGGTGTTGTTGGCTTGCTTGATCAGGTCATCGGCGCTCTGGCCCGGAGCAGATCCGGCCAGCAGCATGAGCAGAATAGCGGCGAGCGGCAGGACCGCGCGCCAATAGCGGTTCGAATGCATGGGTAGATGCCCTCCATCCAAGGATCGTACAGACAGATTTCTGGATCACATTGGATGGTCGGCGAGACCACGGAAAGGGTCAAGCGAGAGCAGCACTCGGCGGAAGGATTCTACTGGTCCAGCCGCCAATGGGGATCGTCGTAGAGTTCGCTGGCATTGGCGCTGCGGCCGGGATGCCCATAGGACAGGCGCGAGGAGACGCGCTTCCCTCCGCCGCGTCCTCCTCCCCCGCCGCCACCGCGCCAGCGGCGATTCGCAAGCCAGTTCAGGATTCCTGGATTCTTGACCAATAGGAATCCCGAGGCGGCGCCGGCCAGGTGGCCAATGTGGCTGATCCCGGAATTCAGGCCGGATGAAAGGGCCCAGAAGGCTTCCAGGACAAGGAAGATGATGACCATGTGTTTCAGCTTCATCGGGATCACGGCGTACACATAGACGGTTGCATTCGGAACGATAAAGTAGCAGGCGACCAGAATGGCGAAGACTGCTCCGGAGAATCCCACTAGCCCGATGTGGGCATAGCTCGCGTTGTCGATGATGCCGGAGATCCCATAGATCGCGGCATGGGCAATTCCGCCCGCGATGATCGCGAGCAGGATGAACCAGGTGTACCGCCTGCCACCCATGGCACGCTCGACCAGGCCGCCAAAGAAGAACAGCGCGATCGAGTTCATCAGAATGTGAAAGAACCCGCCGTGTAGGAATCCGTATGTGGCAAACTGCCACAGCATGAATCGCGGGAAAATGTCGATGGGTTGAAGGACGAGGATTCCATAAAGGAAGTTTGCAACACCCGGCAGAACGGCCTCCAGAAGGGCCTGGCAGAGCCAGATTCCCCAGAGGGCCAGGAAGATTCTCCTCGTGACGGGAGGGAGGTAAAAGGACAGTATCTGGTCAACCTTACGCAACATGACGATGTTTGACGACCCTTCTCTGCGCAATCTGAGGCCCTGCATGGACCTGATTTCTTCATGCTCCTATTCCAGAATCAGGCCAATTCGCGGGATTGCTTGCCATTGACCCGGTCCGGCCTGCGGCAACACGTTAGCACTCCGGAATGATGAGAAACGAACGCGCCATCCCTGATCTCTTCCACGAACGGCCACGCTGGCCGGTCTGGTTCCGCGTGCTCTTTCCCGTGGCACTGGCGCTGGCCTTCTATGGACACACGCTCTTCCTGCCGATGTCATTGATCGATGATGGGCTGTTTTACGAGCGGGCGCAGAAGATGTTTGCCGCGCTGGGCAGTGGCCAGTTCGGCGCGTTCTGGGATCTCTTCTGGACGCCCTCCGACAATCGGTTCGGTCCGGGGCTTTTTTTGCAACTGCTCCTGTATCACGGCTTCGGAGGGCTGGATCCCGCTCTGCTGCATGGAATCAAGATCCTGTTCTTCGCCGTGGCCGTGGGCGGTATCATGGAGCTTGTCCGACTCGGCAGGCGCGGGCCGTGGGCAGGTGCCGCCGCCGCCCTTGTCTTCACGCTGCTGGCAAGACCCTCGCTGTTCCCGGACTTCCAGACGCACTTCGCCAATTGGCAGCGCCTTCACACAACCGATTCATACTTCGCATGGGTAGTCGCCTGGATGGCGGTTGCGCTGCTGCACTTCCTTCGCTCCTGCGGCGTGCGTCGCATCGTGTGGGGAGTCGTGGCCGCCCTCTGCATGGCGATCGCCGCCCTGACAAAGATCAGCGCGGTGGCGCATCTCGGCGGAGCGGTCGTGGCGCTTGCTTTGATCGCGTGGCGGAGCCGATCGGGCAAACGATGGCCGGCCGGAACGCTATGGCTGGCCGCGGTACTGATCGTCGTCTCGATTCCGGGGCTGATGTACTTCAAACCGTGGGCGACACGCGAAATCTACTGGTATGATGGTGAGCTCTCCTTCAGTTGGAACGTGATCAGCGGATCGATCGGTTACGCTTCGATGACGTTCCTGGAGGCCTGGGGCCCGCTGGTCTTTGTCGCGATCCCTGTGGCAGCCTGGCAGTTCTTGCGGGGGTTGCTGGGCCGAACGAACCTTCGCGATTTCGAGTTCTACGCAATCACGCTCGGGATGGGCAGCGCGGCATTCTGTCTGCTGACAATGTGGAGCATCACGCTGCAGCGCTACATGGTGATCTACACGCCATTCGTCGCGGTGCTGGCGGGGGTGTTCTGCGAAGATCTGTGGCGCACCGCCGTCCAGCAGGTGAGAACGCGTTTTGCACGGCCGAACGGGACTCTTGTGCTGGCCGCTGCGATCGGCGCCGTTGTCCTGGCCCTGGCGTGCGTTCCGATTATCTTGTGGCAGCGTCCGACGTTACTGCGTCACGTACCGATGATGGGCGTGGGTGGCGTAGGTTCGGCCGCTCTTCTCGGATGGCTTCTGTGGCGCAAGCAGCCCCGGCGCGCCGCTCCCCTGCTGGCGATCGTCATCGGGCTGTTTTTCGGCCTCGAACTCATCCATGGAATCTGCCTCGTGGCCTACGCGCATCAGAATGCCGAGCAGTACACGGCGTGCGAACAGGCGACATCGCAATTGCTGGAGGCCGGCAGGCATCTGGCGGAGAGCGAAGCGGGCCCGTGTGTGCTCTACACGAATCACTTCGAGGAGCCCTGGGTTCAGACGGCGGCGTTCTTCCGCACTTCGGGCATTGCAGAGAAGGTTCAGTTCGAGCCGTTCCAGTCGCAGCCGGAGATGAAGCCCGAGGACCTATTCCTGGTCTTCTCCCACGAGAACCACTGGGGCTCGCGCGTGGTTCCGCCGGTCGTGGCAGGCTGGGTCAGCGAACCAATAACTGCAGAAGAAGAGATGGATGGCGTCGTTGGCTTGTATCGGGGCGAGGTCTGGGCCCGCGACATGAAGACATCGCCGGGGATGACAATCACGGGCATCGAGTTCCGCGCAGATGTGGCGTCGTGGCCTGCGCGTTCGGAAATGGAACTGTCATTCTTCGATGAGAGCGGGCTGCGCGCCCGGACGTGGTATCGTGGGGATCTTCTGCCGCGGATGAATACGAACAAGACGTTCATTCGCCTGGCAAGCCCGTTCGCAGTGAATGGCGATCATGTACGTGTTGAAGCGCAACTCAGGCCCGATTCCTTTTCGCCGACGTTGCTCTCGCGGTACTTGCTGAATCGCAGTCATGTCGTCGCGCCGGCTGTTCGAGGGGATGACGGCGAGTTGCACATGATGATGACGCTCTACGGAACGGCTGACACCGCGCCTCGGTATCGCCTGGAGTCGGATCGTGTGTTCGAGCGTTCGTCGTATGTTGTGCTGGCGCCGGGATCGCTAATGGAAGCGATGCTCTTCGGTGGGCTCAGCCCACGCTCGCCGCACAACCGGGCGCTGCGTCCGGTGACATTCCGCTATCGCGTGGAAACGTGGCGCGCGATGCAGTGATCGCGGAGCGAATTGAGGCTGTTCAGTCTTCGTCGACCTGCACACCAAGCTGACGCAAAACCTCAAACCATTGCGGAAACGATTTGGAGACGTGTTCGGCGCCGCGGATCGTGAGGCCCTCTTTGCAGCGCAGGGCAACGATCGACAGCAACATGATCACGCGATGATCGCCGCGACCATCGACTTCGATACCTCCGACAAACCCATCGGGATTGCCCTCGATCGAAATCGTGTCCGGATCTTCATCCGGCGACCAGCGCAGGCGATCTGCTGAGTTTTCGATCCCCGATTCCTTGAAGATCCGCCGCAGTTCATGAATGGGTTCGCGGACGCGGTCGCATTCTTTGAACTGCAAGTTGCCGATGCCTGTGAGGCGCGATTCGCCCTCTGCAAGACAAGCCGCGCCGATCATCGCGAGAACGGCATCGGTGCACTTGTCGCCATCGATCTCCGCAGCCTGAAGGGGTGCGTCCTGCGGCGCAGCGATCGTCAGAACATCGTCGGCGCTTTCGATCGTACAGCCCATCGCCTGGTAGAAGCCTGCGCTGGCGCGTTCGCCTTGTTCATCTTCACGCAAGCGGCGCACACCAATCTTTGAACCCGGGACCACGGCCGCGGCAGCGAGAATCGCCGATGAGCCCGGCCAATCGCCCGCAACGTGCCACTCGCGCGCGGTGTATTGCTGGTCCTTGTAGATCACGTGGCGCATCAAGTCGCCACTGGACTCCACGGCGATGCCGGCCTCTTGCAGCACGGACAATGTCGTTCGGATCAGCGGCTTGCTGCGAAGCTCGCCGGTGACTTCGATCGCAATGTTCTGATTAAGCAACGGCACCATGAACAGCAGGGCCGAAAGGAACTGACTGCTGACCGCGCCGGAGACCTTGACCGGAACAGGCTCGTGTTCCGGTAGCTTCTCGTGCATGCGACGCCGGTGCAGTTCGCGCCCGATTCGATCGCCGCCGCGCAGTGAAATCGGCAGGCAGCCTTCATCGGTGCGCGCTTCGACCTGAACGCCGAGTTGCTCGAGGGCATCGAGCAGATCGCGGTTGGGGCGTTTCCCCAGGGATTCTTTGTGTTCGGCGGTGTCGAAGCTGACCGCGCCTTCGGCCAACGCAGCGACGGCGAGAAGAAGCCGCAGCACGGTGCCCGCGTTCATCGGGTCGATCGGGAGACCGGGTGGAGGCGGAAGCGGATGCGCGCCGAATCCATTGATGATCAATCGGTCGATCTTTGCAGCGTTCTCGACCGTAAAGTCAATCTCGCGGCCATCCGATTCCTCAGCGCGAATGTCCGCGCCAAGCTGTCGGCAACAACGCACCATGGCCACGGCGTCGTCCTGCACGGCGGGCTTATGAACGATGCTGCGCCCGTGGCTGAGGCAACTGACGAGGATGCAACGCGTGGTATAATTCTTCGAGGAGGGCGGATCGACGACTCCGCCGAGAGGACTCTGCGGGGGATGGATGCGCGCTTTCATTCAACCTCGTTCCGAAGGGGAGAAAAGAAGGAAGGCCGCCGGACGGCGGCCTTCCCGACCGATTGGTTCGATTACTGGTTCATTGTGTCGAGGAACTCGTCGTTGCTGTCCGTCTGGCGTAGCTTCTGATAGAGGAACTCCGCAGCTTCGACAACGTTGAGCTCGTGCAGGATCTTGCGAAGGAGCCAGATGCGCTGCAGGTGCTTCTCGGGGATGAGCAACTCCTCTTTGCGTGTGCCGGAACGCATGATGTCGATGGCCGGGAAAATGCGGCGATCGGACAGCTTGCGATCCAGGTGAATCTCGGAGTTACCAGTACCTTTGAACTCTTCGAAGATGACGTCGTCCATGCGCGATCCGGTTTCGATCAGCGCCGTGGCGACGATGGTCAACGAGCCGCCTTCTTCGA
Organism: bacterium; assembly: GCA_020444065.1. Taxonomy (NCBI): domain Bacteria; species bacterium. The sequence goes on along the minus strand of JAHLLQ010000002.1, from coordinate 508,579 downwards.
TATTACGGGCGGCGCCGAAGAAGCGCTTCGGCTTGTGCAAAGCGTTCGCATCGATACCGCCGGAGAGAACCTTGCCGGAAGCAGGCGTGACGGTGTTGTAGGCACGAGCCAGGCGCGTAATCGAGTCGAGTAGAATCACAACGTCGCGGCCGTGCTCGACAAGGCGCTTGGCCTTCTCGATCACCATCTCTGCAACCTGAACGTGGCGGTCGGCCGGCTCGTCGAACGTCGAGCTGATCACCTCGCCGTTCACGGTGCGTTCCATGTCGGTGACTTCCTCGGGACGCTCGTCGATGAGCAAGACGATCAGGAAGACCTCGGGATGGTTGGTCGTGATGGCGTTCGCGATGTCCTGCAACAGAACCGTCTTGCCGGTTCGCGGCGGAGCAACAATCAGCCCGCGCTGGCCCTTGCCAAGCGGCGTCAGGAGATCCATGAAACGGGTCGTCAGCTTGCCCTTCGCTGTTTCGAGTTTCAGGCGCTCTTCCGGGTACAGAGGCGTCAGGTTGTCGAACAGGATCTTGTTGCGCGCTTCCTGCGGGTCGCCTTCGTTGATCGTCTCAACCTTGAGGAGTGCGAAGTAACGTTCGCCGCTCTTTGGGGGACGGACGGTACCGGTGACGAGATCGCCCTTGCGCAGGCCGAAACGGCGAATCTGCGACGGGGAGACATAGATGTCGTCCGGAGACCACAGGTAATTGTAGCTGGCGGAACGAAGGAATCCGAAACCGTCGGGCAGGATTTCCAGCACGCCGTTCGCATACATCTGGCCGTTGCGGGCGGATGTGGCGCGCAGAAGCTGGAAAATCAAGTCCTGCTTCCGCATACCAGCGGCGTTTTCGACCTTCAGGTCGCGGGCAAGCTTCGCCAGTTCCGAGGCCGTCATGCGCTTCAACTGGGCCAGGTCGAGAATGATTTTCTCCTGGTCGCCGTCGTCGCCGGCGGCTTCTTCATCGCGCCCGTTTTCGCCGTTTTCGATCTCCTCGTCTTCCTGTGGGATCAGCTCATCGGGATCGTACGGCTTGCCGTCGGCATCGCGCGGCAATGGCTGTTTGGGCTGGGCCGGTTTGCGACGACGGCGCGGACGCGTGGTGTTGCTGCTCTCGGCAGAACTGGAAGCTGTGCTCTTCTTCTTTCTCATTCGGAATATCTCCTCCGAAGTGCTTGATTACGTGTTATGGAATGGTGCGCTTCAAGGAATGCGCTAAAATGCAGGTTGGATTCGGTGGCAGGATGCCACGGCCGACAGGCGATGCCCGGATGCCGATTGGAAGGGGAAGATGGATTTGCGGTTTACTGTCTCTCGTCCTCTTACAAAGGATAGGGCCTTAGAGCGAGCTTGTCAGCTTTTTGTAGAGTTCTTCGACCTGGCGGCGAGTCGCTTCGGGCGATCCGCTGTTGTCGATCACGTGGTCGGCTCGTCGAGCCTTCTCCTCTTGTGGGAGTTGGGCCTGTAACCGTCGCCGTACCTCTTCCTCGCTCATTCCCCGGTCTTCCACCAGCCTCCGCACGCGTTCCCGTTCATTCACGGTCACCACCGCCACGGCATCGCACATCTCTTCCGCGCCGGTTTCGTACAAAAGGGGGATTTCCAGGACCACCATCGGTTGATCGCCATACCGGCGGATCAATTCTTCTTCGCGTTCACGCACCCTTGGGTGGATGATTTCTTCCAACTCTTTTCTGCGGGTGGGATCGCGGAATACAATGTCCGCCATTCTCTGACGGTCCAAGCTGCCGTCCTTCGTGACGACCTCGGGACCGAACCGGCGGGAAATTTCCTGGAGAGCAGGGGTTCCGGGAGCAACGACTTCGCGGGCAATCACATCCGCCCGAATAATGACGGCGCCGCATTGCTGCAATATCGTTGCGACAGAAGTTTTTCCGCTCCCGATTGAGCCCGTCAAGCCCAGAATCATCGCTTCTCCTTGCAAAAACCGGGACAGTTTTGGGGTTGGTTTGCGCTTTTTTGTGCGCCCCCGAAAGAATCGGTACAGGAACTACACATCCGCCCAGTTCGGACCGGATGAAACATCCACCTGGATCGGCACGTCGAGCGGAAGAGCAGCCTGCATTTCCTGGACAACGATCGGCTTCAAGGCCTCGAGTTCATCCTGCGGAACGTCGAAGATCAACTCGTCGTGGACCTGCAGGATCATCCGCGCCTCGAGGCCGCGCTGGCGAATCTCGCGATCGATCCGAATCATCGCCAGCTTGATCATGTCCGCCGAGGTGCCTTGGATCGGCGAATTGACCGCGATGCGTTCGGCCTGCTGGCGTCGATTGCCGTTGGAGGCGTTGATGTCGCCCACATAGCGACGCCGCCCCTTGAGAGTCGTGACAAACCCATTCTTTCGGCAGTCCTCCAAGGTCGTGTCGATGAACTCGCGAACACCTGCGTAGACCTCGAAGTAGTTGTCGATGAATTGCTCTGCCGTGTGGCGGGGAATCTCCAGATCGCGCGCGAGCCGGAAGGCCGACATGCCGTAGATGATTCCAAAGTTGATCGCCTTGGCCTGCGTGCGCATTTCCTTGGTCACGGCGTCGAGGTCAACCTTGAAGACCTTGCTGGCAGTCAGTGCGTGAATGTCCTGGCCCGAGCGGAAAGCCTCGCAGAGCGATGCATCCCTGGACATGTGCGCCAGAATGCGCAGTTCGATCTGCGAATAGTCCGCGGAAAGAAGGACCCAGCCGTCTTCGCGCGGAATGAAGCCGGCACGTATTTCACGACCTGCCTCGGTGCGCACGGGAATATTCTGCAGGTTGGGATCGCTGCTGGAAAGGCGGCCGGTCGCCGCGACAGTCTGGTGAAAGGACGTATGGACGCGACCTGTTTTTGGGTGAACGAGGCGCGGCAGAGGGTCGAGATAGGTCCCTTTCAACTTCTCCAACTGGCGGTATTCGAGCAGCTTCGCGGGCATGGGGTGAAGCTTGGAAAGCGCCTCGAGCACCGTAACGTCGGTGCTGTACCCGGTCGTGGTCTTCTTCTGCGTCGGAAGGCCGAGGTCTTCGAACAGGATCTCCGCCAGTTGCTTCGTCGAATTGATATTGAATGGGCGACCGGCCATTTCATGAATTTCGGTGGTCAGTTCGATGAGCTTCTTTTCCGTTTCGGCAGAGAGGCGTTTGAAGTGAGGGCGATCGAGCCGAATGCCCTCCAGTTCCATGCGCGCGAGCACTGCCGCGAGAGGCACTTCGATCTGATCGTGGACTTCGCGCAGTCCGGCTTCGTCAATCTGCGGCGAGAATGTGCGCCAGAGCTTAAGCGTCACATCCGAATCCTGGCAGGCGTACTCCCCGACCGCGTCGACGTCCGCACTTGCCATCGTCACCATGTCGTCGCCGGAGCCGATCAGCGTCGAGATTGCGGTCATCTGGATGCCGAGGATCTCCATGGAAAGGTTCTTGAGGCCGTTTGAGGCGCGCTCCGGGTGGATCAGGTAGGAGGCCAGCATCGTGTCGCAATCGATCTGGTCGACGTCGTAGCCGGCCTTGCGGAGCACCTTGTAGTCGAAGCGCCAGTTGTGCGCGACCCAGCGGATAGCGGGCTCGCTGAGCACGGGATTCAGAGCTTCCCAAATAGCCTTGTTCGACAAGAGACCGTCGCTTTCCGAGAGGCTGACGGGGATGTAGACACCCTGATTGTCGGCCCAGGACAGGGAGATCCCAACGAGGTCGTCCGTGAAGGGATCGAGGCCTGTCGTTTCGGTATCGACAGAGGCGCGGCCGGCCTTGCGGATGCCTTCGGCAACGTGACGCAGTTGATCGGGCGTGCGAATGACGGCGTAGTCGGTAGTTCGATCCTCAATGGATTGGCCGCCCAACTCATCGAGAAGGCTGCGGAATTCGAGGCGACTGAGCATCTCTCGCAGAGCCGGGGAGCCCTTGTACGTCCACACCATGGCATCCCACGAAGCGTCCAAATCGATATCGGATTTCACCGTCGCCAACTCGCGGGACTTGCGGGCGGCCTCGGCGTTCTCTGCCAGAGAAGCCCAGAATTTCGGCTTCGTTCTGCCCTCCGCGGCGGCCAGGATCGTCTCCATGTCGCCGAACTCTGTCAGCAGATCGGTGGCGCGCTTCTTCCCTACCCCGGGGACGCCCGGGATGTTGTCCGAGGAGTCGCCCAGAAGGCCGAGGTAATCTGGAATCTGCGAAGGGCGGACACCCATCTTCTGCAGCACCCCCTCCTCGTCGAGGAGTTCGATGTTCTTGAGGTGCTCGCGCAAGACGGTGACACCGGGCTGGACGATCTGAAGCAGGTCCTTGTCAACGGACACGACGCAGGCCTCGCCGCCGTTCTGAACGGCCCAGTTGGCCAGGGTGGCGATGACGTCGTCTGCCTCGTAAGGCGAAATCTCGTACATCGGCACATTCATGATCTGCAGAAGTTCGCGGAGTACGGTGAACTGCTGAGTCAACTCCGGCGGTTGGGGCGGACGATTGGCTTTGTACTCAGGAAACACGTCAGCCCGGAAGGTCTTTCCCGGGGGATCGAAGACGACGGCAATGTGCTCCAGCTGGTGGTCTCGATGAAGGCGATGGAAGATCTGCAGGAAGCCGAAGATGGCCCCGGTTGGCTCTCCCTTCGATGTGGTGAGGGCCGTGATGGCGTGGTAGGCCTTGTAGACCAGGGAGTGGCCGTCGAGGAGGAAGAGCTTCCGCTTTGTCACCTGAGATTTCCTTGGAAGGGTGTTGGATGAAACAATGCGCCCCGGCCATGGTTAGAAGGCCGGGGCGCGGATTCAAGGCTAACTGCTGGGCGAGTGGTTAGTCGCGAACAACCGAGCCGGTGAGGAAGACAAGCAGCGTGATGCGGTCGCTGGTCTCCTGGTTGCGGTTGAACAGGATCTTGCCGACCCACGGGATGTCGCGCAGGATGGGCACGCCAGAATCCTGCTTCTGGATGCGCTCGTTGCGCCAGCCACCGAGGACCACCGTGCCTCCGTCGCGGATGCGGGCGATGGTCTCGATTTCCTTCCGGATCGTGCCAATGCCACCGCTCGTGATCGCCGCGGTGTAGATGTCGGAGAAGCCGCCGGTTACATCTTCTTCATTGCCACCGAGTGCATCGGTTAGACTCTGCAATCCAGCAAGGTTCTGATCGAGGTCGACGATTTCGACAGAGATCGGGTCGAGAGTAATATTGCCGGCCTGGGTGACTGTCGGGCTGACCTCGAGCTGCACTGTGTCGATCTGATCGGTATTGTCGTTGTCGTTTGTGGTACCGCCAGTGGTGGTACCTCCGGCTGTCGTTGTGCCGGCGCCTGCGAACTCGCGCGTGATGTCGAAGGTGGCCGTCTCGCCGGTGATCACGGTGATCGACGGCGCGTTGACCACGTTGATCACGCCCTGGGCTTCGAGGGCACTCAGGGTCAGAGAGATGGGCGACTTGCCGTTGTTGATGATCCAACTGGTCACCGTGGCACCCTTCAGCAAGTTGGCGCTACCCGCGGTCTCCAGGAACGGCTCGAACGGGTTCATGAACTCGTCCATGTCCTGGGCAAAGCGACTGCGCACGATGCTGTCGGAGAGCGACACGCCATCGGCCAGGTTGCCAATCGTGAAGTCGGACTTCAACTGCTTGGCCTTGTTCTCGACGACTTCGACGAACTTGATTTCGAGAGAGACCTGCAGTGTCGGAACGTCGAGAGTCTGGATCCAGAACTCGACTTCCTTCAGATCGCTCGCGCTCTGGTACTGCAGCCAAAGGGCATTGAGATTATCGATGGGCTCGATGCTGATGCCCTGATCTTCAGTACGCTCGGGAGCGGGGACCGGCGTCGGAGTCGGTTCATTGCTCGCACTGGACTCACCGCCGGGCACGTACCGAATGGTCAGCTTGGCGCGGCCTTCACCAGGCGTGCCCGAAGGATCAACGTCTTCAGCGACGATTTCAAAGTCCTCGATGAAGTCCGAACGGAACTCGTCGATTGTGACGTCCTGGCTGGTGGTGCCAGTGCGGACGACGAGTTCGACGGAGTCGTCATTATCGTCGGCTTCATCGTTCTCATTGACGCGGGTGACGCGGAAGTAAGCGCCCTGGAACTCAAGCTCGCCTTCCACACGCATTGTCTTGGTGATCGAGTTGCCACCTGTTTCTGAAGCCGTGGTAGCAACGCCGCCGAGGAACGTCTGGATCTGGGTGGAGAGCTCCGAAGCTGTCGCCCAGTTCAAGAAGATGATCTTCGAACGAGACTTCCGTTCGATCTGCGGCAGGCTCTCGATGAACTCCTCGACCATCTGAAGACGGTCCGGATAGTCGGTGATGGTCAACTGCAACGTCGCTTCGTCATACCACAGGCGACGGCCTTCGCGCATGGCCTTGCTGCGACCTTCCTGCGCGTACAGGAGCGTCTCGACGACGATTCTGACGTTCTCGCCGAACTGACGGGCCAGATCGGGGTTCTCCTGGATGTCGAGAATCGGAGTCAGGTTGAATGTCGCCACGCTCAGCTTGTTGCTGTAGATCTGGCGCAGGAACTGGCGATCCTGAAGGATCTCCTCGACCTTGCGAATGTTCTCGGGCGTGTCCTTGATGATCAGCTCGCCGCCCTCGACGATCAGCTTGCGCTCGGGGTTGTAAGGAGCCTGGTCGTCGGCGCGAAGGATCGCTTCCAGCAGCGCCTTCACCTGGGCAGCCTTGTCTTCCTTGATGATGTAGCTCTTGAAGACGAGGCCGACGGTGTCCTGGGACTCCAACTCCGTGATCAACTGACTGAACTTCTCAATATTCTTCGAGGAGTCGGTGATGACGACGACGTTCTGGCGCTGGTCGGTGTAGATTTCCTGGCCTTCAAGGACGGGCTGACCGCCCTCGCCGTAGAGGAGATTCTGCAGCGTACCGCGATCCAGCAGCGAGTCGATGGTCTTCACCTGCTCCGGCGTGACCTTGAAGATCTGCGTGCGCAGGTCCGGGGTGATAACGACAACGTCTTCGCCCGGACGGCGTTCCCACTTCAGACCGATAGGCAGTAGGACGGCATCGAGCACTTCATGAAGTGGCTTGTCGGTGAACGCGGCCTGGATGCGGGCATCCACACCGCCGGCCAGCACGAAATCGATTCCGGAAAGCAGACGAAGGTGATGCAAGAAGTCTGCAAGCGGAGTCGGTTCGAGGGTACTGATCGGAATCTGCGTGTTCATCTTCTCGATGGCTGCGGCTTCGCGCTCCTGGAAGTCGCGCTGAGCCTGACGCTCGGCCATCATCTCGTTGAATGCCTTCTCAGTCTGCTCAAGGTAAACGGCAGGCTGACGATAATCGGGATCGATTTCAAGAGCACCGATCCACTTCTGGCGAGCGTTCTCGAGATTCTCCAGATCCTCCTGGTCGCGCTCGTAGATTCGAACGCCTTCCTCGAACATCTGGCGGGCTTCGGCACGCTGTTCACGCATTTCACGCTCGCGCATGGCGGCCATCGCCCGCTCGCGGTCGTTTTCGACGCTCTTGCGCACGCCCTGAATGGCGGCGGCGCGATCGGGATAGGTCGCTTCGATTTCGGCGAGAGCCGCAAGGGCCTCGTCGTAGTTTTCATTCTCAGCAAGCTTCTGTGCACGGTCCAGAGCCTTATCGAAGGCCTGGGATTGGGCGCGCTTGCGGGACGATTCGAGTTCGCGCTCCATCTTGGCAACTTCGCCTGCATCCACATCCATGGCGCGGGCTTCGTTCAACACTGACTCGGCCTGAGCGAACTCGCCGTCTTTGATCAGATCTTCGGCCTTCTCCAACCGATCGTCGAACATGCGCTGCTTCTCTTCACGAGCCTTCTTGGCGGCAGCCTCTGCAGCCTTGTCGGCAGCGCTTGTCTCGTTCGCGCGAGCGGTCGGGGTCTTCTCCGGGCGAGTCGGCTTGCGCTCGGGCTTCGCGGTCGGCGCCGGGGTGGGTTCGGGAGTCGGCTTCGGTGTCCGGGCGACGGTCGGCTCGGGGGTTGGAGCGGGAGTCGGCTTCGGAGTCTTGACGGCCTGGGCCACTTCGACCGGCTTCGGCGTTGCAACCGGCTTGGCAGCCTTCTTCTCCGCTTCGGCCATGGCCTTGCGTACATCGTTCATGGTCGAAGAGACCTTCTTCGATTCCGGATCCAGCTTCTTGGCTTCTTCCAACTGGCTGAGGGCAGCTTCATAATCGCCGCGCTTCATCAGGCGTTCGGCGCTGGTCACCAGTTCGTCAGCCTTCTCGGACTGGCGTTCGGCGATCGCGTTCTTGGCGCGGGCAATCATCTTGCGCGCGTCGGAATTGCCCTTGTCAATCGCCAGCACGTCTTCGTAGGCAGCGATGGCTTCTTCATACTTGCCGGCATCATAGAGACGCTCAGCCTTGGCAAGTGCACCATCGACCTTCTCGCCGGCGGCATCGGCCTTCATCGCGGCGATGTTCTTCTTCGCCCGATCGATGTACTTCTTGGCTTCGGCGTTGCCGGAGTCGATCTTCAGAACGTCTTCGAACGCGGCGATGGATTCTTCGTACTTGTCGGCTTTGTAGAGGGAGACGGCGCGGTCAAGGGCCTGGTCGATGCGGCGATCGATCGCCTCCATCTTAAACTGCTTCTCGGCTTCGTCGATGTCGCCACGCAGATCGACGACGTCTTTGTTATTCTTGTCGAGGGCGTATGCTTCCTGCACGGCAGTGCGAGCGCGCTCGAAATTGTTCGCTTTCAGTTCCGCCTCGGCCTTTTCCAGGAGAGCGTCGACTTTGTCGGCGACCTTGGCGCTTTCGTACTCGGCCTGTTCCTTCTGAATGTCGGCCCGCAGATCGTTCAAGTCATCCTTGAACGCGGCATTGCCCTGGGAGAGCTCGACCGCCTTTTCGTAGTGCTTAAGGGCGACGTCGAATTTCTTGGCGTCGATGGCCTCTTCGGCCATGTCGATGCGCTCTTCGACGGCATCTTCGAGCCGCTCGGCCTGATACTCGGCACGTTCATCTTTAATATCGGCCAGCAGCTTGGATGCTTTCTTGTTGCCCTGGTCAAGCTCGAGGGCCTGACGGACATAGCGCTCGGCCTGGTCGAAATCGTTGGCCTTCAACGCCTTCTTCGCGTTGGAAAGGGCATCGTCGATCTCGTCCTGGCGCTGCTCGATGCGGAATTCCTTCTCCTCGCGATCGATGCGAGCCTTCAGTTCTTTGATCTTCGAATCTCCCGGCTTCAGCGCCTCGGCCTGTCGAACCAGCTCACGGGCGGCATCGAAGTGCTCTTTCTTGAGCTCTTCCATGGCCGCATCGAGCTTGGCTTCGAGCTGTGCCGCGGGTGGCAACTGGGCCAGCGCCGCTTGGGACGCGGGCCGCTCAGCCTTGCCGCTGGACGTGGACTTCTGGGCGCTGGAACAAGCCAGGCCCGCCGCCAGCAGCGCCACGCAAGCGCCCTGGCCGAGGGTGATCAGAGACCTTTTGGATACGTGCCGACTCATAGGATCTGTCGCTCTCCTGAGATAGGTCGCTCCTGACAACAGTAAGGCTTACAGGAACGCATCCCCCTCCGGTCAGAGGGTGTCAAGCTGACAGTCAGGGGACATTGGGGTCATCAGACCCCGTTTTCAATGCTCCAGCGGGCCGAAATCAGCCCTCGGGAGGTGCTGCTGCGTCGCCGCCTTCCGTGCCCTCGGCTTCGCCTTCGGACGGGGGCGCCAACGCATCTTCAATCCGTTGCTTCAACTCCAACGCCTTCGTGTGATTCGGATTCTGCTGCAGGATGGTGTTCAGACGCTCAAGAGCTCCATCGTAGTCCGAACTCAAGAACATCCGTTCCGCTTCCTGATAGTCCTGGCGAATCTGCCGTTCCTGCTCGGCCTGACTCCGGACCGATTTCAAGTCGAACATATTATTCTGAACGATAATCCGAACATCCGGGTCCTGAGTGATGTCGGTCTGGTCCTGCATCAATTGATCGACGACATTCTCGTATTCGGGGCTCGGGATGGCCTGGTTCCAAGGCTTCAACTGGGTCGGCTCTGGGGGCGGGATCGTCGTGTTCGTCTCACGGAACCAGATGTAGCCGGTCGCGAGCAGGAGCGCAAGAAACAGGACGATCGCGACGCGATCGGCCCGCTTCATCAACTTCTTGCCAAGAAGTATGAGTTTTTCCTTATCCATTCCTTGTGCTCCCACGGCCAGGCCGTGCCACTATACGTGCTCTTACTCTGCTACTTCACCCTGTGGTACGACATCCAGGATGTTAATCTTGTCACTGGTCTGCAGCGAGATCTGGAACCGATACACAGGCTGCTCATAGCGCGCATCACGCGTCGCCTGGACGGCTTCCAGAGTCGGAGCCTGCAGGGGGTTCTGAATCTTTTTACGAAGCGCTTCGGTGAAATCCGCTGCGGAACGCTGCGTCTCGCTCAGGCCGACGATCGTGACCTGCCCCAGACTGCTGAGAGACACGCGATCGAGCAGCACTTCCGGGGGCTTCACCTCGGCCACCTCGGCGAGGAACTTCAGCCAATACTCGCGATCGACGACGCCCTTGTCGAAGGTCTTGTAGAGGCCAGCTATCTCTGTGTGTTGCGCCTGCACCTGGTTGGCCAGCGTATCCTGCTTGCTGCGCTCCTTGATGAGCGTCTCCAGCGATTGGGCTTCCGCCTGGTACTGGCTCGTGTAATTCAAGCCAGCCCGGGAGGCCATCGCAATGATGCCGAGAAGGAGAACCACCATGATGGCGACGCTCTTGTAGGGGAAGTCACGCGTGATCTTGCGATCTTCCGGCAGGAAGTCGACATCGAGACTGCTCATGCCGACGCCCTGGAGCGCCAGACCCATGGCCACCACGTAGGAAGTGATCGGCGTTGAGGGATCTGGCCAAGTCAGGGCTGAATCCTCGGGAGGCTCCTTGAGCGTCTCCGTCGGAAGCGTCAGCTTCTCTTCAATGTACGTATCCATGCCGGGCAGCAATGCCTGGCCGCCGGACAGCACCAGCGAGTCGACAGCCATGCCGTCGGGCTGGGAAATGTAGAAATCGATCGATCGCCGCAGTTCCGAGATCATTCGGTCTGCGCTGTGCGTCGCTGCACTGCAAGCGTCGTGATTGATATTCGGATCTTCTTCGAATTCGAAATCGAAGGTCATCAGGCGCGTCTGATGGCGCTTGATGCGCTCTGCGTCGTGGAAGCTGGAAATCTGGCAAGCCTCCATGACCGAGCGGGTAATCTCGTTGCCAGCCGTCGGAACGGAGCGGGAGAAGCCAAGCAGGGCCTTCTTGCCCTCGCGGGCGATCGCCAGATCCATGGCCGCCGCGCCGATATTGACGTAGCCCTTCACCTCTTCATAGACGAACTCGTCGGCCGACATGTCGTCGTCCATCGGTTCCTCGGCGACGACTTCCTCTTCGGGAGCCTCGGCTTCGCCCTTCTTCTTCTTTGCCTTCTTCGGCTTCTTTTCCTTCTTGGGCTTCGCCTTCTTCTTTGGCGCGAGGATTTCGAGGATCGCCGCGGCAGGCTTCGTAAGGAAAGCCTGTGTGTTGAAGATCGCGAACGAGCTGACCGCGATGAAAATCGGCTTCAGGCCGGTCTTGCCGACAAGCGACATGAAATCCGTCACTTCGTCGTGCCGAACGGCAACAAGCAGAACTTCCACTTCCTTGTCTTCGGGAACGGGGAAGAACTGCCATTGAAGGTCTGTCTTATCGAGCGGGAAGGGGATCTGCTGGCGCGCTTCGTAGGTCACGATGCGCTCAAGGCGCTCCTCGGTCGTCTCCGGCAGGCGGAACCGCCGAATGAAGACTTTCTGTCCGGGAATCGCAAAGACAGCGTTTTTCGTGCTGATCTTGTTCTTGCGGATGAGATCGCGGAGGGTTTTGGCAACAGCGGTCCGGCGCTCCTCGGCAGGAGCGGACGGATCGATATTGGTCTCCATGGACGCGGCCTTAACGACCTTCACGCCCGTGCGGTCAACGGCCAGTTCCACGACCTTGACCGCGCTGGTTCCCAGATCAACACCCAAACACTTTTTCAGCGTCGCCATCTACAGATGAACTTTCGTCGTTCGTGGTGTCCCCTAAACGGGTGGCCCGGGCTGGAGAATCGTCTCGACATGGACATTCGTCCAACAGCGCTTATGGCGCTCTCCCCCAGAGGCTCTCCAGCCTGTCCTGTGAATCGGTTTCCGATGCGGCTTGCGGTCCTTATTGAGGCTGCTCCGTTGACGGGTAAAAAGCCCCCCCAAAGGGGTCAACCACAAACTTGCCAGCGCTCTAAGCAACGGGACTTCGATCCACGACGGAATCCGGTCCGCAATACACGAGCAAAACTCACTCGCGCGGGCCTGCATCCAGTCGGTTGAGCCAAGTTGCCGGAAGGTTTAGGGAGGGTCAATGCGGATTGTGCACTTCAGATGCACTGAATTCGGCTCGCAGCATTCTGGCAAGAAAAGGATTGACCCGCCCGAGAGGGGGTGTTCCGTGCCCCAAAAAAAGCCCCCTGGAAAGGGCCTTTCCAAGGGGCACAAGTGTTGAAAAACCGTGGGAACGGTGGGGATTCAGGATTTCGACGCTAGAACTTATCTTTGAACAGTTCGTCCAGCTTTGTCTCGATGTAGTTGACGGATTCCAGGAGGGTTGCTTCCTGGTCGCGAACTGCGGACTTGTCGGCTTCGATTTCTGGCTCAATTTTGCTCACGAAGGTCCGGGCGGCGGAGCGAATCTGGCCGCTGGTCACGTGCCGGCTGTGGAGCAGGCAGAGGACCAGGCGCTCGCCCAGGAGCACGAAGTGGATCTTGTCGATCTCTGCGCCATAGAATTTGACCGAGACTTCCGGACTGCTGGCGCGGGAGACCATTCGGTTCAGGGCCGCGATCGTCGCGGCGGCCGTCGCCCCCATCGTGGAAGGGTTTATCGGGTGGAAGTCCCCCGCCGAGGCCATAATGCAGCCGGTGCGGTCCAGGACCAGGGCACAGCGCGCCCGGCTGTCCTTCACGAGCTGCTCCAACCCCTCGTGCATGATCTCCAGAACTTCGTTCGACATCGAATAGAACTGGGCGTTTGAGGGCTGCATGCCCATTGCCGCGCCCATTTTGCGAACGCCGGTGCCAGACGACTTATGCGGGGGAGATGGGGGAACCATGGGAGGACAAAAACCTCGTAAGAGTCTTGGTTAGGACTTGAAGGAGCCGTATTGCTGGCTCAGGGTGGCGTTCAGCCGCATGATGACTTCGGCGCAGACCGCACGGAAGGTCTCGACCACGCCCTTGTTCTGGATAGCGATCGCCTCGAAGGATCGGCAGCCGCGGTCGTTGACGACTTCTTCGAATTCCTCGACCGGCGTGATGAAGAACAGATCCCGCTTATTGTACTGAAAAACCAGGGGAATCGTCTCGTAGTCGTAGCCGTACTCGGCGAGCATGGACTTCAGGTCCTCGAGGGAATCGAGGTTGTCCTGAAGGCGCGACTTGTCGCTGTCGGCCACGAAAACAAGGCCATCGACGCCATTGAGCACCATCTTGCGGGTCGAACGGTAGTAGGGCTGACCGGGGACGCCGTAGATCAGGAACTTAGTCTTGAATCCGGCGATTTCTTCAAGATCCATCGAGAAATAGTCAAAGAACAGTGTCCGGTCGCCCTCGGTGTCGATGGACTGCAATTGCGTTCTATTCTCGCCCGGAATCATCCCGTGAATGGCAGCGATATTGGTGGTCTTGCCGCCGAGGCTTGGGCCGACGTAGACGATCTTGCAGTTAATTTCGCGTGTCCGGTAGTTGATAATCGGCATTAGAACCGTGCTTTCTTCTCCAAAGACTTCCATCCCGCTTACAGCTAGCTCCGCCCCTGCAAGCGCCCTGACCAAGTATCCCAGTCCCAGGTTCAGGACTATCAAGCGTCTTGCCGATACCCGGCGGCGGTCAACCGGAATAAGCCCGGGTCGCCCCGGCGCGATAGACCTTCCCGATCACTCCGTCAGTCCATTGATAGGCCATCGGGCAGGGACCGTCAAGCCCCTCGCCGTCGCCTAATACAGCATCCAGCCGCCCCGGACGGCCGGTGGAATCAGGAACAATGCCCGGCCGATAGAGGTCAGCGAGTCGACGTCGGAGGCAAACTCGCCCATCGGCAGCCCCGGGATCGTCTGGTTGGAGAATTGCGGGGAGGACCCGTTCATCAAGGCTGCCGCGAGGCCGATCTGTTCCCCAGCTTCAACGCCGATCGAGGCCGCGGGAATCCGAAGTTCAATTCCTGTCAGCACATTCTCTGCGTCGAGCACCTGGTTCGCGTATCGATTGGTCACGCCGCCGGTGTTCGAGTTATCGATGGCGAAACGGCCGCCTCCGGTGAGGTCGAACGCCGTCTGGCTGCTGAACCCAAGGGTGACGCCCGTGCCGGAGTTCATATCGAAAAGGTGGACTTCGTAAATGCCCCCACTTGTCCGCCGGATGCTCAGAAGATAGTCGGGACGAAGGTCCACATGGAGAAGAATCGGATTAGACGAAAAGTTGAGGTAAGTCGTCCCGTACTGGCCATTGAGGAAGTAGGTTCCGCCGGCCCCTGTGTCCAAGAAGAACGTCACGGCCTCGTCTTCTCCCAGGTTCCCGGCGATTCCGAAGACAATCGAGTCCCCGTCTACATTGACGAAGAGCTGGTCGATTTCGCTGTCATTGTCTCCCCAGTCGGTGGTGTTGGTCTGCAGGTGTCCCTGTCCAAGGAGGTCGGAAAGGTCGCCGTCGATGGTTGGGGTCGACCTTTCTGCGTTGATAACGAACGCTTCGCCGAAACTGGGCTGTCCGGCGTCCTTCCAGGCGGAATACCAGAGATCGGCCAGCATGCGGCCGCCTTCGGAGAGACGATCGACGGTCTGCTCCCCCACTGCTGCGTAGAGAGAATTGTAGTAAACCGTGCCGTAGCTGGAATCCAACGCCGCGGCGACAGTGTCCGCGGCAAGGATCGTCGCGACCATTGGATAGGAGTCCTCCAGCGTATCGAACGCGGCTTCGACGGGATCACTGATATCGCGGAATCCATCGACCAGGGGCGGATTCGAGCGACGTGTTTTCAAGTCGGAGTAGCTAATCTTTCGGGAAACCAAAGACGATTCGTGGCGGCTGTGGATTCCGTAATTCCCGGTCAGCTGGCCGTTGTAGTTCACGGTCGTGTGAAAGGGCTGGTTCAGGTCTGCGACGTAGTGCCCCAGATCGGCAGCCACGCGATAGGCGGCGTTCCAGTTCCTCATGCGGAAGGCGACCACGAGTCCGTCGTAATGGTCCCGGTAGCCATCCCATTGGTTGACCCCGTTATCGCGCCCAAAGACGGCGATGTAATTGTCGAGGTCGCGGGGCATATTGTCGAACGGATACGGATAGGTATCGATCAGCAGATCCGCGTCGCACCAGTGGCGGGGCGATTCGGAGGAGTCGTCGGACTTGATGCTGTCGGGCCGCGTCGAATTGGTGATGAGGAAGTCGCGCCAATCATCAAACGCGTTCCCCGATCCGTCATCGAACATCTCCGCAGGGAGATCGTCGATGGCGGCTTCATTCACATAGCGGTGCCCGTCTCCGCCCCAGGCATTCAAGAAACCAGGAGCAGCCGCCAACAAGAGGGCGGCTGCTCCGATGGTGAGTCGACTTCTCTTCATTGCGCTTCTTTTCTGCGCCCCAATTGTGCGCTACGAGTTCCCAAGCACCTTCGGCACGACCTCTTGGAACTTCGCCAGGTCGGCGCGAATGCCTTCGATGGTTTCCTCCCAGAAGGCGGGGCCCGTCAAGTCTACATCTATCGAACGCTTGGCCACGCCCTCGGAAACATCGCTTCCGGTCAGGCGAAGAAGCTGCTCGTACTTCGGCAGGAAGGACGCGCCTTCCGCCTTGGCCCGGCTGAAGATTCCGCGACTGAAGAAGTAGCCGAATGTGTACGGGAAGTTGTAGAATGTGACGCCTGTGATGTAGAAGTGCAGCTTCGAAGCCCAGAACATCGGATCCATCTCGTCTTCATTCAGGATGTCGCCGAAGGTCTCGCGCTGGGCCTTCAGCATCAGTTCCTTGATGCGCGAGACGCTGAGTTCGCCCTTCTGCCGCTCCTCGTAGAACATCTTCTCAAAGATGTAGCGCATGTGGATGTCGCACATGAAGACGGCGGCGTGGTCGAGCTGCGTGTTGAGCAACTGCGCCTTCATCATGTCGGTGGTGGAGTCGCTGTCGATGATGCCGGAGCACAGAACGCTCTCCGCGAACGTCGAGGCGGTTTCAGCCAGCGTCATCGGATAGGAACGGGCGAACGGGCGAATGTCTCGCATCACCCAGTTGTGGAAGGCGTGACCGAGTTCGTGCGCCAACGTCTGAATGTCGCCCAGCGATCCGCCGTAGGTCATGAACACGCGCGATTCCTTCGTCTTGTAAGACGACGTGCAGAAAGCGCCGGGACGCTTGCCGGGGCGCTTCTCGGACTCCACGCGCTTCTCGTCCAGCATCATCTTCGTGAACTGGGCGAGCTCCGGATAGAAGTCATTGAAGGCGTCGAACACCATCTGCGTGCCCTCTTTCCAGGAGAAGCGACGCGCATCCTTCAGAGGAAGCGGCGCCCCGATGTCCTGGAAGCCGAGCTTGTCGCGTCCGATCAGTTTCGCCTTTGTCCGCAGGTATTCCCACGCCACGTCGCGATTGCGGGAGATGACATCCCACATTTGATCGATGGTCTTCTGCTCGGTTGCGGACTGGAACATGGCGACGTCGAGGAAGTGATCGATGCCGCGCTTCTCGTTCAAGGTGAGACGCCAGCCACCGATGCCGTTCAAACAGGCGGCGGCAACGTGTTCAACGTCCTGCCAGGCCTTGTTGCTGCCCACGAAGGCGGCCTTGCGAACGGCCGGATCGGGATCCTCGAGCAACGAACGGCGCTGGGCCATCGGCACCATCTCCGTGGAGCCGTCGGGCTTCTTCATCTCGAATTCCAGGCGCCCGGCCAGATCGTTATACAGGCGCCCCCAGGCGGACATGCCGTCCACGCTGAGGTCCGCCGCCAGCATTTCGAGCTCCGGATCCATGGTGCGCTTGGCGTCGATACGGCCGCGCTCCATGGAGAATCGGGCTGTCTCCATCGACGGATGCGAGACGAGCTTCTCGAAGGCATCGTCAGTCACGTCGCGCAGGGCGGCCATGATCGGCACGCCGGCCTTGCGGTATTGCGCGCCGATTCGAGACATGCGAGCCTGCTCGCGCTTGTAGTCTTCATTGCGGGAATCAGCGGAGTTCAAGCACCCGATGTAGGAAGCCCAGTGCGAGAAGTTACAGGTGATTTCCTCGTCGCGACAGATCAGTTCCGCCCACTGGTCTGTGTTCTCGGTGGTGATTTCCTTCAGCGCCTGGGCGTCCTTGCCCATCTGGTCGATGTCTTCTTCGAGCTTCTCCACATGGGCCTTGTATTCGGGGCCATCGAACTCGGGGAAATAGGATGTCAGATCCCACTGCACGGTGTCTTGGATTGCTTCTTCTGCCATGTTGGCAATGCCTCCAGTTTATGACTCATTTGTTCTTCCAGCGTACCAAGAGCCAGAAGAGCGCCGAGGTCAACGAGAGAGAGGGAGAATGGGAACTGAGGTCCAGCCAGGCACTGGTTTGACATTCGTCCGGCCTATAGACACGATCATCCCCAGGAATCGCCGAGGAGCAGGGTTTTTCCCTTGACGGGACGCCCCCGGATGGATGCAGATACCCGCCCTGCTGGGTGCAGAAGTGCGTCCCGGCGGCCTGGAACGAAGACCAAATACCTTTTCTGGATGAACTATAAGGAGTCTGTTGACGTGCCGAACAAGAAATCTGCCATGAAGCGAGTCCGCCAGAACGAACGCCGTCGCGAGCACAACCGCGCTCGCCGCTCGGCCATGCGCTCCTCGATCAAGAAGGTCCGCCTGATTCTGGACAGCGAAAACCAGGAGCTGTTGGCTCCGAGCCTGGTCGACGCACAGTCGAAGCTGGGCAAGGCTGCGAAGACCAGCCTCGTCAAGAAGCGCAACGCGTCCCGCCGCGTTTCCCGCCTGATGAAGGCTGCTCACAAGGCTCAGAGCGCAAGTTCCTGACGCTTCCGGCTTGAACCCTGATTGAAGGTTCCAAGCCCCCTTCGCCCACTGCGGCGAAGGGGGCTTTTCGTTGTTTGAAAGCAGCCACCCACAAAGACACTCGTTTATTCCAAACAACTGATGTATAGACCTTCCTGGTTTGCTTGACCCGCCCCCGCGCCATGGAGTGAGCTAAGGTTGACAGCAGTACGCGACCCTCCATTATGGGGAGTGACTACAGCGCACATTGCCAGGGAGTAACGATATGAGTCCCGATAAGTTTCGCGTGATGGTTGTGGACGATGAACCGGACATTCGTTCAATCCTCAACGCCTCCCTGACGCCGGAATTCGAGGTCGTCGAGGCGACCAACGGTCTGGATGCGATGCTGAAGGTCCCGAAGTACGAGCCAGATCTGGCGATCATCGATATCATGATGCCGCTGATGGACGGGCTGGAGCTCTCGCGCAAGATCCGCGAGAAGCCCGGCTACCAGGACATGCCAATCATCGCACTGTCGGCGTTGGATTCCAAAGAAGACATCAAGAAGGGCTATGGTTCCGGTGCGAATCTGTATCTCACGAAGCCCTTCGATCCGGAACGCGTTGCGAAGAATGTCCGGATGTCGCTGGAGTCGCGCCCCGTCCGGCACAAGACGTTGACCATTGCCGAGATCCGCGAGAAAGAAGAGAAGAGCGCCCGCGATCTGGAGCGCGCCCGTGCGCGCAAGGCGCTGGAGGATTCGCGGCGAGAGGAGGAAGAGGAGCGCGAAGTCAAGCTGCTGCAGGAAGTTTCGGCACCGCTCCCCGTTCCCGAAGCCGAGGAGAAGAAGACTCCGCCGTCCAGCCATGTTGAGCACATTTCAGAGGCGAAGGTTCCCAAGGTAAAGGATCCCTCCGGCAGGCTGCTGAAGTCCTATTCCGAGCGCCGCAACACGCCGGCTCCGGAGGATGAGGATGATAGTCCATTGCCGTTTGCAATTCCCAGGGAAGGCAACGGTCTGATCAAGGCTCCAACAGCGGCACCCGTGGTACCGCGAGTCTTGCTGGTTGATGACGACGCCGACTTCCTTCTCATGATTCGCACGGCACTCGAGGACATTTATGAAGTCGTGACGGCGCACAATGGTTTCGATGCGTTGAACAAGATTCCGGACACGGAACCCGACATCTACATCATCGATGGCATGATGCCGAAAATGAGTGGCTATCAGTTGATCGATCTGCTGCACCAGTCGATGGACACGCACACCAAGCCCATCATCTTTGCCTCGGCAAAGAGCAGCCCCCGCGATCGCCGGATGGTCTTCGAAAAAGGTGTGACGCATTACCTGGTCAAGCCGTTCGAGACGGAGAAACTGCTGGACGCGCTAAACGAGGTCTCGACCGCTCCGGGCTTCCAGGTCGCCGAAAAGAAGAAGACAATCAAAGAGATTCTATACGAAGAAGGCCTGCGACGCGAACGCGAGGAACACAGCGAACGACGCAAGAATCGCTGGAAGACCTACGGCGACATCCAGAAGTGGCTGACCGACCACAAGAATGAGAATCCGTTCGAGAAGGAATAGGCGGCGAGCGCTCTATCCGATCGAATTCAATGCATGCTGCGTGGCGCCCAGAACGGCGTCCGCTTCTGGCGAGAAGACAATTTCCAACCGCAAGCCAGTCGAATTCAGGCATTCCTCGAACCGACGGCGGTAATTCGCCGCGTGGACGAGGTTTCCTCCCCACAGCCCAATCTGAACGGGCTTCGATTCGTCATGGAACAGGCGATCGTAGACCGGCTTGACGAGCCCGGCCAGCGCAGCCGCCTGCTTGTCGAGAATGCTCGCGGCGGCTTCATCACCATCCTCATCCGCAGCCATCACAAAACGCGAGAGCGCAGCGACCGAAGCCTTGCCGGCAGTTTCGCGATAGAGCCATGTGAGGATATCGCGCGGCTCGGAAAGCTCGAGATGGTCCAGGATTGTCTTGCTCAGGCTGGTCTTGGGACCGCGGCCATCCAACTCTTTCAGAATGGCACGGAGTGCTGACAGGCCGATCTGATACCCCGCACCTTCGTCGGCCAGCAAATGCCCCCAGCCGCCGCAGCGGGTCGAGTCGCCCGTGTGCTCGTTGTAGCCGATGCAGATGGATCCTGTTCCGGCAATGACGAGCATTCCATGAAGTCGTCCGAGCAATGCGACCATCGCGATGACCGCATCGTTTACGACGATCAGTCGACAATCATCCGGAACGGCCGGGCGAATGAGCTCTTCGATGTGCTCGCGCTCAGCGTCGGAATCGCAACCGGCCATTCCCAGGCAGATAGCAGCGATCTCCGCGGGCGAAATTCCCGCCCGCTGGCAAAGGGACTCCACGAGCGTCGTCAGAACATCGCGAACCACGTCCGCGGACGCTGCGTGGGGATTGCTCGATGGGAAAAGCTCCCGCGCGAGGAGATTCCCCTCCGAATCCATGATCGCGCCAAGAGTCTTGGTTCCGCCGCCATCGACGCCAATCACCAGGCGACGAGAAGTTTGAGGATTGCTCATCGGCGGACGTTGATGTTCGCCATCGGACGGACTTTGCCGTCTGGCTCCAAATTGAACGCGACCTTGCCCAGGTAACGGGGCTCGAGTTGCAGATCCACGGTTTCGGTCCAGTTGTTCCCGTCCGCATCGAGGTAATCGATGTAGAACTTCTCGGCGGATTCGATCTGGATTTGCTGGGTCTGAGACTCGCCCGGCGGGATCAGGCCGAAGGTCGTCGATTGGGTCCCGTACTCAACAATAATGTCGGAGACGTACTGGCCGCTGTTGTTGGCGACGGTGATGTCGAACTTCCCGGCACCTCCGCCGCAGCCGGTGATGGCCACGGAGGACAGAATGAGCAGCGCCAAGGCAAACAGAGAAGAGAATCGTTTCATCGTACCCCTGCAATTCGGTAACTTGAGAGTGAAGGCCGGCTGTTCCCGCCGACAGGTTCACTAGCTAATGGAGTGCCCGGCCGAGCGCAAGCGGGGATCGGAGCCTTGCAGACGAATGACTTGGGGAACTGGGCAAGTTGAAGAGCGGCCGTTTAGACGGGCCGATTGGTGCGTTCGGCCTTGATGACGTTTCGGACCTGGCGAATCGAGGCCAGGACTTCTTCCAACTGCGTGATGTCGCTGACATCGACTTCGAAGCGCAATGTGGCCGTCCCTTTCCCTTTCTGGGATCGGGTATGGCACGCGACGATGAAGATGTTGTGTTTGGAGATTTCTCGCGTGAGGTCCATCAGCAGCCCTGCGCGGTCGAAGGTTTCGACGCGGAGGAAGACGGTGTGGCTGATCGGTCCTTCGGTATTCCAGACCGCCGGTAGAATGCGCTGCGATTCGCCTTCCTGGTTTCGGAAGCGCGAGACGTTCGAGCAATTCCGGTGGTGAACGGTCACGCCCCGCCCGCGGGTGATGAAACCGACAATCGGATCGCCTGGGATCGGGTTACAGCAATTCGCGATCTTGATCGGCATGTCGTCGATGCCATCGACGGTGATTGCACCTTGCTTGCGTTTCGGGCGCTTGCGCGGGCTGCGCGACTGGCGCGGCTTGGACCACTCCGGGTTCATGCGCGTCAGGGCGGCCTGCGGGCTGATGCTGCCGAAACCAATCTCTGCCAGCAAATCGTCGATCGTCTGGAGACGGAACGGCTCCAGGAGCGTCTCCAGGTGCTTGTCCAACTCGCTCTTGGTGACGTCGATGTTGCGTTCTTTGAGGAGACGGTTCAGCGACTCGCGACCGTCGGTGACCCAGCGCACCATCTCTTTCGACTTCAGCCAGTGCTTGATCTTGCTGCGAGCGCGCCCGGTCACAACGACGTCCAGCCAATCGCGGCTGGGGTGGCCGGTCTGGCTGGTCTGAATCTCAACGACATCTCCGTGGGTCAATGTTGTCCGGAGACTGACCATGCGGCGATTGACGCGCGCGCCCACGCAACGCTCGCCCACTTGCGTGTGGATGGCGTAGGCGAAATCGATCGGCGTAGCGCCGGCGGGAAGTTCGATCACGTCGCCGCGCGGCGTGAAACAGAGCACGACATCCGCGAAGACGTCTTTCTTCAAGCCATCCAGGAAGTTCGACGGGTCAGTGGCTTCCGTGGCCCAATCTGCCAATTGCCGCAGCCACTGAAGGCGCTTATCGATGCTCTGATCGATACGGCCTTCCTTGTACTTCCAGTGGGCCGCGATGCCGTACTCGGCAACGCGGTGCATGTCCTGTGTGCGAATCTGAATCTCGGTAACCATACCCTCGAGACCGATCACTGTCGTGTGCAGCGACTGGTACATGTTGGGCTTCGGCATTCCGATGTAATCTTTGATTCGGCCTGGAACGGGATGCCAGATGGAGTGAATCTGTCCGAGGATTTCGTAACACTGTGCTTCGGTCTTGCACAAAATACGCAGTGCGTTGAGATCGTAGATTTCTTCGAAGGTCAGGCCCTGGTTGCGCATCTTGCGGAAGATCGAGTAGAAGTGCTTGCTGCGACCTTTGATGTCGACGTCGTCGTGGCCAAGTTCTGAGAGGTAGTTGCGCAGGAAACCCATGCTCTTCTGCAGGTGCGTCTCGCGCTCGATCTTCTTCTTGGCGATCATCTTCGAGAGTTGGCGGTATTCGTTCGAGTAAATCCAGTACATCGCCAGGTCTTCGAGCTCCGTCTTGATACGCACCATACCCATTCGATTGGCAAGCGGCGCATAGATGTCGAGGGACTCGCGCGCGATGGCGATTCGGCGGTCCGGCGGCAAGGACCGCAATGTTCGCATGTTGTGCAGGCGGTCGCAGAGCTTGATGATGATCACGCGGATATCGCGAGCCATCGCCAGGATGATCTTGCGGAGGTTTTCGATCTGGTGATCGCGGGTTGTGTCGAAGTGCATCCGGCTGATCTTTGTCACGCCCTCGACGAGGGTCGGGACGGGCTCGGGGAACAGCTCATGCATGTTCTCGAGGGTCAGCTCGGTGTCTTCGAGGACGTCGTGCAGGAGGCCGGCGGCGATGGCTGCGGCGTCCATGTTGATGTCGCACAGCATATGCGCGACGGCCAGGGGGTGCTCGATGTAGGGCTCGCCGGATTTGCGACGTTGATCGGCATGCAGTTTCTCGGCGACTTCGAAGGCGTGGCGCACGAGATCGCGGGCCCCGGGTTTGTCCGGGGTCTTCTCGATGAGGGCAGCGATGCTCTCCTCGATGGAGTTGTTCTTCGCGTCCGGCGACATGACGTCTCTCGCAAAATACTGGTCGAAATGGGATTCGACCTTGCCCTGGAGCCCTCCCTTGGCGCCCCTTGGGTATAGTCGCTGGCCTTGCAGCGGCTACGATTGCAACGTAGCTTTTGACAGGGCTTGGTCCCTGTAAAGCCCAATTCCGGGGGCATTCGATCTGAACACGAAGCCCTCTACTCGGGATCGGAATGCAAAATCCAGCCCAGACTCTTGCGACCCTGGCTCCTCTGCCGGCACGACGGCTGTCCCCCGCGCGGGCGGAAGCGATGTTCAGCCAACTTGCTGAACGAGGGTACAACACGGTCGCTTTGCCGGTCATGTCGGAAGGGCACTTTCGAATGACTCCGGCGAAAGGTCGGAAGAAGGAAGCACGGGGGCCGCTGATTTCGGCACTCAAGCAGGCCCGGGAGCATTTTGACGGCTCCGTCTGGCTCTATGCTGATCCACTGACAGCCACCAATAGCTCGACGGGAGAACTGTCGCGTTTTGCCCGGCGACACCGCAACTGGCTGATGTGGAACACCCACAACAGCCTGGTCCCGCTGGGCGAGGATGGGATGCGTCCGCTGTTCTCCTGGGTGAATCTGGATTTCCGGAGAATGCTGGGCGACTGCCTGGTGAGCATGGCTCAGCAGCATCCGATTGGCGGAATCGTCCTGGACCTTCGCCACGTCCCGATTGCAACCGACGATCCGCAGTCTTGGTTCTGCTGTGCGTTCTCCAGCCAGCGACGCGTCGAGGAGACGCTCGGATACAACCTGGAGAGACTGCTAGCGGTTGGCTCGCGGGAAGAGATCGCTGAATGGCAGGATTGGGTCTGGAATGAGTTGCGGTGCTTCATCGAAAGCCTGAAGGCGCGCGTCGAGGCCGTACGCTCGGACTTGTGTTGGCTCATGCTGGTTCCGTCGCCGGCGGATCGTCCGATCGAGCATTCCCCATGGATGGAGTGGTTTGCCGAGGGGCTGGTGGCGGAATTGGCCGTTGCCTCGGATGATTGGGGAGCCGGGTTCCTGAGCGCTTTCGATCGCATCGATCGGACCGCCGGTTCGCGCCTGCCCATCATGCCGGTGCTGGCCAACGAAGGCGCGGCGGTCTCCTATGCGGATCGGCTACGGATGCTGCCTGCCACGGGGTATTGGGTGTGGGAACCGGATCTGGATGGGACCACCGACTTGCCAAAGGTCCCTGTCGAGTGGGACGGCACGGGAGCGCTGGAGGACGATCCAGAGGAGGCCGCACTGGCGTTGACCGAGTACATTGCGAAGGAGCTCGGCGATGAATCGCGCGTGGGGAAATTCTATCGCCGCATTCATCACTACCTGGGCGAGTTCGATCCCGATCCCGTATCACTCAGCCGTCTGATCGCCAGCGTGAACCGTACGGAAGAACGCATGGCGCTCGGCGAAGTCGATGTGCCCGTCGATAAGAAACACCTCCAGCGCGAGATCGCACTCGTCAGCCGAATGCTGCACCTGATTCATCCCGCCGTCGCCGTCACGTGATACCCCGCCAAGAGACTTGCCGTGCCGTCACCTTTTGAGAATCCAAGACAAATCGTGCTCGCACGGATTGCGATCGTCGTCGGCTTCTTCGTGCTGGCGTGGGTTCAGTTGTCGGCGTTCGTTCATGATCGCCCCGACGGCGAGTGGTTTCTCTTCGGAACGGATACGGTTGCCCACGATGCCGTGGTGCAGATGTGGGTTTGGGATCAGGTTCGCAGCGGCGGTGGAGAAATTCCTCTGTGGATGCCGCCGCTGAAGGGCGGGCTCCCAACAGTCGGCGCGTTCTTGTGGACGCCGTTTGCGCCATCGTTGTGGTTGCATGCGATTCTCGATTTTCCGCTGGCTCAACGACTTCAGTTTGTCATCGCACTGTGGTGGGCGGCGCTCGGCGGGTACTGGTTGGCGCGTGTGTTGGGCATGCGGCGCAGCGTTGCCCTCGCTGTCGGGATCGGCTTCGGTTTATGCGGGCACGTGGTCACACTGATCCACGCGGGTCATCTGCAGAAGGTCCTCGCGTTGGCGTGGATGGGATGGTTCGCCGGAGGAATGGTCAAGGCGCTGGCCGCGGAAAGCGACTGGCGCGATGGACTCGTGGGCACGGCAGCGGCGGCGTTGGCGCTTGGCGCTGCGTTCCTGTCGGGCCATCCGCAGATTGCTTACATCATGGCAATGATGGCCGGTGGGCGCTTCATCTACGTCCTGGCATTCGGTGGTTGGAGAGCAGGTCGCTGGCGCGCAATGGCAGTGCGCCTGGTGCTGATCTGGGGGCTCGGTGGCTGCGTCGGGGCTGCGCAATTGCTTCCCGGAATGGAGATGAGCGCACTCTCAAACCGGGGAACTGGCGTCGAGTTTGCCGAAGCGGTAGAGACGAGCTACCCCTCGCTCGAAACGTTGGAACTGATTCTGCCGCGATTCCTTGGCGATAATTCACGGGCCGGGCATGGGCAGTACTTCGGCGGCTGGGGAGAGCGCATTGTCTCCGACTACGCCGGCGTGGCGCTGGTGTTGTTGGCGCTGGTGGGGATTCTTTCAGGACGGAGGAGGGAATGGGGATTCTGGGCGGCAATGGCCATTGTCTCCCTTCTTGTAGGACTTGGTGACTCCGTCCCTCTTTATCGCGTGCTGTACGAGTTCTGGCCAGGAATGAAGAGCTTCCGCTCGCCAGGAACATTCATGGCGGCGATGGCGCTGGCACTTCCAGTCATGAGCGGTTTCGGACTCCAGTTCGTCATCGGGTTTCTTCGGCGAGAGCATCCGCGGCGTCAAACTGCCATGATCGCCTTCGCGTTGCTCGCCTTGTGCTCGCTGATCGGATTCCTGGCCCTTCATGACGGCGACTCCCAAACGGCAGCGGCGTTCACAATCGCCGCGATCCGCAGGTCGCTCCTTGTCCTGGCCATCGCGGGCGCACTGCTCCTCGCGGCACTTCTGGCCGCCGTGAAGATGCACGCCGGGTGGTTGCGTGCCGCGGCGGGATGCACGTTTGCGCTGCTCTTCGCGGTGGACTTGATGTCCGCGAATTCCGCGTTTCTCTTGGCGGTAGATTGGGATGATTACTCCGCGTATCTGGCGCCAAACGCCGTCGATGAATTCGCCGTAGGAATGACAGAGCCATGCCGCGTGCTGGAACTCGGACGCGAGCAGTCATTGCGGCCGATTCTGAACGGTCGAGATTCGATGCTCGGCTATCATCCGATCAGCTATGCCCAGTTCGAAGATCAACTCAACGAACTCGGGGCAGGCTCTTGGGATTGGCGACAGTTCTGGGGTGTGCCAGCGATCTGGTCACCACAACCATTGGAAGATGTTCCTGGGGTACTCGAGCAACGTCGTTTGAACTCAGCCCCGGGCGGGGTCTTGCTCATCAACGACCAAGTGCGTCCCATTCGATTCTCTGGAACTGTCGACGGGATATTCGAATGGCTTGAGCGTGGACCCAATCGCGAGGTGCTTCGGCTCGAAGTCGCGCAACCGGCAACGTGCTCACTGGCGGAAACAATTGCGCCAGGATGGCGCTGGCGCGTCGATGAGGGCGAGTGGAACATGGCACGAGACGTCGCGCTCAAACGCGACGTCTCGGTCGGTGCGGGAATCCATCGGATTGAATGGGAGTACCGCCCCTTCAGTTTCCAGTTCGGTGTGTTCTTGACCGGTCTGGCGTTCGGTGTGCTTTTTCTGCTTACAAGCTATTGCGCGCGGCGAGAATCTGGTTCACTGGAGTAGGATCTCCGCACCACCGTCAGAGTTCGAATTCAATGATCTGGCGACAGTGATCGGAGGCGTGTGCGTCGCCGAATCTTGAAAAGCAGGGACGCAGTTCCGGAGAGAAGAAGGCATGATCGAGTTGATAGATTGGAAATTCCGACGGCCATGAGGCCAGCCAGCCAAACGGCGCAGCAGCGCGATATGCGTCAGTGAGTTCCGAAGTCGTCCGCCGAAGATGCCAGGAACCTCGCGGTGTGTTGAAGTCGCCCACCAGAATCAGCGGCTTGCGTTCGAGTTTTAGAATCGCCCAGAGCTCGTTGTACATCTCGCGCGTGTCGAATCGCGGTGGCACGGGCATGTCGATCAGATAAACAGTGCAAGGCGTTCCTTCGATTTCGATCGTTGCACGGAAGACGCGCAAACGAGTGCGCGTCTCCAGTTCTTCCGATTCGAGGATCGGGAACCTTGTTCCGATAGCCATCTGACGGGTGGATGCCCACTGGGTCTCGTCGCCGAGGGCCTTCTGAAGAAATTCGGGCGGCTGTCCGCGGTAGGTGCCTTCCAGAATGCAGACAATGTCGGCATCGTCGCCAACGAGCGTCTCCGTGACTTTCTTCTCGCCGCGGTTGTAGGACATCAGATTCCAGGCAACGAGGCGAACCGGGCGGATGACTTCGCGCTCGCGATGAGGGAAGAGCGCTGGTTGCTCGCGCCAGAGCAGCATGACGATAAGGATCGGAAGCGCGATTGCAATGCCCAGCGCCTGCCGCTTGCCCGGCCGGGCGAAGAAAGCCGCCCCCAGCGCAACAAGCATCGGGAGCGGCAAAGGAATGTGGAAGTTCCACTCGGTGATGATCCAGCGATCTGCGAACATCCAGCGGGCGGCAAGACTGACCAGCGCGAGCCCCAACACGGCCCGCGCCGCCCATGCCAGGCGGCCTATGCGCCGTACTTGACGACGATCTCCAGGGCTGTCCGTTTCTCGCTGACGGTCCATTGAACGATTCCGCCTTCTCGCTCGAAGGCGACGTCCTTTCCATTGCAGGTCACCGACTGAACCGGGCGATCCGATCGGTGCAAGCGAATGGCCCACGAACGGCGCGGGCTTTGGAAATCACCTTCCGGCGCGGAGATCAACAGCTTCAACTCCTGATCGTTCTCCCAGCCGCCAAATC
Organism: bacterium; assembly: GCA_020444065.1. Lineage (NCBI taxonomy): Bacteria > bacterium. The sequence goes on along the minus strand of JAHLLQ010000002.1, from coordinate 480,493 downwards.
CGAGCCGGGCTTCCTCGCCATTACGCCAAGCCTGGGTCAGGCCGTCATCCTCGACCAGCCCACCGTGCAATTGATTGGCCGGGAAGACATCCAGGAACATCAGGTCCAGGCCGGCTTCGGCGGTGTTCTGGCGAACCGGGTGCATCGGGATCACGGCGCCGGCGCGCACGTAGACGGGCGGCGCGCCCAGCGGCGCGTCCTCGACGATCCAGCGACCGCCCTCGTGGCGCTTGTTCGACCAGTAGTGAATCCACTCCCCTGCCGGCAGATACACGGCGCGGCGTTCCTTGCCGTGCTCCAGAATCGGAGCGACCAGGAGATCGGCGCCAACAAGGAACTGATCGGCGATACGATGCGTGGTCGCGTCGTTCTGGTGTTCAAAAACAAGCGGACGATTAATCGGGGCGCCCGTCTCGCTGGCTTCTACGAAGGCCGTGTAGAGGTATGGCAGCAGTTGCATGCGCAGCTCAATCATGCGGCGAGCAATGCGCTCGACGTCCGGCCCGAAGGACCAAGGCTCCTGGTCAGCCGTGCCGGTCGCCGTGTGCGTGCGGCAGAAGGGCTGGAAGACACCCCATTCGATCCAGCGCGCGTACAACTCGCCGTAGCAGTCGTGGACAAAGCCTCCGATATCGCATCCGACGAACGGCACGCCGGTCAAACTCATACCGAGGTTGCTGCGTAGGTCGAACGGCATGCTGGCCCAGGTCGAGTGATTGTCGCCGGTCCAGACCATCGAGTAACGCTGCACGCCCGCCCAGCCGGAGCGAGTAATCACGAAGGGACGATCATTCGGACGCGCCGTCTGAAAGCCCTCGGCCGAAGTGCGCGCCATCGTCATGCCGTAGATCTGGTGGATGTGCTCGTGAGTACGATGCAGACCGAAGTCGTGCTGAATGACGTCGTTCGCCAACGTCTTCGCGCCGTCCTTCCAGTTCGACGGCTCGTTCATATCGTTCCAGATTCCGGAGATGCCGGGCTCGAGAAGGTGCTTCTCCTGGAACTCGCCCCAGCGCTTGCGGACTTCCGGATTCGTGAAATCGGGGAAGTGAACGTCGCCGGGCCAGACTTCGCCGATGAAGGGTTTGCCGGTCTCGGGATCTTCGACGAAGAACTCGTCGCGTTCGATGAAGTCTTTGTAGATGTGGTACTCTTTGTCGATCTTCACACCGGGGTCGACGATTGCGACGACGCGGAATCCATCTTCGCGGAGATCGTCCAGCATCTTCTTCGGATCGGGGAAACGCTCCGGGTCCCATGTGAAAACGCGGAAGCCGTCCATGTAGTCGATGTCGAGATAGAGCACATCGCACGGAATCCGACGGCTGCGGAACTCCGAAGCGATTTCGCGAACGCGCGCTTCGGGAAAATACGACCAGCGACATTGCTGGTTGCCAAGCGCCCAGATCGGCGGGCGCTCCATGCGACCCGTCAGATCGGACCACGCGGAGAGCAACTCGCGGATGGTGTCCTCGAACAAGAGCCAAACGACCATGTCGCCCTTGCCGGCTCGATAGGCGGCGACACTCGGATCGGACCAGCCGAGGTCGTAGTGCCCGCGGCTGGGGTTGTCCATGAACACGGCATGCGGAGGCGTCCCGTCCGGCCGCAGGTGAATCGAGAAGGGAATTTCCGTGTAGTAGTTCTGGCGCGGGTTGTGGCTGGGATCATCGGTGTTGGAGAAGGAGTAACGCACGCCTGCCTTGTCGAAGTTCTCGCCCGTTTCGCCGAGGCCGTAGACGCGCTCCGCTTGTCCGAGACGATAGCGCAGGACCAGACCTTCGTCGGTGTGTTCGATCGCGTCTTCCGCGGTGGAGAACCGCAAGTTCCCCTGGTGATCTTCGATGCGAAGCGAGAATGGATCGCGCTGCAGGCGAATGACCAGGCTGGCGGTCTTGAAAACGGCGACATCGCCTTCGTCGTCACGCTCCGCGTCGACGTCCATCCAAGTGTCGCAGGCGACGGCGTAGCTGACGTCCGGTTGAAGGGACTTCTCTGCGGCGATGCGCAACCGGACAAGTCGATCAGTGCCGATATCCAAAGCTGCCGCATGGCCGGCGATCTCGAACTCGATGGCGGTTGTCGGTTTGTCGTTCATCTCTCCTGCTCCCGATGTTCTTTGCGTTCGTAGAGTATCATGAATCCCGGCGTGGAGCCGAGCTTGGCGGCGGCGAATTCACGCGGCCAGCGAAAGAGCTCCGAATACTGCTCGTGGAAGGCGTCGGAATGCAAGAGCGCGTCGTCCGGTGCCCAGATTCCCCGCAATCCTTCCGCGTCATCGACAGCCGCGAGAAGGATGAAGTCGGGGGAACGCTTGAGGAGAGCGGATGTGTTAAAACTTTTACTCGGCGATTGATCTGCGCGCGGCAGGCCAGGCTGCGTCAGTCCCCCAAAACCCATCAAAGGACTAAGGCGCGTTGCCATCACGACAATCCCGGAATGGGATCGATATGGGATCGCTCCTGGTTCACTCAGCGCAATCGTCTGAGTTTCGTCGGCAATCGCGTTCAGGCTCTCGCCGACTTCGAGCAACTCGCGCTGGGGGTGCTCCCGATACCACTCGAGGGCCGCGTAGCCAGCAGTTCGTTCGCTGCGAACCTCAATAGGCGCAGACAGAATCAGGAAGCCTAGCAGAATCCAGGCGATGAAGACGGGAATTCGCTCCAGGCTGCGCCCGGCCATCAATGCCAGCAATGGCAGAATCGGAACGAGGTATCGCATACCTGGCAAATGGTCTCCGCCGGCGATTACGACGAACGCAAGATGCGAGAAACCTGCCAGTGCGGCCATGACAACAACCAGGTCGCGCCGAGAAGCAGACTTTCCAAGGCGGCGACCGGATGTCACGAACGCGAGAATCGACAGCGCAAGAATGAGGAGCGGTGCGCCGAGGAAGTAGCCGATGAGGTAGCGCGCTGCTCCCAGCAGGCTCATTGTGGAGTTCACAGGTTCATCGTCGAAGAGCAGATTCGCCGAAGAGCTTGATCGCAGCCCCCAGAGAATCGCGATGACCAGCGATGGAAGGAACGCGAGGATGATTCCCAACAAGAGGGGCCTCACGGTTGCCTTCGATTCGCTACTCCCGCGGTACAGAGTGGCGAACCCAAGCACTGGGAATATGATGCCCAGTCCTTCGGGTCTGGTCAGTGCAAGCGGCACGAGAGGAATCATCAGCCATGCGGGTGAACGTTTGCCTTCGGTCAATTGCGCGGCCATCAGCACGGTTGCGAGGAGAAGCGCGGTATAGAGAATCATCTCCATCCCGCCCATTGTCCAAACGGCGAATGGGTAGGAGATGGCCAGGATGATCGCAGCAAGCGGGCATTCGCCCAGATGCTTGCCATCCACTTTCCTTCCGATACCGAAGGAGAATAGTGCCAGGATCGCACCGCTGAGAATCACATTGAAGAGCCGGGCGGCCTCCAAGGGTACAAGACCCAGTTTAGTGACGGCGGCAATCAGAACTATCCAGAGCGGTCGGTTCGATTCATAAAAACCGCCGCCTTTGTAGATTGCAAAGCCGTTACCATCGAGCAGATTGCGGGCATATCGGAAGGCGAAGAATGTATCGTCCGTGACAAAAAACCGATACCGCCAGGCCATGGTTCCAAAGAGGAAGAGCGCGAAGGCGAAGTACGCCAGTTGGCGCTTGGGGACATCGAGGGGCTCGGTGTTGAGCGCTTGCTTCACGTGGCTGAGACGTCCAGTATTTGCTCCAGAAGATCGGCCCGCACCGTCGGCGTCGAGTTCTCCCCCGCCGCCCCCATGACGACGAAGGGCGGCATCTCCGAATGCCCGGCGGACTCTTTACCTTCAAGCCCGCGGTACAGGTGCACGACGTAGCCTTTGCGCTCGAAGATGCGCCAGCGCGGACCAGTCTGGATCTCTTCGAAATCTGATTCCAACAACGCCTTAGCGACGGCTTTATACCGGCGGGAGGAAAGGCGCGTAGCGATGCGCTCTTCAGGCTTCAGGGCCAGATGGAAGTACAGCGTCATGTAAAGGCCGTCGCTCAACTTCCGCACAGGGCAACAACCCATGTGATCGGCCACGATGCGGGCTTCGAAATCCAGATTCACGGAGTTCCCATGGGCAGAGACGCCCTGGGAACCGCAGTATTCGTCGACGAGCGGAAGGGGCTCGTCCTCGGCGATCGATTCAATCGAAATGCCGTCGGCGCTGGGAACGAGAAGTTGGAAGGCTGCTTCTGCGCCCTGCGCAGGGAAGGGGACTTCAAGCCCCTCCAGATCGTTGAGCGTCAGATTGCCGTAAACGAGATGCCCCGTCGCGGGGCCATCGAAGTCGAAGGCATCCTCGTAGTCTTCCTCGAAGAAGGACTCGACGGGCGTATCGGACAAACGAACCCACCAGATGGCCGGCTCGCCCGTCGCCGGCGTCGGGGCCTGGGCGGGAGTCGGTCCGAAGGGGGTCGCGAGGGCTTTCAACATCTTGTCGGCGTGATTGTACAGCTCTGCCTGCTTCTCGTCTTTGGCCACTTCGTTCAGGTACGAGGCGACTTCGAGCTGCAATTGGTTGTACGCATCCGTCTGCATGCGCGCGTAGAGGCGATGCACGTCCACGACAATCTTGCGCCAGTTGTAGACGTCCCAGATGCGGAGCCGATCTCCCTCGGGGACGAAGGTGACGTTGTCGGTGCCGAATCCGAGGCTCATTTTGCGCGGCGCTCCTCGACCCATTGCTCGACCAGCGGCCTGTCCGCCGGCAGCCAATCGTAGTCCAGGATCGTATCCGGTCCGGCCCAGTCGATCTGGCCGCCTTCGAGTTGACGCGGCTCGCCCTTGAGGACTTCCGTTTCGAAGAAGAGCAGGATCACCGTGCCGTAGTCGTACTTGTGGGAAAGGATGTCGTAGGCTTTCCCGATACGAACCTCGACGCCGAGTTCCTCGCGACACTCGCGCACGAGTGCATCGCGCGGGTCTTCGTCGCGATCGACTTTGCCGCCCGGGAATTCCCACTTGCCGGCTCCCCAGCCGCCGGGCGGACGCTGGTTCAGGAGCAACTTGCCATCGCGCTCGATCATGGCAGCAACCACGACCATATGTTGGTGGTTTGCTGTCATGGCATTACATCTCGAGGACGACAGGCAGAATGACCGGGAAACGATGGCTTTCCTTCTTGATCGAACGGCGCAGAACACGCTTCACGGCGGCCTGCAACTCGGGCTGATCGGTCCGGGTCTGGGGATCCAGATCGGCATAGGCCTCGAGCACGAGAGCCTTCATTCGTTCGAGCCCGATCTCCTGTTCTTCCTCACCCAGGAAACCGCGGGTGATGATCTCCGGACCGTTCAGGATTTCGCCGCTTTCGCGATCGACGCCAAGAATGACGACGATCATGCCATCCTGCGAGAGGTACCGGCGGTCGCGGAGCACCACTTCGCCAATGTCGCCGATTCCCTTGCCGTCCACCATCACGCGTCCGTGAGGAACCTTGCCAAGGATCTCCGCCGTCTCGGCGGTCAGCTCGAGGCAATCGCCGTCTTCCATCAAGAGCACTTCCTCGGGATCGAGTCCCTGCTCGAGCGCCAGATTGCAGTGCTCCTTCAAGTGACGGTACTCGCCGTGAACGGGCACGAAAAAGCGCGGATCGGTCAGGTTGATCAGATGCTTCATGTCGTCACGGTAGGCGTGGCCGGACACGTGGATGAGGGACATCTTCTCGTGGATGACGCGAGCTCCTCGGCGCGACAAATGGTTGATCATGCGATAGATCGGATTTTCGTTTCCAGGGATCATGCGGGCGGAGAGAACGACGGTATCGCCTTCCTCCACGTCGATTTCGCGATGGTTGCCCATCGACATGCGAGACAACGACGACATCGCCTCGCCCTGGCTGCCGGTGCAGAGGATCAGGCGACGTTCGCGCGGGATGTTCTTCGCCTGGCGCGGATCGTCGTAGTACTCGCACGGGATATCGATCGCGCCGATCTGGGAGGCGATGCGGATATTGCGCTCCATGTTGAGGCCGACTGCGATCACGGCTCTCCCATAGTCTGCCGCCAGGTTCAGGACATTTTGGATGCGGTGCAGCGATGAGGCGAAGGTCGAGATAATCAATGTCTCCGGCGCGGCACGGAAAATCGCTTCCAGGCCGGGGATGACTTCGCGCTCGGACGGACAGGAGCCTCGGCGGCTGACGTTCGTCGAGTCGCTGAGGAGGAGGAGAATGCCGTCTTCCTCTTCTTCGGCATAGCGCGCGAAGGCATAGTGATCGAACGCGATACCGTCCGGCGGATCGGGATCGATCTTGTAATCGCCGGTATGCATGATCACGCCAACGGGCGTGCGAATCGCAAGCGCCAGCGCATCGATGATCGAGTGCGTCACGGAGATCGGCTCGACCTCGAAGTTTTCGGAAATGCGTACGACTTCACGGGGGGTAAGCTCACGGAAGTCGGGAGCAAGCTTGTGCTCGCGGAGCTTCTCCTTGAGCATCGCAATGGTCAGTCGGCTTGCGTAAACGGGCACGTTCGGCAATTCCGGCAGGACGTAGGGCAGGGCGCCGACGTGGTCTTCGTGAGCGTGGGTCAGGACAATGCCGCGGAGCTGATCGGCGTGGGCCTCGACGTAGCTCATATCGGGTATCACGTAATCGACCCCGAGCATTTCTTCGTCGGGCATACGCTGGCCGCAATCGACCATCAGCAGTTCGCCATTTACCTCGAAAAGCGTGCAGTTCATGCCGATCTCGCCCAGGCCGCCCAGGGCCATCACGCGAACGGCATCGGATCTGGGGGGAAGGTCGAGAATCGGAGGAGTTGGTTTCGTCTTCTTCATAGGAAGGGAATTGGGCCCCCATGGGGCCCGAGAGTCAAGCCTCGCGCTGACCTGCCGAAAATGGAGAAGGCGGCGGATGTGACCGCCGCCCGGTATTGCAGGACTTTGTGATCCGGCCGTTTGGCCTTACTTCCTTCGCGTGTATTCGATCTGCATCGTGATGAATTCTTCGCCGTCCTGGCCCTTCACGTACATCCGTGTGACGCGGTGATCGTTATCGGGATGCTCCTCGACCATGCGCATGTGAACGTATTGGCCAGCCATGGGATCGTACATTTCGCCCTCGAACGTCATCGTTCCGGTCGCCTTATCCACGCTGCCGTCCATGACAGTCGGAACGGAGCTCGTCGAGTCAGCCCAGACAACGAAAAGCTCGTTCTTCTGAGTGTCGAACCCGATGATTCCGGCTCCCTGCATCGTCTGACCCATGAAGTCCATTTCCATCTCGGACTTCAGCCAGAAGGGCCCCATCATCTCATTGGTTTCTTTCCCGGTGGTCTTGAGGGGTGGTGCGCCCGGAGCCATCCACATCGTGATGGCGGCGTCCCACGTTCCCTCTGATTGTGCCAGGACCTTGTGTTCCGGGGCAGGCTGGGGGACTTCATAGTCCGCCATCATTTCTTCCATCTCAGCCATTTGCTGGTCCATGGCCTGCTTTGTCTTTTCGATGTCCTGATCCTTCAAGGCCTTGGCTGACTTGCGATGATGCTCGCCCGATTTCTCCATCATCTTCGTCGGCTGTGTTGTGGGGCGGGATTCCTGGGCATGCACGAACGTCCCGGCGCCGAGCACCAGAGCGAGAGTGAGCGTGGCAGTACCAATGAGCTTCTTCATCTTCCGAACTCCTTCGAACGGATTGGCCGTAATTCAGTTGGCGGGAATGGCGGTTTGAGAAGCAATTCCATTGCCAGCATATTAGCCGTATGACTCCCGATTGCCAAGGCTTGGTTCGTGGCCTGCGCTGCCTTTTTTTTGGCCAGACAATCGCACAGTTATTGTGCAGGTTGTATTTCTGCACCACCCGACAGAATCCCCTGCAAAGGCCTCTTCGAGGGCACAAATTCAACATTCATGGCCAGATTCTAAGCGCAAGTATTTCAACATTCTCCAAATACGTAATGTGACTCTTGCAAGGCCCCCTCACAGGCCTCTCAGTCAGAGGCATAGAACATGCGCATTTTTGGACCGTCACGAAATCGATCCTCAGCGATCAGGAGTTTGCAGACCATGCACGTTCGCCGTGCGCTTCCGTTCTCTCGAAGCCGCAAATCCGGCTTCTCTCTGATTGAAGTCATGTTCGCGACGGCAATTGTCGCCCTGCTGTTCATGGCCGCGCTGTCCGCGCTGTATATGCACCGCATCCAGGCCAAGAAATACCAGGAGCGAGCCGTCGTTCTCGACTTCGCCACGCATTACATCGAGCACCTGAAGGGCCTCCCGTTCTCAGACCTGCAACCGGGCTCGCCGATCAATCCGCTGTACGACGGACAGGATGGGGCCCCGGACATCCGCGTCCCGACGACAGACGATTGGGTTTCCTTGTCGAGCGACGACTTCGAGACCTTCCACCCGGAGCTTGTTCTCCTGGAAGCCCGAAACCCGGAAATCAGCGTCAGCATGACGACTACCCTGGATGGATCACGCGAGAAGACGAAACACGTCCGAGTGCGGATTCGTTGGGATTCACCGATGGGCAAAGGCCGCCGCATGACGGCTCAACTCGACATGACCCGATTCGTCGACGTGTAGGAACAGAGAGATGATGAAGAAGAGAAATCGACTGGCAATGACCCTGGTGGAGGTCGTGATCGCATCCACAATCGGCGCGGTGGTGTCGTTCGCCACGGCGTACCTGGTTCTCGAGGTCGCCCGGGAGCAGAAACGCGGCCTCGTCGATGCGCAGGCGAACTCGATCGCAGTGAAGGTGCAGGACCGGATCGAGCGCACGATGCGCTCCATGAGCCGCAGCGACAGCATTGCGTATGGGCAGCCGGTGACACTGGACGATGGCTCGAAGGTCTACCGCACGGTCGTGATGTCGAGCGGCATCGGCAATCCATTGGAGAGCCTGACGTTCGATCCCGACGCGCAGACGCTGACCCACGATCCGAACCGCGCCGTGGCTAACGACGAGATCGTGCTGGCCAAGAGCGGTCGCCTGACCAAATTGCGCGACGTGCATTTCGCACCGTCCATGAAGGCGGGCGGCGTCCCCGATAATTCGACAGTCAACGTTTGGGTGGAATTCGACGACAACGGCGCATCCGGACGAAAATCCTTCGACGAGACAGAGGACCGCTACGTCGTGAAACCGACGCGGGTTGTCCGATCTTTCACCGTAACATTCCGCAACCACTGAAATCGATATCGATACTCGTAAGGACGAGGTGAATGATGAGCAGGATGGTTGGAAACTTGAAGCGAAGGGCCGGGTCGGCGATGCTGATCGCGCTGGTCTTTACCGTGATCCTGAGTGCCACGATCGTCGGCCTGGTGCAGTTGAGCTCGCACCGGCTGAAGATGCAGTACGATCGCTGGGATTGGCACGAGGCCTACTACCACGCAGAAAACGGATTGAACTGGGTGTCGCAGGTCATCGCCGATGCCGACGAAGGCGGCAATACCGCGGCGTTCCTGGGGCACTACTACGGCCCGGGCGAGCCCACCGAAGATAGCGACTTCCAGGCGGCGATTCCGTATGCCGGCAACCTGGAGAATGCACACCTGGAGGATATGTGGATCACCGTGGAGAACCATCCGAACGGTATCCACAATATGTACCTGGTGACCTGCTCTGCAAAGGTCGGCGACAAGATCCGGACATTGCAGTCCGAAGTGCAGAAGGACCCTCCGAGCCGAGTGTTCGATTACGAGTACTTCCTCAATAATTGGGGCTGGTGGTGGGGTTCATCGATCACCGGCTATGGCGACAACCGCGCCAACTGGGACTTCGACTTCCGCTACGATCCGCGCGTGAATGGTCACGTTCTGGCCGGTGGGAATATCGAGGAAGACTCCACGCCTGTCGACCCGTTCAGCGGCGAAGCGCCGTTCCGCGGTCTGGCCGGCGACGATCCGCTGACGTACGTGCACTCCGGCGTGCCGCGCTTGACGATGCCGAATCTACTCGATCTGTCTTACTACGAAGACAAGGCCGTCGATGAAGGTGGCACGATCGTCCAGGATGGCAACGTGCTCGTGAACGCGATCCAGGACGATGCGACGCAGCCGGGCCTTTACCTGAAGGGAACGGACTCGAAACCGATCGAGATCAACGGTCCTGTCGTCGTTCCGGGCGACGTCGTGATCAGCGGCAAGATCACCGGCCAGGGAACGTTGTATGTCGGCGGCAGCCTCTACGTTGCGGGCGACATGACGTACTCCAATCCGCCGGACTTCAGCACGGCCCCCGCCATGATGAATAACGAGGATCGGGACGACTGGGTCCAGGAAGCCAATGAAGGCGATAAGGACCTGATCTCCTTCGCGGTGCGCGAGTCGGTCTTCGCCGGCGAAGTGAACTCCAGCGAATGGAAGAGTCGCTGCTTCAATCCGAGCGGCTATGGACTGAAGTACGTCGGCGATGAGCGGAACCTGGGTGCCGATGGGATCGCACACACGCCCGACGACGGCCAGGATTACCTGGATACAAACGGGGACGGAGTCGCCGACAGCGCCTGGTACGATGCCGACGAAGACGGCACCGTGGACTTGGCGTACAACTACGACAACGACATCAAGATGACGACGTCGCGCGCCCGCGATATCCTGAACTATCCACTTCAAGCCGATGGCGTGACGCCGAAGAACTTCAACGATCTCTCCACGAACAGCATGAACAAGGTGGATGGGGTCATCTACACCAACCACGCGGCGGCCATGCGCCTCGGCTCGAGCAATGCGGTGATGCACGGCGCGCTGATCCTGCGCGACGAGGCGATCATCTTCACCAGCACGCTGAAGTTCTACTACGATCCGCGCATCCACAGCCGCTACAGCAACGATCCGAATCGCTATATCGACCTTGGCCTTCCGATCGCAGAGCGCGTTCGGCTGGAGACGTTTGCAGAGATCACTCCCGTCGAGGGGTATTATGATGCGGGCTGATAGAATGCTGAAACGAATGGAGCGAATCTGCTCGCTTTGCCTGCTCGTGAGCATGCTGGCACTGCTCGCGGCGCCGATCATGGCTGTCGATCCGCTGCCGGAAGAAATCGAGAACGCCCCGCTGGATGTCCGGGAAGCGTACATCAATCAGCAGGCGGAGGAATCGCTGCAGCGGAAGATCGAGGTTGGCAAGAAGCGCTACGAGGAACGCCAGGAGAAAAAGAAGGAATGGGCGCAACACCTGCGCGCCACGGCGGATGTCCGCCGGGAGGAACTCCGCCAGGAGATGGCCGCCCGCGAACGCGAAATCGATCGGTCTGAGAATGCGGTGCGCATCTCGCTCGCCGTAACGGTTCTGCTGATCGCGGTCGGCAGCGCCGGCTACGGTATCCACCGTGTAATGGCCCCGGGATCTCGCACGCCGTAGTCGCCTGCCCCAAGCAAGCTCCTCAACCCCGCTCCCCCCTGAGGCTGTTCCCGACCGCCTGGCCCAGGGGGGAGCGGTTCGTTTGCGAATGTGCGAGTTTCCTTGCGCCGCCGCGCGCGATCGGCGGTTCTGGTAATGGACTATCTACGGGATACGATGCAGATGGTGAAGATCGCTCTTCTAATCATGTGCCTGGCCGCCTCAGCCGCTCTCTTGACTGTGGTCGCGCGACTATCGAGAAGGAGAAGCGGATCGTCTCGGGCAGAGAGCAGGAATCTGCATCCACTCGTCGAGCGACTTGAAGAGAGTGGCTACTTCCGCTACGTGGCCGTCGGAGAACTGGAACAAGTTAGGCGGAGAATCCAGTTGGAGAGAAATGTCTACATTGAGGGCGTGGAGCGCTACTTTGCAGCAGATGCAGAGTCGCTCTGCGAGGATGGTGTCCTAGACTTCCTTGGTGAGGCCGCCCCGTTTCTGAGCTGGCAAGGTGTCCATGTTCCAGTGAGGCATGAGCCCGTGAATCTTATTGAGAGGAATCCTCGGAGTGGCGCTGTCGCTCCTTCCCGCCAGAAACGTCCAGTCATCGATGATGAGATTCCAAATGGGGCTGGCGGAAACTTCATCCGTCCGATTGTCGGGGATTGCGCCGAGGATGGCGATCATTACACGGTCACCATAGGAAATGTCAGTCAAGTTATCTGGAACAGCTCGATGACGGATGTGCAGTGTTGGGAGGCAGGGCACTGTCACACGATCTTGATTTTGAACAAGCTGCTGGAGAACGTTGGCTCTGAGGAGCGTGCCTATGGCCTTCTGGGTGGCAATGACGGGGGGATAGTGTTCCTCACGCCAGAGCAGTACCGAATCCTTCGCGAGGCTCCGGAGTTGGATGAGTGTGATCGTCCTTGGGAGGCCTACAAGGTGGAGGGGACTCGAGGAATCTAGTCGGCATAGAAACGAATCGACGATGAACTGTGAGCATCGAGCGCGTATCGAAACCTGCCGGCTCGGAACTACAGTATTTCGCCACAAGAACCTACAAAACGTCGAGGAACTCCAATGAGTCTGCGCATGGTGGAATTGGTGACCCCGGCCACGGATGGTCGGGAGGAGGTGACGCGGCTCGAGGAGGAGCTGCCGATCATCGGCATCTGGCGCGAACCGCTGGACAACGATCTGAGTCTCCTCCGCGTGCTCGTGCGCAGCGAAAGCTCCGAGTCTGTGCTCAATGAGCTGGAGACGCGGTACGGCCATACACCGAATTTCCGGCTCGTGATCTTCGAAGTCGAGGCGACGCTCCCCCCGCCCGTGGTCGAGAAACCGGAGCCGCATGAAGACGCGGAGGAGTCGAAAGAGGAACCGCCCCGGGACCCCCATCGCATTGCGGTTGCGGAACTGGTTCAGAAGCTCTCCGAGAGCGCAGTCGCGAATCGAATCTTCTTTGTCACGGTCCTGCTCTCGACGATTCTGGCGACGATCGGGCTGGTGCGCGACAATGTGGCTGTCATCATCGGCGCGATGGTGATCGCTCCCCTGCTGGGGCCGAATATGACGTTGGCGCTGGGAACGACGCTGGGGGACACAAAGCTGGTGAGAAACTCGCTGCGCGTGAACGCGATCGGCTTTGCGATAGCGTTGGCGATGGCCGCGATTGTGGGCGCTGTGCTGCCCTTCGATGCCTCCCTGCGCGAAATCGACAGCCGCACCTACGTCGGGTTGAGCGACGTGGTTCTCGCGCTCGCCGCAGGCAGCGTTGGAGCACTCGCCTTCACGACTGGGCTGTCCTCGGCGCTTGTCGGCGTCATGGTGGCCGTCGCGCTGCTGCCGCCGCTGGCCACGACGGGGCTGCTGGCCGGCGCGGGCAACTGGCAGGGCGCGATGGGCGCGCTGCTTCTGACGACGATCAACGTGGTCTGCATCAACCTGGCTGGCGTGGCGACATTCCTGTGGCAAGGCGTTCGTCCGCGGCACTGGTGGGAATCGGAGCGGGCGAAACGCATGACCCGCTGGGCCGCCACGCTCTGGGCCGTCATGCTGGCGGTACTGGTACTGCTGATCTACGTGGCGCGGGAGTGAGGCCTGAAGTGGCAAGGAGGAGTGCAAAGTGACGATCGAAGAGCTATGCGAATGGTACTACGAGGATCTTGACGGGTATATTGATGCCATAATCCGTGAGAGAGCCGGCTCGTTGACTCTGCTTTTCTCGGCCAAGGAGAGCCCTGAGACCCAAGTTCGCCGGTACTTGGAGTTGGGGTGTGACGAAGTACTCGCATGCAGCATGTGCGTCTCCTCCGAATATGTTGAGTCCCTGGCGATCTACGAGGATCATCCGCTCCTGGAGGCCTATTGCAGTCGTCGAGCTCAGCTGAACTATGTGTCGCCTCCCGAGGATCCATTCGCGGTTTGGGGTCGTTTGCACAAGGCCCAGCAGGACTTCCTCGATCCTCGGTTCCTGCTGAACATGCCATCCTTCATCAATGAGAAATGCAACTTGAGAAAGCCAGCTGGTGTCGTTGCAACTGGCCCCCTCGAACTACTGGAGACATTCGCAGAGGCTGTTGAGCCCGTGCTGAGCACAACGATCTCGAATTGTGGGGATGAACGCGAAGGCCCCAAGCATCTCGTCCTGATCGTCGACGATCAGTTCGTAGTCGCGCGGAGCTTCTCGGTCGCTCAAGTCCAGGACGATCAGTATGCTCTCTGGCGCCGATTGATTCGAAGATGATCTGGATCAGCAATCGTTCCTCCTGCCGCGCATTGGTTCGGCACGAATAATCTCCACCTCCCAATGATCGAGCGGCAATCGACACTTGTATCCACGATCTCCCATCGGAACCGCCGCAATCGCCGGATCAAACTTTTTCCTGTGAAATCGAGTTGAATAGAACGAGAAGCAAGCCGTATAAAGGAATAGAAAGCTGGGAAAGGAGCCCCCCGACGATGGAAGTCTTTGGAACTTTGGCCCTGGCCCTGGGAGCCAGTTGGTGTGCGGGTATCAATCTGTACGCCACTGTCTGTGTCCTCGGGTTGATGAGCCGATACACGGGTTTCGACCTGCCGCCGGACCTGATGGTGCTGGAGCACACGTGGGTCATCGGCGTCGCAGGCGTCATGTATTGCATTGAATTTGTTGCAGATAAAGTCCCGGCTGTCGACTCCGCCTGGGATACCGTCCACACGTTCCTGAGGGTACCGGCGGGCGTTGTGATCGCCGCCATGGCGCTCGGGGATGTGCCCATGGAGCTCCAGGTAATCGCCGGTATGGTCGGCGGTACGCTGGCGGCAACGGCCCACACGACGAAGGCCACAACGCGCGTGGCGGCCCATTCGACGGGGACTTCGCCGATTCTCAGCCCGATCATCAGCGTCGGCGAGGATGCCCTGGTGGTCGGAACTGTGGCGCTGATCGCAGCCAATCCGGTCCTGTCGCTGTTCATTGTGGCGCTGATGATGATCGCGGCGTACTTCATCCTGAAGACCTGCTGGAGAATCACGCGAAGCGTTTTCCGCACTCTCTTCCCCTTCCTGAAGCGCCTCCTCGGCGCGCCGCATCCGGACTCGGCGGCCCCCGCCTGATGCTGGTTGTTATGAATGCAGAAGCCCCCCGCCGATCGGCGGGGGGCTTCTTCTTTGAGTCTGTTGTCTGGATTACAACTCGCCTTCGCGGGTGGCCAACTCGGGGTGCTCTTCCAGGCGCTTGCGGAAGAATTCGACCGTCTTGGCCATGCCTTCCTCGAAGGGCACCTTTGGCTCCCAATCGAGGATGCGTTGGGCCTTGGCGATGTCCGGCTGGCGAATCTTCGGATCGTCCTCGGGCAGCGGCTCGTTGATGATTTCGGACTTCGAGCCGGAGATCCGGATGATACTCTTTGCAAACTCGTTGATCGTCATCTCGTGCGGATTGCCGATGTTGACGGGTTCCTTCTCGTCGGAGAGCAGCAGCCGCAGAATGCCATCCACCAGGTCGGAGACGAAGCAGAAGCTGCGCGTCTGCTTGCCGTCGCCAAAGACGGTGATGGGCTCATTCAGCAGCGCCTGGCGGATGAACGTCGGCACGACACGGCCGTCGTGCAAACGCATGCGCGGGCCGTAGGTGTTGAAGATGCGGACGATGCGCGTCTCCATGCCGTGGAATCGCTGGTACGCCATCGTCAGTGCCTCGGCGAAGCGCTTGGCCTCGTCGTACACGCCGCGCGGGCCGATCGGGTTCACATTGCCCCAGTAGTCTTCCTTCTGCGGGTGGACGAGCGGATCGCCGTAGACCTCGCTGGTCGAGGCCAGCAGGAAGACGGAGTTCTTGGACTTCGCCAGGCCGAGGGCCTTGTGGGTGCCCAAAGAACCGACTTTCAACGTCGGGATCGGGGCTTCCAGGTAGTCGATCGGACTGGCCGGTGAGGCAAAATGCAGGATGTAGTCGACCTCTCCCTCCAGGTACAGGTAGTTCGTCACGTCCTGCTTGATGAAGGTAAACTTCTCGTCGCGGATGTGATTGATATTGGCGATCTTACCGGTCAGCAGGTTGTCGATGCAGATGACTTCGTGGCCGCGGGCCAACAGCGCATCGCAGAGGTGGCTTCCCAGGAATCCGGCGCCGCCGGTGACGAGTGTACGAGGCATGATGCTGTCCTGAACGTTTCGGGTGGTCTGATTGCGCGGTCTGCGCTGGATCAGACCCAACCAGCAGGGCCCCTCGGACGCCAGCAAAAGTTTACGTGTGGGTCATTGGCGGGCTTTCCCTTTGCGTCCGCCGCAGGGCGTAATGTCATAGTCCCCGGGAAGGTCAATTCACCCAGAGGATGAGCGAAAGTGACAGTTACCGGAGAACCATCTTCCAGCCTCGATGCCCAGGATCCCCAGGTCTTCAAGGCTCTTTCCGCCGAGTTGAATCGCCAACGCACGACCCTGGAAATGATCGCCAGTGAGAATATCGCCTCCGATGCCGTGTTGGAAGTGACCGGCTCGGTTTTCACGAATAAGTACGCCGAAGGTTATCCCGGCCGCCGGTACTACCACGGCTGCGAACTGTACGACGACATGGAGAACCTGGCTCGCGAGCGCCTGAAGGAACTGTTCGACGCCGAGTACGCCAACGTCCAACCGCACAGCGGGACAACGGCGAACCAAGCGGTCTTCCTGGCCGTTTGCCAGCCCGGAGACACGGTTCTATCGCTGTCGCTCGCGCACGGCGGGCACCTGTCTCACGGCCACAAGGTCAACATGGCCGGCAAGCTCTACAACATCGTCCAGTACGGCGTTCGCAAGGACACGGAACTGATCGATTACGACGAAGTGGCGGCGCTGGCTCGCGAGCACAAGCCGAAGATGATCATCACCGGCGGGTCGGCCTATCCGCGCCTGATCGACTTCGGGAAGTTCCGCGAGATCGCCGACGAGGTCGGTGCGGTCTTCCTGGTCGACATGGCGCACTTCGCCGGCCTGGTCGCGGGCAAGGCGATTCCGTCGCCGGTGCCTATCGCCGACATCGTGAGTTCCACGACGCACAAGACTCTTCGCGGTCCGCGCGGCGGCCTGTTGATCTCACGCGACAAGGAACGTTTCGCCAAGGACATCAACCGGTGCGTGTTCCCCGGGCTGCAGGGCGGTCCGCTGATGCACATCGTGGCAGCGAAGGCCGTTGCGTTCGGCGAATGCCTGAAGCCGAGCTTCCAGACGTACGCGAAGCAGGTGATCGCGAACTGCAAGGTGCTGGGCGAGACGCTGGTGGAGGGCGGCATGCGCCTGGTCGCCGGCGGAACGGACACACACCTGGTGCTGGTCGATTTGACGCCTCTCGGTGGCGTGACGGGCAAGGCCGCGAGCGACGCGCTCGAGAAGGCTGGCGTCACGATCAACATGAACATGATTCCGTTCGACACGCGGAAGCCGACCGAGTGCAGCGGCGTGCGCATCGGAACGCCGGCGCTGACGAGCCGCGGTATGGGCGAAGCGGAAATGCGCACAATCGGCGCATGGATCACCGAGGTGATCAAGAATGTCGAGGACGAGGGAACGATCAAGAAGGTGCGGCAGCAGGTCGAGGAGTTGGCCTCCGGCTTTCCGCTGCGCGCAAAGGAATAGCGATTGCGTCGAATGATGAGCGGCCACCGGAGCGAATTCGGTGGCGCCCATCTTGCTCGACCATTCCGCAGAGCAAATAACGAAACAGGAAGGACCCTGATACATGCGAGCAATCATTCCCGTCGCCGGCCTCGGCAGCCGGATGCGCCCACATACGCACACACATCCCAAAGTCCTGCTGACCGTTGCCGGCAAGCCGATGCTGGAGCATATCCTGGATTCTCTGATCGATGCCGGTATCACGGGCGTCACGCTGGTCGTTGGCTACATGGGCGATCGCATCGAGGCCCACGTGCGCAAGCGCTACCCGGACCTGGAATGGAACTTCGTTCCGCAGGAAGAAATGCTGGGACTTGGCCACGCGATCAGCATCACGAAAGAAATTCACAAGGATGACAAGGACTTACTCATCATCCTTGGCGATACAATCCTGCGAGCGGACTTCAAGAAGCTCTTCGCCAGCAATAAAACCGCCATCGGCGTGAAGGACGTGGAAGATCCACGTCGGTTTGGCGTTGTTGAATTGAACGAGGACGGCACGATTCGCAAAATGCACGAGAAGCCGGAGGTTCCGCCTTCGAACCTGGCAATCGTGGGCGCGTACAAGATGAACAACCCAGCGCTGATGTACGCGGGGCTCGATCACATCATCCAGAACGACATCCGCACGAAGAAAGAATTCCAACTGACGGATGCGCTCGAATGGATGCTGGGACAGGGCGAACAGATGGTCCCGTTCCGCATCGACGGTTGGCTCGACTGCGGAAAACCGGAGACGTTGTTCGAGACGAATCGTGAACTCCTCGGTGAATTGTCCGAGTCGAACCAACGGGAATACCAAGAGCGCTATCCCGACAGCGTGATCATCTCACCCGTTTCGATCGGTGAAGGCACCGAGATTGTCGATTCCGTGATCGGCCCGAACGTCGTGCTGGGACGAAACAGCAAAGTGAAGCGCTCGATCCTGGAAGACATTATCGCCGGCGACAATGCACAGATCACGCACATCATGCTGCGCGAATCGCTGATCGGCGCGAACGCCGAAGTCGAAGGCCGCGGCCTGAGCCTGAACATCGGCGATCACAGCACCATCAGTATCGGATAAAGCGGAAGAGCGGTCCCCTGACAAAAGGAACTCCCTCGGACTGGTCTGACACCGTCAGGCCAGTCTTTCTTTGCCTTTCGGCAGTCGTGAAAAACTGGCTGCGACATCCCAAACGCCCTCCCTGTCATTCGGGAATTCCTTGAGCATGAGCCAAGCGTTCTGGTAAACCCCATGTCTTGTCAGATGATTCACTTCATTTCGGAGGGGAGGCCTTCGATGCAACGTTATTGCTATTTGGCGATATTGGCATTTCTGCTGCCGGCAGTCGCAGGAATCGCTGAGCCGGGAACGGCATTCAGTTACCAGGGACACCTGGAGGACGATGGAACGCCCATCAACGGGACAGTCAGCCTGCGCTTCTCGCTGTACGACGAGGCAACGACTGGCAGTCTCGTTGCAGGACCGATCACGCACGAGGATACGCTCGCGGCAGAGGGAATGGTCGA
The DNA here is from genome assembly GCA_020444065.1 of bacterium. Taxonomy (NCBI): domain Bacteria; species bacterium. The sequence goes on along the minus strand of JAHLLQ010000002.1, from coordinate 461,533 downwards.
CGAGTCGTTGGACTTCGGCGCGGTCTTCGATGGATCGCCACGATGGATGCAAGTTGACGTAGATCCGGATGGTGGAACGGATGCGTTTGAGACGGTTCTTCCGCGCATTCAGATTCTGCCGGTGCCCTACGCGGTACACGCGGCAACAGCAGGCACCGCTGCGGATGACAACGATCGCGATCCGACGAACGAGTTGCAGTCGTTGAGCGCCGTTCTTGCGGCCGGATCGGATGCGAGTGGGTTGGAAGCTCTCAACCTCGGCCGGGTTCAGATTCCCGGTTCAACGGGTTCGGGCAATCACTCTGATGGGCAGACGAACAGCGCACTTCGTATCGGCGTGGATGGCGGACTGAATGACAGCGGCACAACAGACGTCAGTTATGGAAATCTGGCCATCGGCAACTACCAGATCTTCACGGATGGCTTCGAAACCGCCAAGGGTGCCCCTGCATCGCAGGGTCTTGTCGTTCAAGCGCAGGATAATCCCGACGCGCTGGGCGAGTATCAGCTCTTCAGCGTTCAGAGTTCCGGGGATGCCAACCGATTCTCCGTAATTCATGGGATGACAGGTTTTGCCAGTCAATTCAAGGACAGCCTGGCAGTGGGTAGCGGCGGTGAAGTCGATCTGGTATACATCGATTCTTCGGCCGATGTCGACTTTGGGACAGATGGCGCGGCAGATCTGTGGGTCGCCGACGATATCGAAGCGGGTGGGACTGTCTATGCAGCGCAATTCGAGGGAGACGGCTCTAAACTGACTGGGATCGATATCGCCGATGACGACTCGGATCCAACGAATGAACTGGAGTACGTGAATCCGGGAGTCTGCCAACGTGTGATCAACATTCCCGATTGGACGAATTATCACTATATGGAGCCAGGAGAGGCAGCCTATCAAATCTGGACAGCACCACGCACAAGCAATATCGTCAAATTACGGGCGCTATGGAGGACCCAGACGAATCCCGCCACGGTTGAATACTGGATCAGCAGTTCTGGGACCGTGATTGGGCATGGCCAAGTCAGTGGCGACTTCACTTACGGCTGGTACAGTATGCCGCTGGATCATGCCGTGCCTGTTCGAGAGGGGAGGACATACAATCTGACCATGTCCGCGGATGCAGATTGGATCTGGTATTATGACCGTAACAATCCCTATGCTGATGGAAGATCGAGCATTGATCCCCGTTTTGACTTCAACATGTCCACGTATGAGACATTGGAGGCCCCTGTGTTCTACTTGGAGGCGGACGACAGCAAGATGGGGCTCTTCAGAGACACGACCGTCCAGGCGTTCCAGGTCGGCACAACATCCAGCAATGGAAATGGAGCTTACCTGACTCCCGGTGGAACGTGGACTAACGCTTCGAGTCGCGCACTGAAAGAGGGCTTTCTCACGCTGGACAAGATGGATGTCCTGCAGCGCATCGTCGATCTTCCGGTCACTCGGTGGAGTTATATCGGCAGTTCGGAAGGCGAGCACGTCGGGCCAGTGGCGGAGGATTTCTATGCTGCGTTCGGCCTCGGCGATTCGGACAAGGCCATCTCCACAACCGATGCGAACGGGATAACGATCGCGGCCCTTCAGGGGCTGAATGCGAAGCTGGAGGAGGAGAATGCAGATCTCCGGAATCGCGTGGATGAGTTGGAGAACAGGCTCAAGTCAGTTGAGGAAGCATTGGCAAAAGGCAACTAACGAGTTCCCTCACCCTCGAAAGCGGCATTAAAGAAACTGCCCGCACCGGCGATCCGGTGCGGGCAGTTGTTACTTCCTGCAGTAGCTTGTTACTTGGTGGCGACGCGCTTGCCAACCCAAGAGGGAAGCTCGGGAACATCGAGGCGGCTGAAGTCGACGTCGTCAGCAGTGCGCTGGCGATACAGCTTGCCGTCTTCCAGCTTGTAGTTGTCCTTCAACTGCTTGTGGAACTCGCCGGTTCCGACCAGTTGCGGCTCAACAACGGTGCGCTGGACGGGAACAACCTCGTTGGTTTCCCAGTTGACCTTGTAGTCGGTGACTGTCTTCTCGACCTCGACCCACTCGGTGACTTCCGCTCTTTCCCAAGCGTTGTCGGGGATGCGATTGCCAACCATCTCGACTTCGGTCCAGGGATTCGCATCCAGGTCGGCCATAACGGCGTCGGCCATCGCGTTGACCTGGAAGTCCGCGGCGCTGCGGTGCGAGGCGTTCGGCAGATCGTAATCATAGAAGACCTTGCCGGCTTCGCGACCCATCTCGCGCTGCATCTGGCGCTCGACCCAGCTAAGGGCCTTGGTCAGGTCGACGACGGTGCCCTTGCCGAGGTAGGCATTGGACTGGTTGATCGAGATGGGGACCTTCACGCTCAAGTCGGAGAAGGAGGAACGGGCCTTCGGATCGACCTGCGCCGGATCGAAATCATAGGAAGAGCGCGTGACAGACCCCGTCGGGGTCGCCAGATAGGGCATTCCATCGACGGCGTAGAAGACGACGCCGCTGGTCGGCAGATCGGTCGGGTGCGTGGTGTTCCACAGCTTCATGCGACCGTTCAGGTCGAAGCGTTCACTTGGGGAAGCCGCGCCAACGTTGAGGTGATCGCCCCAGATGGCCATCGTGCCCGGCACGTCGGTGTTGTTGTAGTGGTTACCGAGGAGGATCTGGTAGTCCTCCGTCGTGTCCATCTGGAAGCCGATCGCAATCGAGGACAAGTAGTTCGCTGAGGAGTAGGCACCCAACGCGATCGAGTGGTTCACGGTCTCGGCACCTTCGCCGAGTGAGACAGAACCGAAGCCGATGGCGCGGGCACTTGCGCCGACGGCGAGAGCACCAGTGTTCTCCGTCCGGGTGTTGCGACCGAGGGCCGTGGAGAGGCCGTAGGCGCGGGCCGAGGAGCCCAGGGCAACGCCGTAGCTGTCGTAGGAGCGAGCCAGCCAGCCGATGGCGATCGACTGGAAGCCATACGCGTTGGCGCCTGTGCCGATCTCGATGGCGTCGGTGCCGGCGCGAGTCGCGGCGGGCTTGACGGGGCTACTGCCGACGGAGACCGCATCGACATTGGATTCCTTGGTAGTCGTCAGCAGCGGGGCTGCGTCCGAATACTGGGGGGCGAGAAAAATGCCAGCGGCAGCGGCGAAGAGAGCCGTTGCTGTGAATCTGGAAATGCCTTTCGTAGTTTCGATACGGCCTGATGTCATCGTATCTCTCCTTGCAGAGGAAGATTTGGGGGATAGACGTTTGCTGGGCAGGCATGCACAATGACGTGTAAGCCGGTTTCGTCTCATCCCAGAGGTGAGATTCTGTACAACCACCACTTCTGAAGCGATCCCAAGTACGCAAATACCCTGCCACGCCTACTCCGTCCCTGCTTTGCCGTCTCCACCATCCCCCTTCCGGAGAAAGAATCCGTCAGGCTCGTGGTAGCACAAGACAGCCTTTATGGAGCATCAACCCCATTCGGGCAGTACTTGAATTCGCTCTCGTATCTAGGAGCTTAGTCTAAAGGGGGTACAGAGATGCAAGCAATCTTTAACGCCTGCCCAACAAAATGGATGTTTGGCGCTACTGCACTTCTGGTTCAATGCAGATGGCAATACGGACTCGATTCAGGGGAAATCGCTCTCTCCGTCCCCAGATAACCACTTGTGGAGCGCGGTCTGGACGGTGTGACAGATTGTGACCGACATTGGGCTCTCGGAGAGCCGTTTATTGACGAAGTGGCGCAATGCTGAGGCGCACGTTTCGGATAAGAAGCTCGTTGTGGGCCTCCGGATAGTGCTTCCCGGGGATCTTCCAAAACGGCAAAGCGACGCAAACCGAAGCTGCTCTGGGCGGTGTGGCACGAAGGGCACGGAACCGCAACCAGCGGTCCTTTGTCAGGTTCGCCGTCGCCGGTTCCCACTCGATCCGGACGTCATAGCTCCGCCTCGACATGTAGGCCTGGCCGGCAACCTGTCCGTTCGCATCAAGGAAGAGAAGCGTCGCATTTCCCCCGACCGCAAACGCCTGGTCGGACTTCAGTTCCACGTTTGCATAGACGAGCGATTGACCAGAAAGGGGAGTCGGAGGACTGACCACCATCGGCGTGCCCTCGATATCTTTCAGGATGTGAATGCGTGCGGTGTTGGGCGGATCATCAGGGTTGAGCGCGAAGTCGACAAAGCCACTCGGCAGCGCCTGCCATCCGGGAAGTGGAGTGCCGCCGTTCGTGAGGGCCATGTTCTCGATTGGAGGCATCGCTACGATGTTGGAGGTGTCGGGCTCTGTCGTTGGATTGGGCGTTAGAGCGATCCGTCGAATGAGAAGGCCTGCGTTCAGCTTCTCCCCCGCCTCGACGATATCCGAAAGGTAGGAGAGTTCCGCATACTTCCCATCGATCGTCGGCGTGAAGCGAGCGTGCAGCGTCTGCGTCCCCTTCTTGTCGGGCGGCACCATCAGGAAGATTGGTTCGGTTCCATCCGGATAGAATCCGAGGAAGTGTGGAATCTGACGGTCGGTATTCGTCACATTGACGTCGATTTCAACATCATAGGTGGTATCGGCTTGCGTCCGGAATGCATAGCGGACGGTCGACGCATTGTCGAAGAGGAGACTACGAGCGTTGTCTTCTCCGGGTCCCTTTCGAGACTTCGGACGGAACTCCATGCTCCAGCGGACGATCTCGTTGCCGTCTCGTTCCAGATCGGATTCATCGGCGGCTGGAATTTGGAAGAGCCGTCCATCGAACTCTTTTCCCAGAACGCTCGGCAGACGGAGAACCTGCTTGGTGTCTTCATCCAGGAAACGGCGCAACTCCTTGGGAATATCATGCGGCCAGCTTGTTGCAAGGAACGTGGGAGATCCGGTGGCCGCGCGCGCCTCCATGACTTCGATTTCCAACAATCCGTCAGTCTTCCCCGAGTATGGCATCCAGACCAACGTGTGGCGCTCGTCGAGCACGTCGTCGTAGATGCTACCCAGGTACGCCATGTGACCAAAGATATAGACGTAGGCCGATTGGTCGACGTTTTCATTCACCCATCGAAGCTGAGCGCGAAGAGGCTGCTTGTACTGACGGTAGTACGAAGAAAGTCCCGGAAGGGCGCCGGCAAAGACCAGGAAGAGCGCGACCGCGGGAATCCAGATCCGGCGTGCTTCGGCCATTCTGGCGCGAATCGCACTGATTGGAAACGCCAGACCGGCTGCAACGAGCAATACAAATGCGGGTTCCATCGCGCAGCTATATTTCAAGTCGTAGGGCTTTGCGGTGTAGGCGAAGATGGCAACGAAAGTGGCAACGATTCCACCCAGGAGAAGAGCTGCCGCCCACGGGCGATAGCGCGTCATCCAACCGACGCCAGCGAACAGCAAGACAAGCGATACGATTCCGGATAGGGAGGTCCCAGCCCAGCGATCAATATCCCAACCGAAAGCGTTAAGATGCCGGGCGAAGAAACTCCATCTGAAGTCCACGAGGGGAGTCTCTCCCCAGGCGGACTTGAAGAGCGCGTTGATGGCGCGCGTCCGCCAGGGACCGGCAGCAGCAAACGCAATCCCTACGACAACCACACCTAAAACGAGAAGCAGGATACGCGGAAATGGAAGGCGCCGAAGAGGAGGAACCGTACGACTGAGGAGACTGAATCCCCAACCCGACAGACAAATCGCCAACGCAAACCAAATCACCATCCAGAAGGTGAATGGGAGGGTCGTGGGTTGGTGCTGATAATTCGCCCACATTGCGAGGGGAATGATAGGCAAGAACAGGAATCGTCGCCAATCGCGACGCGCAGCGAACTCGACTATGGCAAGGAAGGCGATCAGTTGAAAGAAGATCATCGGCGCGTAGAAGCGCGACTCTTGTGAGTAGAAGAGCTGGAAGGGTTGGACCAACATCACCGTGGCAGCAAGCACACCGCCGAGACGTCCGATGATTCGCCTTCCAACCAGATAGACAAGTGGAATCGACAACGCGCCGACCAGAGCCGGATAGAGTCGAGCCGCAACCGTCAGATCGGAAGAGAAGTGGAGAAAGGGCGCCAGGATGTCGTAGAAGAGCAAATGGAACTGCGTATCCATGCGCTTCCATTGGGCATCGATGACTGAGCGTACTTCGTCGAACCAGAGGTCCTTGCGACCCAGGAAAGCAAACCGGGTAATGAAGCCGAGCACCGTGAAAGTCAGTAGCGCCCACCACCCTTGCTTCGACGAAAGGTCCTGATCGTCGGAAAGGATGGGCTGCAGAACAACAAGCTCCGGCCGAGGCGGACTGGCCGCCTCCGGCGCCTTTGCGGACGCCGATTCGCTGTTTTGGGTGTTTGCGGTCCGTCTCTTTCGCTTCGCCATCGATCCGGGTACTTCTATTGGGGTTAACGGGAATAATCAGGGGCGGCGCACGACCATGGGCAAGCCCAACATCGCCTTGCAGCGTTTCACGGGGCAGTGCGACCTACTGCCACTTCTCGATATTGGGGGCCTTGTACGAAGCCATCCGGGCCAGCAATGCCCGCGGTTCCGGCTCGACAAGGAGTACGTCTCGATGTGGTTGCTTCATGAAGCCCTGCCGCACGGAGTGGTCCAAGAACTCCATAAACGCATCGTAGTATCCCGCAACATTGAGCAGCCCGCAAGGCTTCGGATTAATCCCAAGTTGCGCCCAGCAGACAACCTCAGTGATTTCCTCCAGTGTTCCCATCCCACCCGGCAAGGCGATGAACCCGTCCGCCATCTCGAACATGGCCATCTTACGCTCGTGCATGGATGGGACGACGAGTTGTTCCGTCAGTCCATCGTGTGACACTTTGCGCGCCAGGGCTTCGGTGATAATCCCGCGCACGTTTCCCCCACCGCCGAGAATCGTGTCGGCCAAAATGCCCATCAGTCCGACGCGCGCGCCTCCATAGACCAGTTCGCGATCCTGTTCGAGGAGTGCCACCGCGAGATCACGGGCAGCCTGTGCGTAAGCGGGGTCACCCCCGAAACTCGATCCGCAAAAGACACAAACTCGCTTCATATGCTTGCCTCTCGTGATGTTGCGTCGCTCCAAGATGATCCTAATGCGCCGCGGAGCAATCCTTTCCATGGCCACTCCCGCTGTGCACCAATGATTGATGGGATATCCGGTATGGACAGGATGATTGCATGGACGAGTGGGATGATCGCGGTCTGAGAACTGGTATGGAAACAGCTACATCACTAGTTGGCATCCGCGAGAAGTACTCTCGCCAAGAGCCCGTGTTCCGCAGCACCGCGTACAACAAACCCCTGACATCAGCGCTCTCTTGGTAGCGTGATCGGTGCCCCCGCATCGATCGGCGGCGGGTCTTCACGGTCAAAATCATGGAACGGGGAGAATTTACATCATGAAGCCAAGCCCCAAGATGAATGAATCGACAACACAGAACGATATGAAGTCGCTTCCCATGCAGGAGTTGATGAAGAAGCTCGACACGTCGCCTGCAGGATTGACACAGGAAGAAGCGAAGAAGCGCCTGGAGCAATACGGGCCGAATGAACTGGTGGAGAAGAAAGAGAATCCGCTCCTGAAGTTCCTGAGTTACTTCTGGGGTCCGATCCCGTGGATGATTGAAGTCGCGGTCATCCTGTCTGCGGTCGTTCGGCATTGGCCGGACTTCTTCATCATTCTCACCCTGCTGCTGGCGAACGCACTTGTTGCCTATTGGGAAGAACGCCAGGCGGGCAACGCGATCGATGCCCTGAAAGCCAAACTGGCCATCAAGGCGCGTGCGATCCGAGATGGCGAATGGACGATGCCGCCGTCCCGAGAGCTTGTTCCGGGCGACGTCATCCGCCTGCGGCTGGGCGATATCGTGCCTGCGGACGCTCGTCTATTGGACGGCGACCCCGTCGAAGTCGACCAGTCCGCACTCACTGGAGAATCGCTGCCGGCTTCGCGAAAAACGGGCGAATCTGTGTACTCTGGATCGATTATAAGGCAGGGCGAGATTGACGCGCTCGTTTATGCCACGGGGGAGAAGACCTACTTCGGAAAGACCGCGCAGTTGGTTCAAGAGGGGCATACGGTCAGTCACTTCCAGAAGGCCATTCTAAAAATCGGGAACTACCTGATCGCGCTGGCGGTTGTGCTGGTTGCCTTGATCATTGCGGTTGCTTTGTATCGCGGCGATCCGCTTTTGGAAACCGTGCAGTTTGCACTCGTCCTGACGGTCGCGGCCATTCCCGTGGCGATGCCGACGGTTCTGTCCGTGACGATGGCAGTCGGCGCGCGGCTGCTTGCGCGCAAGAAAGCAATCGTCAGCAAACTCGTTGCGATCGAGGAACTCGCAGGCGTGGATATCCTCTGCGCAGACAAGACGGGAACGCTGACTCAGAACAAGCTGACACTCGGCGATCCGTTCACCGTGAAGAATCTTCCCAAGGATCAGGTGATTCTTGAAGGCGCATTGGCATCGCGTGCGGAAGACAACGACACGATCGATCTGGCAGTCATCGGCGGATTGGAGGATAAGAGTTCGCTGAAGGAATACAAGGTGCTGCATTTCTCACCTTTCGACCCTGTGCATAAGCGCACCGAGGCCGTTCTCCAATCGCTGGATGGCAAGACCTTCAAGGTCACGAAGGGCGCTCCGCAGGTGATTCTAGGTCTTTCAGACAATGCCGAAGAAGTGAAGCCGAGCGTGGAGTCCGCCGTGAATGAATTCGCCTCGCGTGGCTATCGCTCGTTGGGCGTGGCCCGGTCAGAGGCCAATGGCGGCTGGGAATTCCAGGGGGTGTTGCCACTGTTCGATCCGCCGCGTGAGGACGCCGCAGAGACAATTGCAACGGCGCGCAAGATGGGCGTGAAACTGAAAATGGTAACGGGCGATGCGCTCGCCATCGCGCAGGAGACCGCGCGGAAACTGAATATGGGGACGAGGATATTCGATGCCAGCGGACTGGGCGATGCGAAGCAGAAGGAAACCGCCGAGACAGCCAGGTCCATCGAGGACTCCGATGGCTTTGCTCAGGTCTTTCCCGAGCACAAATTCCACATCGTTGATGTCCTGCAGCAGCGCGATCACATCGTCGGCATGACCGGCGATGGCGTGAACGACGCACCGGCGCTGAAGAAGGCCGACTGTGGCATTGCCGTGGCGGATGCAACGGATGCCGCGCGCGCCGCCGCGTCGATCGTACTCACGACGCCAGGGCTGTCCGTGATCGTCGATGCCGTAAAAGAAAGCCGTCGTATCTTCCAGCGCATGACAAGCTATGCCACCTATCGCATCGCGGAGACGCTACGCGTTCTGCTCTTCATGACTGCCGCGATTCTGATTTTCGGATTCTATCCACTAACGGCGGTCATGATTGTGATGCTGGCGCTGCTGAACGATGGGGCGATTCTCTCTATCGCGTACGACAACGTGCATTACAAGAACCGGCCTGAAGCGTGGGATATGCGCATGGTGCTCAGCATCGCAACGGTGCTTGGCATCATTGGTCCAATCGCCGCGTTCGGATTGTTCTTCATCGGTGAACGATACGCCCACATGGATCGCGCGCAGATCCAAACTCTAATGTACCTGATGCTGTCTGTGGCGGGGCACTTGACGATCTTCCTGACACGAACGCGCGGGCCGTTCTGGTCGATCCGTCCGGCGAAGATCCTTCTGACAGCCGTCCTCGGCACGCAGATCTTGGCCACACTGATCGCTGTGTACGGCTTGTTCATGACGCCGCTGGGCTGGGGCTGGGCGCTGTTCGTCTGGGGATATGCGATCGCATGGTTCCTGGTTTCGGATCGAATCAAGCTCCTCGCCTATCGTCTTCTTGAACACTCACCAAAACAGGCCAGCACCGAGCCGAGGAAAACGACTCGGAGAGCGGCGCACGCCGAAGGACAATGGCACGCGGCCAAGTAACTTCTACACGCACACAAAAAATCCCCCAGGAGGTGCGCCATGAAAACGCACATCAACACGCAAACGAACTTGGAAGGACTGATGGAACAACTCGGGCAAAAGGATGGCCTGAAGCGCGAACATGCGCGGTATGCACTGATCGCGCTTGGCAGTGCGGCCGTTCCGTGCCTGGTCAATGGCCTGGAGAACTCGCACTCCGATCGCCTGCGTTGGGAAGCGGCGAAGGCCCTCGGTTCAATCGGCGATGCCGATGCGATCCCCGCGCTCGTTGAGGCGCTGGAAGACGACGATGCCGACGTGCAATGGGTCGCGGCGGATGCGCTGGTGCGCTTTGGCAAGGATGCCTGGCCCGCGCTTCTTCGCAAGCTCTCCCGTGAGGGCGCAGAGTCGCTCGCGTTCGAGAGGGGAGTCCATCACATCTTCCGCAATCAGCACGAAAAGCCCTATGCCGATTTGCTCGAGGCTTTGACGCACGCGCTTGATCCCGGGCTGGTTTCGGATGATCCATCGATCGTTGCCGAGAAACTTCTCGCCCGACTGGAAGAGCAGGGCTGAGGATAGGAGGGAGGCCCATGCTTCGTTGTGGGCTCGCCAAGAGAAACACGCTTCAGCGAAGCATCCAGCCGATTTCGCGAGGTGAAACGGCATCCTGCGAGAGGATTAGTGCGGTGTAGGGTTGAAGAACGGGGATCTTTACACTCTGGGGGTAACCATCTCGTCCATCGGCCGTCGTATCGAGAGAAACAAGCTCTCCCGGACTTGTTCCAAAGGCCGGGTCGTAAGATGTCAGGTCGCTATTGAATCGAACGTGCCATGTTCCCCCCTCCGGCATTCCAAGTTTATATCCGAGGTTGAACGTCGTGGAGGAAAGGTTCATCACAACAACCACATCGTCTGCCGCGCCGCCGACATCTTGTCGCAGGTAGGCAATGACTTTAGCGCTGCCATTCTGATGGTAGACGTCGAGTGCCGGTCCCTGCAGTCCGCGCGTTGCTCCACCGTGATTCAGGCGCAGATCGATCAGATCCTGGTGCAGTTGGAAGATCCCGGGATGATCGCCCAACATCTGGTCCCAATCCAGCGCCGGCGGTGAGGGAAAATCGAACGTTCCCGTCGCATAGGCTTCCTGGCCCATAAACATCATCGGAACGCCGGGCAGCGTGAAGGTGAAAACGCTGCCGAGCATGGAGAGTTTCCGCGTGGTAATGTTTGTCTCCGGATCGATCTGATTCAGGCGCTTGGGCAAGTAGCCGCCTCGATAGGGAAACGTCTCGCCATCTGGATCCTCAGTCGCGGCGGAATCGTGCGACTCGACGTAGACGACGCGCTTCATTGGATCGCCGTTGATGGTTCGCTCCATGCCTCTGCGCAGATCATCGAGATCGCGCGCGGAATCGGAGGCCACGAGCGCACGCGCCGCGTAGAACTTGAAGGAGCCCCACTCCGCATCGAAACCCGCGCCATTACTGCCGAGGTCGAGGCTTGCCAATTGGTCCACGCCAAAATCCTCTGCCGTTGAAATGGCGTCGGGGTACTCGCGATCGATCATGGCACTGATTTCCTGCAACAACGCCAGGGCCTCTTCGATTTCCTCCACCGTGTCCCAGTTCTCGTCCACGACCTCCCTCATGATGCGGGTTGCGTCGAAGCGGAATCCGTCGACACGGAATTCATCGAGATACGTCCGGATGTTCTGCTTGATGAACTCGCGAACCTCCGGCCGACGGAAATCCATCCGTGGCCCCCACGGCGTGGTCTGCCAGTACGCATCGTTATAGAACCAGATACCGCCGCCATCCTGTTCGTACCACAGATCGAATTGCCAAAGGGGGCTTCTTGTTGTCGTGGTGTGATTGTAGACCACATCCACGAGAACGGCCAGGTTGCGTTCGTGACAGGCCTTGACAAATGCCTTGAAGGCGTCTGCCTCGCCGAGACCGAGCTCCACGGAATTGTAGAATACAGGATCGTAGCCCCATCCGTTGTTCGACGGAACTTCCTGGACAGGCATCACTTCGATGGTGTTGATGCCAAGATCGACGAGTTGATCGAGGCGGCCAATCGCTTCATAGAAGGTCGCCGGTGCGCCCGATGGGGCGTTGAACGTGCCCACGTGCATTTCATAGATGATCAGCTTCTCTCGCGGCTCCGGAACGAACGTCTTTGGGCCTTCCCAATCGAACGCGTTGGGATCGTAAACGACCGAGTTGTCCCCGGGGCTTTGGAAACTGGCGATGCGGCGACTGTACGGATCGCGTTGCCAGACGGTCGTATCCAGGCCCGCGGAAGGACTATTATTTGTGACGTAGAACTTGTACTCGTCGCCGGCACTCGCCCCCGAAACAAACGTCGACCAGTATCCGGTCGCCGCCTCGCGGGAAAGCGGATTGCTCAGCCCCCAACCATTGAACGTGCCGCGCACATGCACGGAATCCGCATTCGGTGCCCAGACGCGGAATGTGGTGCCGCCGGAATGAGGGTACGCCCCCATCACCGTCGCAGAGGAAACGAAAGTCTGCCATTCGAAGTAGAATGCTGCATCGAACGTCGCCTGCAACGGAAGCGAGGCGGGGTCGAATGCTCCTGCTAAAGCAGACGATTCGGGAATCCAGGCTCGCAGGCGGACCTCCATGTCGGCCTGGAATTCATCCAGGACCGATGGCTTCACGAATGCGTGAGAGTAGAACCCATCGACGAAGAATGTGATGTGCGACGAGGTCCACTCCATCATGTAGTGATGCTGTGCGGCGGCAGCATCGAAACCGAGATCAACCGACGCATCCTGGGTGTGAACAGTGCCGATGGAGTCTTTCCACTCGAGATGATACTGCACCTGGTCGGTCCGACCAAGGAATCGAATGGCAATCTGAGCCGAGTCAGTGGACGCAGCCGGAAGCTGAAGAACAATCTCAGAAACGACACCCGAGGGCGCGGCCGGCTGCATAGTCACCAGGAAGCGACCATGCGCGTAGGGCGCGACGGTGGAGTACTCGCCGCCCCAGTATGGCCGATCCGTGAACTCGCCCATGCTGCCGGCGGACTTCTCAGTGAGTGCGACAGTCAGGAGGCCACTGCTGAAGGAAACGTTGTCCGGCGTGAGCTCCACCTGGCTGCCGTCGAGCGCGCCAGTGCCTTCCTCCCAACGGCTCGTCGCGACAGAGAATGCGTCGGTCCACTGATGCTCGTAGGCTGCCGTTGCCGTGCCAACGAAACCGAAGAGCAGGAAGGTGAGGAAGAAAAGCGATTTGTGGGCTTTGAGTAGCAAGGCGAGGACCCCCTGGCCGCCGATAAGTTTCAAGGCCGGAGTTGCTGAATGCAACGGGAACACACCGGATACCTGCGGCAGATCGCGTTCGATGACACAGGAACAGAATCGCCTCGACGGGACTGGCGCAGAACGTCCCGACGCCCGGCGCGCCAAAGACGTACCTCGTTTTCTTCCCACCAGACATGGCGGCCGGGCAATATCTGCTCTGCTCGATGGATGTGCTTGCCGATCCGGCGCATCAGCTTCTACAAATCGGCGGGGCGTTGAATCTGCAGCGCGTCGAGATATTCTCGGCGCCGTATGGACCCGAGCAATGAACACCGATGCGGTGATCGAACTGATCCGCAACAGCGACAACATCGCGATTCTGACCGGAGCCGGCGTCAGTACGGACTCCGGCATTTCCGATTTCCGCAGCCCCTCCGGCACGTACGCGCGGTGGGATGCCAACCGCGTGTTCGACATCGACTACTTTCACCGCGACCCGGCGTACTTCTTCGATTTCGCGCGCGAGGAATTGTACGCGTTCACCGAGACACAACCGAACGTCACGCACCACGCAATCACGCGTCTGGAACAAGCGGGGAAGCTCAAGGCCTGCATCACGCAGAACATAGACATGCTGCACCAGCGCGCGGGCACGAAAAACGTCTTCGAGGTTCACGGTTCGATCGCCGTCAGCCATTGCCTGGGTTGCGGGCGCGAATTCGACATCGAAGCGATGCGTGCTAAGCTGAATGAGATGCGTATTCCGTCGTGCCGGTGCGGCGGCACGATCAAGCCCGATATTGTGTTCTTTGGCGAAGCCCTGCCCGAGGTCGCGATCGCCGGTGCCTTCGAGGCCGCGTCGACGTGCGATCTCTTCATCGCGATCGGCACGTCGCTCGTCGTCTATCCCGCCGCCGCGATCCCCGCCCGCGCCAGGTACACGGGCGCGAAACTCGTCATCATCAATCGAGAACCGACGCCGCTCGACACCCTTGCGGATCATGTGTTGAATGGGGAGTTGAAGGACATTGTGCAGTCGCTTTCAGGCTAGCGAGCGCGTCTCACGCAAGCCCGTACCAATCTTGCGCCCAGGACTTGAAGTCCCCCGCCGCTCCCGTTGGTGGGATCGCCGAAAGAAACCACTCCAGGTTCGTGTAACGATGCGTCAGCACGTACCGCAGCGCCGTTTCCTGGAACTCCGCGCCGAGTTGTGAGTCGGCGATTCCGTACGCGCGCAGGAATCGCCGGATCAGCGCGTGCTCTCCGTTGAACAGCAGAAACCCGAGGCCCGCGAAGTCATACATGGGATCGCCCGGCATGGCGGGCTCGAAATCGATCACGCCACGCAATTCCCAATGTTCCGCAGCGCGCTCGACGAGAATGTGCATGTCCGCCAGTTCGGTGTGGAGCAACGCGCGGCAATTCTCCTCCAGTGGCAGCGTCCGGCCGGCCAGAAACTCCGGCAACGCATCGATCCATTCCCGCGGCGCGCTGGATGCGCGGTGCCTTGCCAGGGCCGCGTCCTGGAAACGGGCCTGCATTTCTTCCCACGAGCCTCCGCCCGGCCGAGGCAGATCGTCCGCCGGCGAATCGTGCATCGCTCGGATACAACGCCCGAGGTCCTCGGCCAGGCGTTCGCGATCGGCCGCTGCAATCTCCGGCCACGCGTCGGAGAGAAGCCGGCCGGCGATGCGCTCCATCACGACGTACGGCCAACCTTCCAACTCCCCGGTCGCAATCAACCGCGGCGTCGGCACCTCGGCGCGGCCGGACAACAACTCCAACGCCTTCGACTCGACCGTGAATTCCTTTTCACAGCAGGGTGGAAACAACTTCACAACCGCGCGATCGCCGGCCCGAAACACAATCAGGCTCGACGGCGTGAGCGGAACCAACTCCTTCGCCTCGATCCCATGCCGATCACAAATCGCCCGCATCGCCGGCCGAAAATCCGTGCCCGCCGACTTCAGGGCCTCGAATTGAGGTTCGTCCCGAACCAAGGGAAGAAGGGGTGGTGAGGTTGGCATGAGAGGAGTCCTTGGATGCGCTGATTCGGTAATTCGCGATAGAAGTCGTGACCTGCCCTGCTGGGGGCAGGAGGTCAAGCCTTCGTCGCGACCCTTCAGGCCGCGGGCTTGGGTCCGTCCGGAAACCCAGGCCTGCAGCCTGGGCTAAGGAATCGCCGGCCCGTTGGGCCTGGGGATGGGTGAAAATGGCATTCACGTTGTGAGGCTTACCCCAGCGGAAATCCGGGCGGAAGGTATGGGGCGGTTGGTGAAGTTGGATTGGGGCCGAAAAACGGAACATCCCTGAGCTCCGACGCAATCACAGGCCCGTTGGGCCTGTATTTGGGTGGAATTGGCTGCCGGGTTGAGAGGCGAACCTGTCAGCGCCAACGGCGCGTTATCCCTTAGCCCAGCCCATCGGGCTGGGTTCGAGGCGCGTCCGTTATTTCGAGCCCTGAAGGGGCGACACATGATCCTGCATCGCGTCCCTTCAGGCCGCGGACCTGGGCCGATCCAGGAACCCAGGCCTGACGGCCTGGGCTAAGGAATCGCCGGCCCGTTGGGCCTGGGTGTCAGTGAAAGAAAGGATGGTTTTGTGCCCAATCAGCCCTCAGACCGCGGACTCATTTCGCTCCTTCTCCGATATCCCAGTATCCAGCGAGCCGAACTCCGATGTCCTCCCGCCTCGCTGTCGAAATGCAGCAATAGGGATATCGAAATGCGGAGCGACACAGGTGGCTCATAGACAAGAATCCATATCCGCGCAGGCATCTTGGCAGATCAAGGTCCATTGATCCCTCCTCCCAGGCTGAACCATCCGGGGGAGCACCAGTGTACGAGAAGTGAGAATGATCCTGGCACCATTCTCCGACATTCCCACTCATGTCGAATAGTCCCCATGGATTCGGCTGCTTCTGTCCGATCACATGAGCGTAGTATTCTCCTATATTGGCCCTATACCAGGCATACAAGTCTATTTGTTCGTACCTTGGGTCATCCCCCCAGTAGAATCTCGTCGTGGTTCCTGCACGGCAGGCATATTCCCATTCGGATTCCGAGGGAAGACGCACGCGGAATGTCCCCTGATTCGTTGCATCGATGTAGTCGTTGAGCCTTGCGATGAATTCCTGCGCGTCGTCCCAAGAGATGTAGGTCGCAGGTTGATTTGCATAGTGGGGGACCGCGGTTTCTTGATCGGTCCAAGGCTCGGTTCCCATCACCGTTTTCCACTGCCCCTTCGTCAGTTCGAATCTCCCCATGTAGTAGGAGTAATCTAGTGTTACTTCATGCTGTGGGGCCTCGAAGTCGGAGGTGTCCTGCTCTCCCGGATAGCGCCCCATCAGGAAGCTGCCGGAGGGGATGGGAGCAAACGTGAGAGGCACATCGCCGGGGAGCATGATTGTGGCTTCTGTTGGTGCTGAGCGAATTTCAACGCTCTCGAGGAAGAAGTATCCATCCGGATCAAGTAGCTGATGCTCCGGATCGGCCAGCATGTCAAAGGACTCGACCAGACTCTCGCCCACGCCCAAGTTCGGCGGGAAGTATACTGTGTACTGCCGGGATTCGCCCAGGGTCGGCGTGTTCAAGGCCTGCCCTGTGGGGGAAACAACCGTGTAGCGTCCCGCGCGAAAGAGCGATTCGTTCATGCGAAGTCGGAAAGATGGCGCCATCTGGGGATCTTCGTAATCACTAGCGACAGTGAAGATCCCGTAGTACATCCTGCCGGGTTCGATCAGGACGTTGTTCTCCGGGTCGAGGGAGGAGCCCCAGAAGCCGAATTGGTACTCATTCGAATCGGATGGTGAAACAGCGAGTCGCTGTCCGTCTGAATCATAAGAGAATTCCGGAGAATCAAACAGACCTGGAATGTCGAAATGCTGCCAGCCATCCGTTCCGTTCGCGAAGTCATAAACCCGTTCGACGCGGGATTGAGAAAGGCTGGAGTCCGATAGTGGGGCGATGGAAACGCGATCCAGTTTGAGTGTCGCGGTGTTCGAGTCCTCCGGATAGAAATTCAGCATATCGAAGTACAACTCGAAGATGGAACTTGTGGCGGGCGGAGAGAAATAGAGGTCGTAGTAGGAACCAATTTGCCGTGGGGAGTAGGCGCCTCCTGCATTTGATTCGACTACCAGGACGTCGGATTGCTGAGCGTTCTGCGTTGTCATGCGAATGCGGAAGGTGGGAATGACAGAGGCATCGTTCTGATCGCTCAAAACTCTACAGGATGCCTTGAAGATCGTGCTGCCATCGGCTCGGTCGACGGTGAGTCGAATGCTGCTGGAATCACGAAGGGTCGCATTTGATTCGGCAATCTCGAAGGCTGGCGATTCCCAGATGCCCACGAGGCTGGAACTCGGGACGGCTGTCATATTCAGCGTTCCCGGGTCACCGATGGTGCTTGAGAAGACAGGTGCATCGAATGGTGGCCACCCGAATGGCTTCCACCCCTCGCGGCTCCCTGTGAAATCAAACACGACGGAGGGCGGCTCCGGATCACGACTTGGAGAAGGCGTACCAGGAAAGACCACAACACGAAGGCCGATGAAGTCGGAGCGCCTGGTCTGCCAGACGACATCGTGGACGGGATTAAAGCAATCCGGGACGATATCATTCAGGTAGAGCGATTCCCAGGATGTCCCCGTACAGGAATCCGCTTCCGTGTCGCAACTGCCTCCATAGGCGTGGCAGACGCTCTCCCAATGCCCATCTGGTTCCCAGGGTGGATTCGGAGCAGTACAGACCTGATAGCGATACGTGGTCCACTCGGCCACATTGCCACTCATATCGAAGAGCCCCCAGTCGTTTGGGAGCTTGCCACCAACTGGTTGTTTCACGCCGTTCGCATTGTCCTCGAACCAGGCGTAGTTCCCTATCGCCGTGTGGCGTGGGTCATCGCCCCAGTAGTAGTCCGTAGTTGTGCCCGCTGCGTAGGCGTACTCCCACTGGTCCGGGGTTGCCAGGGCTGCACCGGCGAAGTCTTCTGGGTACTCAGCGCGCAGATAGTCACCGAGTGCCTTCGCGAAGTTCACGGCCTCGTCTTGCGTCATGTTCGTGGCCGGTTTCAGAAAGTCCGGTGACTCTGGAGCGCCAGATTCGCCGGTGGGCGTGGAGCCCATGAGAGCTTGCCATTGGCCGTTCGTGATCTCGAACTGGCTCATGTAGAAATCGCGCGTAATGCCCGTGCCTTCATCCGATCCCCGCGGCGCGCGGACAAGGATCAAGGGCAACTCGACGCCTCCGGGCAACAGGGGCGTCTTGTCCGCAGGCACAGCAGCCGTTACCGTTTGCGAGTTCGTCGCGAGGAAACCTGCAATCAGCAGCGTGCAGACGATTCGCAAAACACATTCGCTTGTTCTGAATTGTTCGATTCTCATCGCCTTCCTCCCAGTGAAAAGCGACGGCTCTCCTCCCCCTACGCCACGGGATAAATCACCGTGAAGGCGGAGCCTTGGCCGACCTGGCTGTTTACGTCGATCTCGCCGCGGGTGGATTGGATCAGCATCCGCGTGACGCTGAGGCCGAGGCCGAGGCCTTCGTGGCTGCGCGTCAGGGTGCCTTCGATCTGGTAGAATTGATCGAAGATGCGGCGGAGTTTGTCTTGCGGGATGCCTTTGCCTTTGTCGCGGATCGTGATGGCAAGGCGGTCGTCGTCGGTGGACTTGAATTCGACGCGGACGCTTTCGTCCGGCGGCGAGAATTTGACGGCGTTGTCGAGCAGGTGGAAGAAGATGCGTTCGAGCACGCGTTCATCGCACAGGATGCGCGGGACGGCACCTTCGAAGATCGGCTGGATGTCGACCATGCGATCGCGACGGCGGTATTCGAGTTTCGGGATCGTGTTGAAGAACGTCGCGAGCGGATCGATCGGCACCAGGCGCACGTCCGTCATGCCTTCGGCTTCGATCTCGGCGATCTCGATCAGGTCGTTGACCATGTTGTTCAGGTGGCCGGTGTTCTTCGCGACGCGCGTCAGCAGGCTGCGTTGGCTTTCGTTGATGTCGCCGACGCGTTGCGCCAGCACGAGTTCGACAAATCCCGTGATCGCCGTCAGCGGCGTGCGTAGTTCGTGCGACACGATGGAGAGGAAGTTGGACTTCAACTGATCGACGGTCTTCAGTTCCTGGTACGCGTTTTCAAGGTCCGTGATGAGCTCGGCGTTCTGCAGCGCGAGGGCGGCCTGGGTGGTGAACCACTCGAGGGCTTCGATGTCGGAGCGCCCGATGGTAGGGTCGCCGAGGCGGCGGTCGAGCAGCACGAGCGCGCGCAGGCCCTTGTTCGTGTGCAGCGGAACGAGGGCGAATTGCTCCGGCAGGAGTTCGGCCATTTCCTCCGGAACGCTGGCGCGATCGCTGTCGCGCCGCATGGCGAGCGGAGTGCGGCGGTTCGCGGCCAATTCAAAAAGCGTCGGCTTCTCGCCGTCCTGACTCGCCCCGCGCAGGGGATACCGGAACGTCTCCATCAGGCGCGTCTCGGGGTTATCCGGGCCGAGGCGCTGGAAGACGGTGACCCAATGGCTGCCCATTTCGAGCGTCCGCAGTTCTTCTTCGTTGGAGACGTCGCGGTCAGGCTCCTCGACCAACTGGCGGCGGCGCTGTTCGAGGAATTGGCTTTCTTCCTCGAGTTCACGGCGCAGCGTGGCGGCTTCTTTGTTGCTCTTAAAGCCAATGGCGAACTTGCCGATGATGTGTTCGCCGAGATCGTCGACTTCGAACACGAGCGCGTGGGAGTAGCCGAGCCCGAGCGGCGAAATCAGCCCGGACAGCAGGACGGAGTAGACGTCTTCGATGTGAATGGCGGAACTGAGGGCGACGCTGATGCGCGTGACCCACCGGATCTGGTTCAGAAGGTGTGCGGTATGCTGGGGCGAAGTGGTCGGTTCGGAAGCCATCGTGTCACCTTCACTGGGCGAAGCGCGGTTTGGGTTCGACGGCCAACCCGTTGTTGCTTCAAGCCTCCGCTTCGGCGGCGCGAACGTACTTGGTCATCGTCAGGACGGTTCCCTTGCCTGCGGGGAAATCGTACTTCACCTCGTCCATGAAGTTTCGAATGATCAAGCTGCCGAGTCCGCCCCTGCCCTCCTTCGCAACATACTCCTCGACGTCGTGGACGCCGTGCGGTCCGGGGTCCATGCCTTGGCCGTGGTCGATGATGCGGAAGCGAATCATCTGGTCGCCAAGGGTGATTCTCATTTTCAGAACGCAGCAGTTCTTCTGGTCGCCGTTTTCGCCATTGTCGCCGTTTGGCAATCGCGGCGCGTGAAAGTTCTCAGGCGCTTCTTCGAAATCGGGCGACAGGCCAAGGTGCTTGTAGGCATGGCGGACGACGTTTGTGCAGGCCTCGTCGACGGCCATTTCGATTTCGCCGATTTCTTCGTCTGAAAATCCAGCCTGCTCCGACATCGATGTGACGATGCACCGGAGCAGGGAAAGAACTCGAGTTTCAATTGGGCAACGAATTTCCAGGTCGACGGTGTCCGGCGCTCCACCCTGGTTGGACTTCAATTCCATCTCGGCACTCCCGGTCTGTGTTCGGGCCTCGCAACGAATCTTGATGTTCGGTCGCCAAGTCGGGGGAGGATTTCGGCGGCCGGCGCGACGAACGCGTTCGTGCTACTGCGGCGCGGCGTTCGGATTGGGGAAAGCGCCTTCGACGTCGGCTTCCTCTTCAACGATCTTGAAGATGTTTGTGAAGCCCAGGGTCCGGAAGACCCGATGCACCTTCTCGGTCGGCTTGAGCAGAACGAGATCCCCTCCATTCTTGCGCAGGCGGTGCGTCAATCCCATCAACGCGCTGATGCCTGCCGACGAGATGTAGCTGAGGTCGGACAGGTTGATCATCACCCGGGACACTCCCTCGTCCAGCAGGTTGTGGAGAGACTTCTCGAACCCCACGACCGTGTGGCTATCGAGACATCCGATAACGTCGACCTTGCGATAGTTGGTCGATCCGTCGTCGGGGTGAATCTGAAGATCGTAGTTTTTCACGATCAGCTCCTTGGGGTGATGTCTGAAGGCTGACAGCTAAGCGGACAGTCATCAAGCCGCATCATTACCGCGCCATTGCATCACGACAAGCGTAATGTCGTCATGCTGTGGAATCCCGCCGGTGAAGCGGCCGATATCCTCCATCACATTGCCAATCAACTGCTGCGGGCTTGTCCCCGCACTGCGCTGCAAGACGCTCTGGAAGCGCTTTTCGCCGTACTCTTCTCTCTGCTCATTCATTGCCTCAGGAACCCCGTCCGTGTAAAGGACGACAATTCCGGCATCCTTGGCGCTGATTTCCTCTTCTTCGGTGATCTCGAAGGCATCGCCAGTGACGAGGCCGAGAACAATCCCGTTCGGAGAGTAGAGCTTCACCGTCGAATCCTCCGGCGAAACGGTGATTGTGGGCTCATGTCCGGCGCGGGCAAAGCGGAAACTTCCGGTTGTCCTGTTCAATATGCCGTAAGTGACCGTGATGAACACGTTCTCTTTGGTGTCGCGCATAATATGCTCATTCACGCGCGATAGCACTGCCCGCGGGGACAGATCGCCAGGGGCCTCGGCGCGCAGGGTGCTGCGCAACGTAGCCATGACCAGCGCCCCGGGAATGCCTTTGCCGCTGACGTCGCCGATCACGACGCCCAGATGCTCCTCGTCGACCTCGACGAAGTCGAAGTAGTCGCCGCCGACCTCCAGAGCCGGCTGGCTGAAGCCATGGATAACGGCCTCCGGCAGTTTCGGCATCTCGCGCGGCAGCAGAAGGGCCTGGAAATCGTGTGCGATCTTCAATTCCTGCTCAAGGCGCTGCTTCTCGGCCAGTTCCTCGTACAGGCGGACGATATCGAGGGTCACGGCGGCCTGGTCGGCCAGCGCTGTGACCAGATCGCGGTCGACTTCGTTGAAAGTCTGCCCGTCTTCGCGCTTGTTGATCAGGACCAGAACGCCCAGGACGACGCCGCGGACCACGAGCGGCGCCAGGATCAGGCCCTCCAGTCGCACGATCTCGCCGGCGGACTTCGGCACGCGCTTGTCGGTCGACGCGTCCGGAATCAGGATGGCCTCGCCCGTCTGGGCAACCAGACCGATCACACCTTCGCCGACCCGGAGCTTCTCTTTCTTGACGTAGTCGGCCAGGTACTTGCGCTTGGAGATCAGCTTATCGGTGGTCGTTTCGTGCAGCGGCGGGAAAAGGCCCTGGACCACGCGCGCCTGGATGATCTTGTCATCGTCGTCATCTTTGACGAAAATCGCCCCGGCATCGGCCTTGGTGGCGTTCATGCAGAAGTCCACGACGAGCTCGAACGTCTCCTCCAGATCAACGCGCTTGGTGATGCGCTCGCCGATCTCGTTGAGGAAACTGAACACCGTATGGCGTTCGCGATCCCGGTTCTGTATCTGGTAATTGGCGAACCACAGCCGTCGCTTCAGCTTCACGATGTACGTGATGCCGGCGGCAAAGCAGAGCAAGACGACGGGAATCAGTAATGAGTCCACCGGGCTGGGTCCTATCCTCGAAAGCGCGGTATTGCGCTAGTATACCGGGCAGTTGTCAACCCGGGGCGGCAATGGAGGCAACTCGAATCGGTCCGAACGGGCCATAAGATGGTCATTAGTCATTGTCTCCGTTGCACATTCAGGCGCTTGATTGGCGCACTGGCGTTGCGATTATCGGGCCGGGAGAGCCTGCTTGTCCATAAACACACGTACAAACTCCTCGTCGGGCGCATCGGCTGCCGCAATCATCCTCGCCCTCTGGGCGTTGGGGGGATTGGTCGTCTGGTTAGTGCTGGGATGGGTGTGGACCACCGATGACCTAGGGCCGATCGTTCCCCCCGGAATCGATCCGACCTGGCCGGTCGAGCAGTTGCGTGCGGTCGGCGCCTTTCTGGCGCTGAATCTGGCGGCTTTCGGCTGGGGAGCGCTTGTGTTGAGCCTCCTGAGGGTCCCGCGCCCGGCCCCACCCATTATCCGCCTGGCGGTTGCACTAAGTATCGGACACATCGTCGTTGCCGCCCTGACTTTCTGCGCTGGAATCGTGCATCTGCTACCATGGGGACTGCTGATCCTGGCGGTAGGGTTTGTCGGCGTCGGGCTGGAATGGAAGACTCGCCGGCCCTGCAACTGCGCCCGTCCGAGCGCCTGGACCATTGCCTGGCTGGTGCTGGCGGCGATTCCATTGCTCATCTCCTTTCTGGCCGCGCTAGCCCCCGTGGTGGAAAGCGATGGACTGCGCTATCACCTGTTCGGCCCGCAGGAGTACCTGAAGGCCGGCGCGATTGTGGCGCTCCCCTATCACGCATTCACAAATCTCCCGTTTCAGACGAATATGCTGTTCATGGCCGCGATGTCGTTCGGCGGCGAGCGCGCCGCCCAGTTGATGCACTGGACGTATCTGCCGCTAATCATGATCTTCGGCGGAGCGTTGGCGGACAGGCTCTCCCGCGCGCTGGGGCGGAAATACTCGCCCGTGCCCGCGGGGGTTCTGGCGGGCCTTGCACCTGTGATGACGGTGATCGCCGGCTGGCCGTTCGTGGACCTGAGCACGGCGGCGTTCCTGCTGGCCGCAACGTGGGCGCTGTGCCCGGGCAGCCTGCGTCGACAGGATCATCGCCTCGTCGTTTCCGGGCTGTTTGCCGGTGCCGCGATTGGAACGAAACTGACGGCCATCGTTCCGGCAACGTTTCTGGGGCTGGTTGTACTGGGGATCCTTGTCACACGGCCCCGTAAGCCCTGGCGGCTGGCGCTGTTTGTTCTGCCCATCGCATTGGTCCCGTCGCCCTGGTTCGTCAAGAGCGCCGTCATCCACCATAACCCCGTCTACCCGGCCGGTTATGGTGTTTTCGGCGGCCCTGAATGGGATGCCGACACGGATGCGTTCTACAAAGCAAAGGCGGCGGAGAAGGGATTTGGAAAGGGGCCAATGGATCTGGTCCGGTCGCCGTGGGACATCACGACGGCCTGGAAGGCAACGCCAGAGCGCCCGGGCTTCGAGGATCAGAATCCTGGGCCAATGGGGCTCGCGCTGCTGCCCGCGGCACTCGTGGCACTGGGAATCGGAATCTGGCGACGGCGCACTTCCATCGCCGTGTGGTTGATTGGAACTCAACTCATCGGCGGATGGCTGTTCTGGTTCGCGACATATCAGAGTGTGCGGTTTCTGCTCGTGCCGCTGGCGCTGATTGCTGTCGCTGGCTCCGTAGCGCTGATGATTCTGGGAGATCGCTTCAGGCCTTTGATGCAGAGCCTGCTGCTGGCTCTCGGAATTTCTGCGGCCGCATGGCAGGGCACATACATTTTGGCGGTCGCACCGACGCGGCCCGCAGTGGCTGGCATTGGACTTGTCGATGAGGAAAGCTTCCTCTCCGCAGTGCTGAATTTCTACGATGCGGTCGCATGGCTGAATGTCGAAGCCGAGCCCGGTGAAAAGGTGTACTACATCGGGGAACATCGCGGGTTGTACGCGGAATACCCAGCGATCCTTTCCGATTGGTTCGACAAGCCGCGCGTGCTGGTCGACATTCGCACGACGCCGAATAACGACGCGATGCTGGCGCAGTGGCGCGAGGAAGGCGTGCGGTATGTGCTGTTCAACTTCGCCGAGCTGCGGATGTACGAGCAGGCGTACTTCCGCCCGCGGTTCACAGACGCCGAATGGACGCGCTACGAAGACCTGATCCATCGCCTGATGCAGGGCGTGGTATTCTCGCCGCGCGACAATGTCTTTGTGATCGATCTGAAAGCAGTTCAGTAGTCAGCGCATCGCCTGCACAAGTCGATCCACGATGCGCGACCAGGCGAAATGACGTTCTGCCACGCGGCGCGCGTTCTTGCCGAGAGCTTCCCGGCGCGGCGGATTCTCGATGAGTTCAATGACGCCGTCAGCGAACGCCGCGGCGGATGTTCCCGTTCCAATCCCGATTTCAAACTTGTCCATCAACGGTCCGACATCGCCGACGCGACTGGCAACTTGCGGGCGGCCGGCTGCGAGATGATCGCCAATCTTGTTCGGCCAACGGCTGCGATTGAACGCCGAGTTCCTTAGCGGCAACAGCAAGACGTCCGACGCTCCCAGGAAGACGGGAATGCGCGCAAAGGGCAAACGCCCAAGATGCCGGGTGTTGCGATCAATGCCGCGGCGGCGTAGCTCATCCTGCGGTGCACGAAACGGAGGGCCTGCGACGAGTAACTCGACCTCCGGGTGCGCGGCGAAGATGTGTTCGAGCGCATCGAGCAGGAGGCCTTCGTCCGGGAACCAGTTTGCGATGTAGCCAATGATCGTCGCATCGGAATCGAGTTCGAGTTGCTTTCGGCATTCATCGCGCGGCAGAGGCTTGATGTTCTCCAAGTCCGCTCCACTGACCATCAGGTGAATGTGCGCGCGTGGAACGCCGAGCTTCTGTGCGCGCCGGGCAAGATCGGTACTGATCACCGTCAGCAAATCGCAACCGCGCACGGCGGCTCGTTCAAGCGCCGCGTCGAGAATTTCCACACGATCGGAGATCCGATCGCGACGCGTCTCCGCCGGACCGCGCAGGTCGCGATTCAGAGCAAACAGTCCCGGCCCACCCCACAAGTCGCACCAGTCGGCAATCCAGTACGCCCCCCACAGCAGACGTGCCAGCCGAGCAGGGAACTGATCGATGGGCTTGTGCGAGAAGCAATACACCAGGTCGACGCGATGCGTCAGAACCCAAAGCAGTCGCCAGATCAATCCCAATGGCGACCACCCGCCGTCCGGGCCGTGGACGAAACTCCAACTCGGCGTTTCGAAAGTGCGAATGCCCTGGCGACGCCCAACACGAGGACGGTACCAGCCGTCCCCGGTCGTGATGAATGAAACGCGATGGCCCCGGTCGGCCAAACACCGCGCAATCTTCCACGCACGGAAGTACGTCCCCCGTTCGCGCAGGTTGTGATTCAGAATCAGAGTGCGTGTGCCGCGACCGAAGGTCCTGCGTTTCACGCCTCGGCGGCCTTCCGTTGATTCGAGAGTTCGACCGCGATTCCCGCGGCGATTCGGCAGTTGTTCCGGATCAGCGCCAGGTTAGCCCGCAGGCTGTCTCCTTCGGTCAGTTCCTTGACGCGCTGGAGAACGAATGGCGTGACGCCGCGGCCGTGGATCTCTTCTTTTTTCGCATCATCGACGGCGCGAGCGACGATCTTGTTCATCAAGTCTGCCGGGATGGCGTCTTCCTCCGGCGGATTCGCGACGACCATCATTGACGAGCCAATCCCGAGCATCCGATGTGTCAGGTAGGCCTGGACAATGTCGCCGAACTCGTCGAAGCGCCCGTCGACGGGGATGTCCTGTCCGGGCGAGTAGAATAGCGGGAACCAGTCCGTTTTGTATCCAACGACCGGAACGCCGCGCGTTTCAAGCTGTTCGCGGGTGGCAGCCACATCCAGAATGCTCTTCGCGCCGGCGGAAACCAGAACGATGTCAGTGCGCGTCAGAGCCGTCAGGTCGGAGGAAATGTCCATCGTTTGCTCGAAGCCGCGATGCACTCCGCCGATCCCGCCGGTGGCCGCCACAGACAGCCCAGCCAGGGCCGCGGCGTGGATGGTGGTGCTGACGCTGGTGGCGCCGTAGCCACCGCGAGACAGCGCCGTACCCAGATTGCTCAAGTTCGTTTTGACGACTTCATCCGCGTTGGCGAGGCGCCCGATCTCAGCGTCCTCGAGGCCCACGATCAGCTTGCCGCGGATGATGCCGATCGTTGCCGGCGTCGCACCAGCTTCGCGGACGATCTCCTCGCATCCGCGGGCCGTTTCCAGGTTTGCCGGCCGCGGCAACCCGTGCGTAATGATGGTGGACTCTAACGCCACGACGGGGTCGCCTGCATCCAGGGCCTCCTGCACGTGGGGTCTGACTTCCAGAATGTCTTTCAGATCGATCATGATTACGTTCCGAACCACGAGGAATCGACGGCCGCCCGCCGTCCGCACCGCCCGGGGCATCCACCCACAGCTTCTGCGAAGTGTCATTGTGCGAAGCCCCGCACCGCGGCGCAAACCAAATGGCAGGGAGACGACTGTTTGGCGGTGGGGTTAGTCCGATTCTCCCTCGTCGTGATGGAAGCCGATTCTCCGTCGGCTCTTCCCGGGCGCAGGTGACTGCGAACTGGCGGAACCACCGCGCAGTTCGTCACGTAGCATCCTCACGGCCGCCGCGAGCATGCGGAATTTCTCGTCGTGACTGTCTAAACGACCGCCGAATTCGCGCTCGATAGCCTCCAGCTTCTTGGTCAATTCGCCGTGGGCGACAATCAACTGACGATAGCGCACAAATGCTCGCATGATCTCCACATTCACTTCGACCGCACGCTTGCTCCGAAGGACACTCGAGAGCATGGCCACGCCCTCCTGAGTGAAGACCCTGGGGAGGTACCGCCGCCCGCCGTAACTTGAGGTCACAGATTGTGATCTCAAGTTGCTCCACTCCTCTTCTGTGAACTGGAACATGAAGTCTTCCGGGAATCGCTCGCTGTTGCGTTTCACCGCTTGATTCAGAACCCTCGTTTCCACCTCGTAGAGTGCCGCAAGATCCTCATCGAGCATGACCTGCTGGCCTCGGACGGTATGGATGACCTTATCGATCTGGCGAAGTGGGGTCGTTGGGGAAGACTTCTTGGGCATGGGAGCTAACTTCCTTGGCTTCAAGGGGCAATTCTGCTCTGGATCGGCGGCGGGGCAAACCAAATGGGCTGGCGGAGCAATGGCCGGCCCGGGGTTTATATGCCATCACTCCCATGCCCCCCCACAGAGGCACGCTCTACTCTTGGTCAACTTGCGCTATTCCGGGCTGCCCTCCTCCGGGGCGCTGGCCGGGTCTTCGAGAGCAAAGAGGATCACTCCAACTCCAAGGAATGTGAGCAGGTCGAGACTGCCTGCGGTCAGAGTTCCTGCACCGATTGCTCGGAACCAGAAGTGGCCTCCAACACACAGCAAAGCAAGTAGTGCGATGCCAACTGCCCCAAAGCGATACTCCCGCCTTCCAAAAATGATCGCCAGGATCATCAGCGGAAACAAGAGCATCGATGTGATCCAGAATGGAACGAGAAGGACTGTGAAACTCAGAAGAACAAGGGCGATCGCCAGGATCTTCCAGAAGATCGCAATGAAGAAGCGAAGGCGATGGCGAGAGATGGCCATGGTGGAATCCCTACGGTCGGACTGAGTGGATATTCAGTAATCGCTGGGGGTCCCCAGGCCGATCCACATTCACGCAGCCGCCTTGTCTAGGCCGGCGATCCCCGGGGGGCGCAGACCTTTCAGCAGCAGCCAGAAGCCCAGCACGATTTCGAAGAGCGTCAGCGGCACGTCGAAGAAGCCGATGTGGACAATCTTCCCGTAGTCGGGGAAGATGATGTAGGTGAGTGCGCAGAACGCGCACCACGCCGCTGAGGCAATCCCGAAGGCAGCGAGTGCCCTGGGGATGTACTTCGACTTGAACAGCAGCATGCTGCAAACGGTGGAGGCCAATCCCCAGAACGGCAAGGCAACGTAATACGCGTCCCAACTGCTGCGAAGGTGAAGCTGCGACAATGCGTGCAACTGGCCTGTCTCGAACGCTCGCAGGAAATCGGCGTCATCCAGAAGTCGCATCGCGCCCAGCGTATTGAGCGCAATGATCCCCCACATCCCGGCATACAGAAGCCTGAAGAACATCGCCGTCAGGGCGAGGTTCTTGTTCACCGGCTTCAGTACCACATACAGCGACGTGGACATCAGCACGAGGGTCACGATGTAGAGCAGGTTGAAGAAGATGTTGAGACGAAACAGCGTCGCATGTTCCACCATGTTCCGGGCGGTCTCCGCGATATCGGGAACGATGTACCGGAAGTTGACGCTGTAGTTGGAGACAACAACGATCACAATGGCGAGGATCAGAGTGACTCCCGCCGGTCTGGCGGCCCTGCACTGCGACTCGTCGATTGCACTGGTTGGCATGTCAGTTCTCCCAGAGAAGTCGATGCCCCACAATCCGCCGGGGGCCATCTGCTTCTTCGATTCCCGTCCTCGCACGCCGGGACGCGTGTGCGCCCCGAGGAAACCATCTCTTGTCTGGATCTCAAAGGCACTGGAAGCACCGCGAGGGGACGTGGGCAAGGAGAAGGTCTTCAGTCTTTGGCCTACTATGGCGACGGCTGACTGCGGAGGATATTCGATGAAAGAGCAATTCTTCTCGACACTTGTCTATTGACACCTGTACCTCTGCTCGCTATCACCAACGCATACTCCTTGGCCGGAGGTGCAAAATGGAGAGGAAGAGCAGGACCAGGTGCGCCTTGGGGCGCGCGAGCACTCGCTTGGCAATGCTGGCAATTACTCTGCTGATTTCGCGAACTGTCTGGGCGGTGGTTCTGGATACCCCCACCCAGGTCGGGCCGGAATACAACGGCGAGTTCATTCAGGTAGCCGACGTCGATGGCGATGGCGATGAGGACATGATCGCATCAAGCCGAGTTCTTGGGTACGAGATGTTTGGATCGGCCGTCGCGATCTACAAGAACAATGGTGCGGGGGTCTTTGGAGATCGCGAGCTCTACGAGACAGAGACCCTGATCATTTGCCTCCTGGCGGCGGATATCGACAAGGATGGCGCGATCGACATTGTTGGGGGCAGTATTACGGCTCCGCTACTGTGGCTGATGAAAGGGAACGGCGATGGCACGTTCAATGCGCCCGTCCCGATCGATCTTCTCCCGTTCGGGGGGAACCCGCGGGCGATCGCAGCCGACGACATCGATCACGATGGAGATGTCGATCTGGCAATCTGTAGCGCTGATAACGGAGTATACGTGCTGCTTAATGAAGGGGTCGATACATTCGCAATCGGTTTCGTCGTACCCCTGGAAATCGACGGAGTGTATTCCGGTGTTGTTACAAGTCGATTAAATGACGATGATTATCCCGACTTGATTGTCTCCAACGGTGCCGATCACTCGATGCGTGTCTTTCTTTCGGATAGCTCCGGTAGTCCAACGCTGTCCGCAACATTGCCGATCGTCTTGGGAATATCAGCATACAGTCCCCCCGTTCTTGATGCGAACGACGATGGCCGGCCCGATATCGTCGCGGGGTATAATCCGCCGATGCTGTTCCTGGGCAACGGCGACGGTACGTTTCAAGATGGGATCGTGCTGTCTGGGAATATGCGGTTTCTCGATCTCGCCGTCGCCGATATGAACGAGGATGGTCGGGAAGATATTGTGGCCTCTGCCGGAATCTACGGAACGGCCGTGTTCCTTGCGAACAATGAGGGGTTCTTCAATCCGCCGGCCTATTACGCACGATATGGCATCGATGGGCCGATTTTTGTTCCCAAGCGAGTGAATGTCGCCGACATGGATGGGGACGGCCATTTGGATGTCACTGAGGATGGAATCGTGGTTCTCTATGGCCGCGGCGACGGGTCGCTGAGTTCCTACCCGCTCAGCGTAGAGATCGGCGACCATGAGGAAGGAGTTCAACTGGCGGACATGGATCGCGATGGACATCTGGACCTAATTGCGACGGACGAAGACGCCAATACGCTCTCAATTTCAGAAGGTCTCGGAAACGGATTCTTCGGCGCCCCGAAGGTCCAGGCCTGGGAAGGCGATCTGCACGCTATGGCCGATCTGAACAACGATGGCTGGCAGGATCTTTTTGCCACGCAAGCCTCCACGAACAATTTGTTCATTCAGTTGGGGACAGGTCCCGGGACCTTCGGGCCAGCCACTGTGGTCAGAGAGCACACTGCGCCGGAAGACCACTTTGTGACAGACATGGACGGCGATGGGAATTTGGACCTCGTGCCACTTGATTTCCATAATATCATCATTCTTCCTGGGAACGGAGACGGAACCTTCGGCGCCCCGATCAAGTCTCCTGATATTTTCCTGGATCCGCTGTTTGCTTTCAAAGCAGCAGATCTGAACAATGATGGCTACAAGGATATTGTAGTAACAGCCCTGCAGGCGATGCGCACGATCTTGAATTCCAGTGATGGGGCGATGACGCTCACAACGCCCGTGTACACTCCAGACACCTTCCAGGATTTCGTGTTGGGCGACTTCAATGAAGACACATTCCCCGATATGGCCGGAATAGCACGGCTTGGCGACGTCATGTCTGTCTTCATTGGGAATGGAGATGGGACATTCAGTGAACGGGTCGACTATACGACCTATGGGGGCCCGACCTCGATTGTCTCGGAGGACTTCGATGGCGACGGTCACATCGATCTGGCCGCTATGGCAGGACGCAACAGGCTCGATCTGTTTCTTGGGAATGGAGATGGGACCTTCCAGATTCCAGTAAGCTGCGTGACACTTCGCGGCGAAGGCAAACTGCTCGCTGGCGACTTCGACGAGGATGGAGACATCGATCTGCTCTCCGAAAGCAACATTCGGGAAGACGTGGTCGTAATCTTCAACCGCACCATCCGCCCGGAGTATAACCAGCCACTGGTGGGGTTGATGGCGCGTTAGGGGGGATTACAGTCAGGTGCCAAAGCGGGAAGAATTAATCGGGGAATGGTAGTGAGGTATCGAGGAGTGATTCGTGGTTTGCTGAGGCTGCAGCCCCGAATCCATCAGATGCCGGATCCTCGACGATCCTGCAAACAACAATCTGGAATGGGGTCGTTTGTCTCAGATCGGGAGATGCCGCTTTGAGTGCTCTCTATCTGTTTCGCGTACAAGCTCTCCGGCGAACATCGTGATGGCCGAACAGTCTACGAAGAGGCGAAGCACTACCAGTTGATTCCCTTGAAAGCTTCCGGGGTAACCCTGCCATCTTCGACATAGGGGATCTTTCGTGTATCCAAACCGAAGAAATCGTAGATGCGGTCAAGTATCCTGAAGGAAACGGAAGGAGCCTCCTGTGGGACCCATGCAATATCGGTTCCGATGAGTTCGGCGCCTTCGGGCTTCGCCGCAGGAAAGCGCCCCGATCCATGGCGACTCAATGGTCCGGGCGGCAGCAGTATAGGATCATCATCGATGAGATTCCTCATTCCAAATGCAGCCCAGTATTCCTTTCCTCCCGTCTCGGCGAGTTGATGGATGTCCTCGAAAACCTGAAAGAAGCACAGTGTCATCTCAACAAGCGTTAGCGGATTAATGGCACGCTCTTCATTCCCCCAGGTCATTCCATCCGGGTCTATTCTCACCATTCCGACCAGGATGCCTCTCTTTGACAATGCGAATGCGTGCGAACCTCCTTTGTAGAGTAGTCCCCCGCATGCCAATCGCCGGGGATCTGAGTATGGCCTCCAACCGAAGCCATGCTCTCTGATCTGCCTTGGTTCTCTAAGGTACCGAGTCAAAGGATCTGCCCCAAATCTGTTTCTGAGTTCCAAGGACGCCCTCTGAAATGGCCAAGCTTCTAAGTAGAAGTACGGAGCGTCATGCGCAGCCAAGGTACTTACAAGCTCCCGCAGCAAGTCCTCCCGCTCCTTGGCCCAGTCTTCAGGTTCGGACATTCGCGGTTGTTCAACACCTTGTTGCCGTAATACTCGTCCGATTTGAATCTCACTGTGCAACTCAGCCGCATCCATGCGATCCGTCGATTCACCGAGTCGTATTGGAACGCAGAGGAATACGTCTTTTCGGGAGAATGCGACCTCTGTTCTCGTTACCAGGATAGGAAAGCTCGAAGAAATTGCCTGCGGCGTGACAATGTATAAGAGGCCAGCCTCTCTATCATCGAAACACCATGCGATTTCCACATCTCGAATCGGAGGATAGGTGAGGCGAGCGATCGCCTCTCGATATCGCTCTTTGTCAACTAACGCAAAAGGAACGCGGGATACCGACTCCGCTTCCTCCCTCCTGGCACCTGGGGTCTTTTTGGTCTTCACCCCGATTATGATGGCTCCGCCCCTCTGGTTGGCGAAAGCAGCCACGTCCTTTGCGAGTTCAGTCTGTCCCTTGAGAATCTCTTCCTTTGACGCGTCGGGTATCCAATATGGCTGACCCTTGAAATCCACCCAATCGGCCTCTTCAGTACCAAGCAGACTGCCTTCGTCGGCTGCCTTCAATACACGAAGCAAATCCTGTAAGTTCGAAACAGGCATGTGAATCCTCTGAGGTGCTGTTTCCCCCCGACGCGATGTAGCCTTGCTTCAGTGGAAAGAGTCTTTGCTCCCCTACTGCACCAATCCCTTGGTGACCTTCATGAAGACGTCTTCGAGGTCGATATCGAGTTCGCGGACGCTGGAGAACTTGATGCCGTTCTCGACGAGTTTGTCGGTCACGTAGTCTTCTTCGGCGAAGTCCAGCGGCAGGTGAATCTGCAGCATCTGGCCGTCGCGTTCGACTTCCTGCACATTCTTGTCGTTGATGAAGAGATCTTCGGCCTGCTGCTCGAAGCCGGCGCGGAGTTTGACCTCGACGATGCGGGCGCCGCGCAGTTGTTGGGTGATCGTCTGGATGTCGCCGGCGTAGAGCAAGTTGCCTTGCTCGATGATACCGACAGTGTTGCAGAAGTCCGCCAGCTCGGTCAGGATGTGCGAGCTGATCAGGATGGTCTTGCCCATGTTGCGGAGTTCTTTGAGGAGCTCGCGCAGTTCGATGCGGGCGCGCGGGTCGAGACCGGACGCGGGCTCGTCCAGCAGCAGCACTTGCGGATCGTGCACGAGGGTCTTCGCGAGGCAAAGGCGCTGCTTCATGCCGCGAGAGAGGGCCTCGACGTAGTCGTTCTTCTTGTGGCCCAGGTCAGTGAGTTCGAGCACGTCGTTGATGATCTGCTTCCGGCGGCTCTTCTCGATCTTGTAGGCGGCGGCAAAGAAGTCCAGGTACTCCCACACCTTCATGTCGTCGTACACGCCGAAGCTGTCCGGCATGTAGCCCATGACGCGCTTCACATCCTCGGCCTGGGTCAACACATTGTAGCCGCAGACGAGCGCAAAGCCCTGGGTCGGCTTCAGCAGCGTGGCGAGGATCTTAATCGTGGTGGTTTTGCCGGCGCCGTTGGGGCCGATGAAACCGAAGATGTCGCCCTTCTCGATGTGAAAGCTGAGGTCGTTGACGGCGACCAGGTCCTTGTAGACTTTCGTGACTCCGCGAACGTCGATCATGGGTGTTTGCGCTCCTGGTTATGGCGGGCCCCGTCGCATCGATGCGAGGCGGCATGCGTAGGATGGGGAATCGGTTTGGCGGGGGCAAGGACAGAAGTTTTGCGCCCGTCCATTGACTGTACGGGCGCCCGCTCGGATTATTCCGGATTCCAAGGGAATTTCGCGCCTTTGCGCAGGCACTCGGCGGCTTCTTCCGCGTCGCCGCGCAGTTCGTACTGGAAGATGCACTTCTCCGCGTGACCCATGATGTCTGCCAGTTGGCGAAGCGCCTGGAGCATCTCGGCCGGGGCGCCGGTGAATTTCAGCTTCAGCGATCGGCCGTTGTTGGTCACCAGGATCTCGTCGAACAGACCGCCCTGGCGGAATGTCTGCGTGTCGTGGTGCCCGGGCTTGTGCATGATCCAGGCGGGCGTGGAATCGGAGGCGACCTTGCCGGCCATGGCAATGAAGTTCAGGTTGTTCGCTCGGCTGGGAACCAGCGGGACGTCGATGCTGAAGCGACCGTCGGTAACCTTGGTTTCGTAGGTCTCGGTTTCGCCTTCGACAATTACGCGATCTGCATCGAATGCGCGACCGGTGAAACGGAAGGGCGAACGGCCCGTCGTCGCCGGAAAGCCATCGAGGTGCGGCGGCGTCAGGAATTTCGAATCGTAAGCGTGCGAGGCGTCCCACTTCGGCAGCAGGTCAACGGCCAGATCCTCGCGCCGCGGATGAATGGCGATTCCCATCGTGGCGAGATCGGGTGCGAAATTGGTCCAGACCAACTTGCCGGAGACCACGATCTTGTCGCGCGAAGGGACAAGGACTTCGAGACGAACGAACCGCGGCTCCAGATCGATTTGCAGGAACTGATCCTGAGTCATCTGCAGCGTTTCAATCCGCGCGCCACTCGGACTGAGGTCGACGATGCGGACGGCAAAAACTTTCGGGATGAAACTCTGCTCCGGCATCAGGATGCGCAGCAGTCCGGGGAAACTGCACGGCCGGCGCGCCGCAACGCGATGTTCGCCGCTGCTCTTGTGGGTGGGTTCATGCGATTCCTGCGGTGGCGGCGGCGTGGCCGGTGGCGGAGGAACGTGCGGCGCCTGCTGCGGCGGAAGCTGTTGATCCTGCTTGGGGCGCAGGGGAATCCCACGCAATGGAATCGGTTCCAAAGGATTCCGTGACTTATCGTCGGTCATGAAACGATCTGTTGGAGGCGATGTGTTTCGATGTAATCCGCAGCCCTATCTGCATCCACTCTGCGCAATGGTTAGCGCACGGCGGTGTCGTGGCGCAAGTCCGGCGTGAGTCACAAATGAAGAGATCGGGGATGAGGGATTTTACGTGAAGCCTTCGCCGTCGTCTTCGACCTTTTCGCCACGAAGGATGCGCGCGGCGAGTCGCGCGTCGCCCTTCAACGTGTACGTCAGCGAGCACTCTTCCGCATGTTTGAGTACTTCGCTAAGCGTCTTGATTGCGGGAACGAAACGGCCGGGAGAACCGGAGAGGCGCACTACGACTTCCTGCCCTTCCGGGTCGACTTGAACCTGGTCGAAAAGCCCTGACGGCAAGCGCGTTTGTCCGGCTTCCTCCTCGGGCCTGTGCAAGACACACACAGGCGTCGGAATGGAGGATCGATCCTCACGCACCGCAGTGAAGGAGAAGAAGTTTGAACGCCCGACACGCAGCGGTACTTCCGCACGGAATCGATGATTCGTGACGGGTATCTCCGTCGCTTCCGGACCAACACGGAGCACAACGATGTCGGCCTCGGCGACCTTTCCGGTCAGCAGCAGATTCTCTCGAGACGTCACGCTCGGGAATGGATCGAGAACCGGCGGCGACAGGCAATAGGTGTCCGGATCAGTTTCGAAGTGATTCTCCGGCAGGAAGATGTGCGTCAGGTCCTCCGGTCCTTCGTCGAACTGAATACCGAGGACGGAAATCTCCGGATCGTAGCGGCACCAGATGAGTTTTCCGGTCAGCGTCGTCTTCTCGCGACGTGGGAAGAGAGCTTCCAGGCGCAGGTGCCGCGGATCGCGATCGAGAACGCGTGCGTAGGGCTCATCCAGTTGCCGCGTTTCGAGGCGCGCGCCGCTGAGGCTGATATCAACGATGCGAACCGCCAGGGTGCGAGGCGTGAATGTCTCTTCCGGGACCATGATGCGCAAGACGCCCGGAAAGCTGCACGTGCGCCTGCGGCTGCCCCGGCTTGTGCCCCCCGGGATGTGCGGCTTTGGCGGTTTGGGAGCGGCCTGTGCGGGGGGCTGGGGAGCCTGCTCCGGTTCCTGTTCGGCGGTCGCGAGCGCAGAGGCCGCATCTTCGGGCTCGCCCCACAGAATCGCCGCCCATGCGTCGCGATGCTTGGCTCGCGTGCGGCGAGAGGCGTCCGGAGCTTTCGGAGGCGGAGCGACCGGCGGCATCGGGGGTACCGAACCGTCCAGAAGGCGATTTCCGGCGGACGACCGCGGGCCACCGAGCGGAACGCCGTCCGAGGAACGAGGAGAAGCGGGCGGACGCTGCTGGTCCTGGCGCGCCTTCTCTTCCTCATTCTGCTGGATCTTGCGCAGACTCTTCCCCTGAAGAGAGACTGGGCGCAGCGGATCTTGTGGATTCTTACCCATGGTTCCCCGATTGTCCCTTCGCCAGTGTACTCTGGCACGGGCATCTTGAGAGAAGGTGGCTGAAAACCTCAAGCCCGATGACCGACCTTTGAGGATCCTTTTTACGTCATGCACGGATCGCGCCGGTTCGGCGCGGGGTTTCGCCTTGCCGCGATGGGCCCATTGGGCGATTTCTTGGAGTCGATCGGGAGGATCGGGCCCATGGCTGAAGAAGGATCCGGGAACATCTTCGAGAGCACGACGTTCTGGCGCGTTCTGGTCGTCGTGCTGCTTCTGGCTCTCGCCGGTGTGATCGTGGTGATGAAGTCTCCCAAACTGGCTCCACAGTCTCAAGGCCTGCCAAACGCGGACGAAGTGGTCCAGACGCTGCAGGATACACTGGAGCGCCGGAACGCCGGCGAGCAGGTATCGAATCCGCGTTACGATCAACTGAACGCCGAACTGGATGAAATGGAGAAGGAGATCGCCGCAAAGGATGAGGAAATCCGCGCGCTCCAGCAGCAACTCGGCGCAATGGACATGTGGCTGAAGAACTACTCGGAGAATGAATTGCCTCGGGCGCGTCAGGCGCCTGATCCAGAGTTCCACAAGAAGGCGATCGCTTACTACAATGGACGCGTCGGGCAGCGGAATGAGTTGAAAGAGAAAATCGATGGGGTGATCGCCGATCGCAACGATCTCTCGGATCGTTTCAACGCCAAAGTCGATGAACTGAACGAGATTGCGCGAGGCACCCAGGCGGGAAACAAGCAATGACTGAGAAGGATGAACGAAAAGAGCCGGAAGCCTGGAAGTCGAAGAACCAGGTATTCATCGCAAACCTCGGCCCATCTTGCACATCCTGCGATTCTTGTCCGATCGAATCGACTGGATGCAATTCGACGCCGCATCTTCCGCTTGCCGAACCGGATCGGGATTCACCAGAGTGACCCCTTGATTTGACGATGCCGGGAGAAGAAACCCCATGTTGCTCTGCAAAGTCGTAGGAACCGTAGTCGCTACAGCAAAAGACGAGGGCCTGGAAGGCCTGAAGCTCCTGGTTGCCCAATCCGTCGACATGGATATGAAACTGAAGAACCAATTCGTCATTGCGGCGGACGGCGTGGGAGCCGGCATGGGCGAGATCGTCATCATCGTGCAAGGCTCGTCGGCCCGCATGGCGACGCGGGTGAAGAACAAACCTCTGGATGCGACGGTCGTCGGGATTGTGGATGCCGTCGAAGTCGGCGGAAAGATCGTCTACCGCAAGGAAGAAGAAGAGGCCGTCAGCAAGTAATCGAAGGACGACTTCAACCACGGACTTAAAGCAATCGAGGAGATGACGCCATGGCGGTCATCTCCTCGTTTTTCTTTCGGAATTGTCTCGAGATCAGGCGTTTCGTCTGCGCTTGGCCTCGTCAAGCATCTGGGTGACTTCCTTATCATCCGGACGAAGACTGGCTGCAACTGAGAGACATTCTACGGCGCGGGAGAAGTTCCCCTTTTCGAGCGCCTGCTTGCCGGCGTTCTTCTGCGTTACGAACATCTTTGCCGGGTCGGAGTCTCCCCCGGTGCCGGGCAGCTGCATGGTCACTTCCTCGCCGGAAATGGATCCACCGTCCTGGGCCAGCGTTTCATCCAGCGAGACATCGTCGAGTTTGATGTCGCCGTCGATCTTGATCGTGTCGAAGAGGGCCTCGTCGACGCCGCCTCCGCCCTTCTCGAGATTCTTGGTCTCTTCGCTTCCCTCGCCGAACATCACATTCTGATATTCTTTGTCGAAGCTCGACTTCGAGAGGTCGTCCGCTTCTTTTGCCTGAGACTGCTCTGCGCCTGGCATCTGCGTCTCGTCGCCCGGGAACATCAGCGAGTTGTACGACATCGCGTTCGGATCTTCGCCGCC
The DNA here is from genome assembly GCA_020444065.1 of bacterium. Lineage (NCBI taxonomy): Bacteria > bacterium. The sequence continues at coordinate 422,896 of JAHLLQ010000002.1, read as the reverse complement.
GGCGTCGTGATGCTGGGTCGGCTGATCCGCCGTCGGCATCTTGGTTTCATCTTCGGCGAACATCAGCGAGTTGTAGGAGAGGGAGCTTGTGTCTTCGGGACCCGCTTCGGCTTCGGATTTCTCAGGGGGCGGAGCCTGCGGCAGCTTCGTCTCGTCGTCCGCAAACATCAGCGAGTTGTAAGACAGCGAGCTCGTGTCTTCCGCGTCCGGCTCGGGTTGCTCCTGCTTCGCAGCGGGGGTCGCACCCGGCATCACGGTTTCATCTTCCGTGAACATCAGCGAGTTGTAGGACATCGCGTTCGGATCTTCCGCTTCCTCTTCGGCAGGCGCTTCCGACTCTCCGCCGAGAGAAATGGAGTCGTCCTCATCGCTGGCAGAAACCGAGGCGAATGTATCGCCTTTGACCTCTTCGACATCGCCCACCTGGCTGTCGCCGCTGGCGAGGTCCACGGTCGGCTCCTCGACGGGCTGTTCCTCGACGGGCTGCTCTTCTTCAGGATCAAATTCATCGTGAAGCGTCGGAACGTCGGGGAAGCCGACTCCGCCGCCGGCCTCGAAGACCGATTCCTCATCCGGACCAACCGAAAGCGACGACATGATGTCTGTCTGTTCACTGACCGTCGGCTCATCGGGCTGTCCAACGCCATGCTGAGTAATCGAGGTCTCCACGTCTCCGCCGGCAGTAACGTGCGTCGGCTGATCGGCCAGGCCGGTCGGGGCATCGTGGACGGTTGCGTCGCCATCCAGATTTCGAGTGCGGCGGACTTGTTCAAGCGCCGTCTGCAACCGGCGGCGGGAGTTACGGAACATGACCCAGGCAATGATCGCGATCGCCAGCAGGACAATCACACCGACGATCAGGCCAATAATGACGCCCATCGGAAGCGTGCTCTTGCTGCGGTAGGTGCTGCGTGGACGCGACTCCGCCTGCTGGGCCGGAGTCTGAAGAGTATTCCCACCTGCCATTCTGGCTTCGTTAAGAAGCTGCTGGGCGGTCTTCATGGGAGCCTGTGTGGGCTCCGGGACGACTTCAGACGGGCCGTCGCCAAAGATGCTCGAAGGCTGATCGGAGCTCAGCAGCTTCCGCTCTGCCAAGTCCTTCCAGAAGACGGCCTGTGGATTATCAGGATCCAAGGTCAACAACTGGTCGGAGAACTTGATCACGTCCTCATATCGACCTTCGGCGAAGAGACGTCGAATCTGCTCCTTGGTTGCATCGATTTCCCGCGCCCGGGCAAATCGGTCCTGCTCACCCAAGGCTTGCTGTGCATGGACAAGACTCGGCAGGAGACTCGAGAAGAGTAGTGCCGCCAGAAGTAGCCAGCAAGCCTGTCCCATTCGCGCCCAGAGTGCCCCTCGGGTTGAGTGTATTGGCCGTCTATTCCGCATGGATTGCTGTTTCCGTTTGTTCTTTTCTGAGAATCAACGCGTCATGAAAAGACCCAAAGGCAAAGGAAGCCCCGTGCCCGACGCTGCCGCAACGACTTTTCTACCGCTACGGGAAAATCTTGTGTTGAACCTACCAGCACCTCTTGAGTTCGCCGCCCTGTCGACCCTATCTTCTTCGCGATCATATCCTCCGAGGCAAGGTTCTTTCCTATGTTATCCCTCCCGACGATCCGAAGGAAACCCCAAAGAACTCAATCATCGCGACAGTATGGGGCCCTTCTGCTACTCCTGTCACTGTTCACCATGCCCGCGTACTGCCAGAGCGACCTGTCGCTCTCGAATAACGATCTCGCGGCTCCCGTGCCCACGGCACAGGCACAAGTCCCTGTCAAGAGGGTCGCAGTCCGGATTGTGCCGGAAGGGAACACAGGTGTCGATGGCAACTTCGTGTATTTGGCCGAGGCCGGCGAGGACGTAGAGCTGGCCGTCGAGGTGACCTCGGAGGGCCAGTCGGGCGGGGGGCAACTTCCCTCGATTGGAGCCCAGCCCGGGCATCCCGGCCGCATCACACAGGATGATCAGACTCGCCTGGTGTGGGAGTGGACAAGTGGCCGCGCCTATTCCGTGGATGGTGACCGGATACGCTGGCGCGCGGGGACCGATGGTAGTCTGGCTGAAGTTCGAGTCCGCTATGCCGCGCGTTCCGGCGTGACGACGTCAAGCGCCACAGAAGTCCTGGATAGCGAACTGGCAGAGGCTTCACAGGGTTTCGGCGAACTGAAGATTCTGCCGGGATTGTCCTTCGACCGAAACGGTGACGGAGTGATCGAAAGCACGGTCATCGGCATCTATCCCAACGAGTACGATGAGCAAGCGCCTTCCGTCGTCCAACGCAACAGCATGCTCTACCACCCGCCGGACACATTCTACCGCCTCGACCAGGCGACACGGGGACTGCAACTGAGCGCCCATGCGACTCTTGGAACACTGAATCCACCGGTCTTCGACGATGAGAAGGTGCGCTTCGTGGCGCTCGATCCGAATCTTGTGGTCTTGTGGGAAGAACTCCGGAATCAGGTCGAAGAGGCCGGTAAGAGCGCCACGGGATTACGAATCCTCCGCGGCTTCATCTCGCCCCATGAGCGGCAGCGCCTGGAGCGCATGGGCGTCAAGCTGGCTGACTTCACGCGCTATCAGTACGGCGATGCCTTCGCGATCATCTACGACCTGAACAACGATTTCCGCATGGATGATCTGAACAAGGACGGCGAAATCACCATCGAGGACTCTGAAGTCCTGGGCGACTGGGTCGAGGCCGCCATGAAGGCGATGGATCACAAGGGGGGCATCGGCACGAGCGCGTCTTTCGAAGGCCCGAACCACATCGGCACCCCTTACGTGCATGCGGACTTGCGGGGATGGCGGGAACGGTGGCAGGAGCGCTAGATCAGTCCTTTATCGGGGCGTCGCCGCGAAATGTAGCGCCGACGTTGTAGAGCTTCCGGGCGACGCGAACGCAGGCTTCTCGATCTTGGGGAACGCGCCATTCGTCCTTCATCAGATCGTGCAGATGGCGGGCGATTTCCATATAGTCGGCGCCCTTCTTGACGAGGACCAGGATGGGGCCGATCTGCGGTTCGTACTCGCGATCGGCGCCATGCAGGCCCTGGACATGCAAGGGATCCCAGCGCAGCAGAATGCGGTTGATATCCATCCGCATCATCTTGGTGGCGAGCCGATTGTTGGCGGCCTGTGCGTCTTCCACTTCGGGCCTCTCCGCGAGTCGAATTCTGCCGTCCGGCGACAGAGGAAAATCGCTAGCGCGCCCGCGGGGCGTCGTGCAAGCTTGTTTGCCCGGTGGAGACGGGGAGAGACACCAGTTCGGCGAAATCCCGCCGAATCTGCAGGAATTACGGAATCTCGAGCAAAGATGTCCTTGGAACAATGGCCCAACTGGTAAGCCTCAAATTCGCCCCTAACGAAATGCCACTGCGCTATACCGCACCCGGCATCGGAGATCTGAGCCCCTCGGAGTTCGTCGTCGCCGAGCGCGAAGGGTCCCAGGATATTGGCATTATCGCCGCCGTCGAGTTCGTCTCGACCGATCAACTGAAGCTGCGCCAGGAACGGTTCCGACGGATTCTGCGTCGAGCCACGGCAGAGGAAAAGGAGGCCTTCTTCGTCCGCAAATCCGAAGAGAGCCGCGCGCTGAATCTCTGCAAGGAGAAGGCGCGCGAACTGAAGCTGCCGATGAAAATCTCGACCGTTCGGATCGACCCTGGCGATGGGCGAGTGATCTACAATTTCACCAGCGATCAACGCGTCGACTTCCGCCAGTTGGTCCGCGAATTGTCGTTGATTCTGCGCGCACGTATTGAACTCTGGCAGATCGGCGTGCGCGACGAGGCGAAGGTCATCGACGGATTTGGCGTCTGCGGCTTGAGAACCTGCTGTTCGCAGTGGCTGCCGGAATTCCGCCCCATCAGCATCCGCATGGCGAAGGACCAGGACATCAATCTTCCGCCAAGCAAGCTCTCCGGTCAATGCGGGCGCCTGCTGTGCTGCCTTTCCTACGAAGTCGATCAGTACCGCGACATGAACAAGCGCCTGATGCCAAAGGGGGCGACGATCAAGGCCGAGGGCAAAGAAGGCATCATCATCGATCGGAACATCCTGACTGGCGAATACACGGTCAAGATGCAGGATGGGCCGACCCTCAAGGTCTCGATCGAGGACATGGAAGACGTCCGCGTGCCCGATCAGATGAAGAGCATGGCCAAGGTCCTGGAGAAGAAGTTGAGCGAACGGGCCGAGGCCCGTGGACTCGTCTCGCCCGAGCCCCCGCCCGCAAAGGAGCCGGAACCCAAGCAACCTGCCAAGCCAAAGGCAAAGGCTAAGTCGGACTCGGAGGAAGACTCCGGGGAGGATTCGGATAAGAAGGGCCGCCGTCGCCGCCGCAGGCGCTCGCGTGACAAGTCGAAGGGCGGAGACGGCGCAAAAGAACAGGCGGCAGCATCGACTGAGAAGAAGGACGACAAGTCTGCCAAGCCGGCAAGAACCAGGTCGCGCCGCGGCGGAGCCAAGAAGAAGGACGGAAAGCCCCAGGCTCCTAAGGCCGAAGGTGCCGAGGGCGAAGCGAAGTCCGGCGGCCGTCGTCGCCGCCGCAGACGGAAGAAGTAGTAACAGCGTCTGACAGTGAATCGACTATAAATCAAAGCCCCCGCACGGATGCGGGGGCTTGTTTCAATTCCGGGTGAAGAGGGATCCTTCAGGTGAGCTTCTCGAGCTCGCCGGATTCCTCGTTGCGGTTGCGGACGATGACCTTGCTGGCGGCGATTTCTTCGCGAGCCACATCGACGGGGTCGAAGTTGCCTTCCGCGTAAGGGATTGTGGGTCGGCCGGTCTTGATAAGCTGCTTGGCGCGACGCGCCACCGCATTAATCATCAAGTACTTGCCGTCGGCCTCGCACATCTTTTCCTTTTTCGCCATAACTGACTACCTGCCGCGTGGATTGGACTGGCTGGGAAACAAACGATTTCCTGCCGTCGGGAAGCGTGGTCCTAAGCCGATAGCCCCCCGAAGGCAAAGGAAAAAGTGATCCGGCTTACTTCTTCTCGTCGTCGACCTTCTCGAATTCCGCGTCGACGACGTCGTCATCGGCACCCTCGGGAGGGGGTGTTCCCGGTGTTTCCGGGCCCGCACCAGGGGCTCCGCCGGCGGCCTGCTGGGCCGAAGCATACATCGCCTCGCCGGCCTTCTGGAGCACCTGCTCCAGGGCCTCGCCGGTCGACTTGATGAGCTCGAGATCGGTGCCTTCCAAGGCCTTCTTGGCCTCTTCGATGGCGGATTCGATAGCGCCCTTCTGGTCGGCGGCGATCTTATCGCCGTACTCGCGCATCATCTTCTCTGCGCCGTAGACACGGGCGTCGGCTTCGTTGCGAGCCGCAATGGCATCACGCTTGGCCTTGTCTTCGGCGGCGTGCTCTTCGGCTTCGCGCACCATCTTGTCGATCTCGCCTTCATCGAGCCCTGAACCGGCCTCGATGCGGATCTTCTGGCTCTTGCCGGTGCCCAGATCCTTGGCGGAGACATGCAGAATGCCGTTCGCGTCGATATCGAAGGTCACCTCGATCTGCGGAACGCCGCGCGGAGCGGCCGGGATGCCGTCGAGGTTGAACTTGCCGAGCGACTTGTTATCCATGGACATTTCGCGCTCACCCTGGAGCACGTGGATAGTCACGCTGGGCTGGCTGTCGCTGGCGGTACTGAAGATTTCGCTCTTCTTCGTCGGAATCGTCGTGTTGCGCGGGATCAGCTTGGTGCAGACGCCGCCCAAGGTCTCGATGCCGAGGGAAAGCGGCGTGACATCCAGAAGCAGCACGTCGCTGACGTCGCCCGCCAGCACGCCGCCCTGGATCGCGGCGCCGATGGCAACGACTTCGTCTGGGTTGACGCTGCGGTTGGGCTCCTTACCGAAGACCTTCCGCACGCTCTCCTGAACCATCGGGATGCGGGTCGAGCCGCCAACGAGGATGACTTCATCGACTTCGCTGGCGTCGAGACCGGCGTCGGCCAGCGCCTTCTTGCAGGGGCCAACCGTGCGCTCGACGAGCGGCTCGACGAGGCGCTCGAACTGGCTGCGGCTCAAATCGACATTCAGGTGCTTCGGGCCACTGGCGTCGGCGGTGATGAAGGGCAAATTGATGTTCGTGGACATCGAGCTGGAGAGCTCGACCTTGGCCTTCTCGGCCGCTTCCTTCAGGCGCTGTAGGGCCATACGGTCCTGGCGCAGATCGATGCCGTTTTCCTGCTTGAACTGGTCGGCCAGCCAATCGATCACGGCCTGGTCGAAATCGTCGCCGCCCAGGTGCGTGTCGCCGTTGGTGGACTTCACCTCGAAGACGCCTTCGCCCAACTCGAGGATGGAAATATCGAACGTGCCACCGCCGAGATCGTAGACGGCGATCTTCTCATCCTTCTTCTTATCGAGACCGTAGGCCAGCGACGCGGCCGTCGGCTCGTTGATGATGCGCAGAACTTCAAGACCGGCGATGCGGCCGGCATCTTTGGTCGCCTGGCGCTGCGAGTCGTTGAAATAGGCCGGGACCGTGATGACAGCCTTCTCGACCTTGTGTCCGAGGTAGTCCTCGGCGGTCTGCTTCATCTTCTGCAGGATCATGGCGCTGATTTCGGGCGGAGAGTACAGACGATCTTTGATGTCGACCGCTGCGTCGCCGTTGTCGGCTGCCTTGATGTGATAGGGAACGCGCCCGGCTTCCTTCTGCATCTCCGAGTACTTCATTCCCATGAATCTCTTGATCGAGAAGATCGTGTTTTCGGGATTGGTAATGGCCTGCCGCTTGGCGACCTGACCGGTCAGGCGCTCGCCGTCCTTGGTGAACGCGACCACCGACGGGGTGGTGCGAGAGCCTTCCGAACTGGTGATCACGACGGCCTCGCCGCCTTCCATAACGGCGACGCACGAGTTCGTGGTGCCCAGATCGATTCCGATTACTTTGCTCATATGTCCTAACGCCTCCGGGAAACTACATCTCTGTCTGGCGGACAGGGGCGCAAAATGAAGGCCAGCGGAGTGTTCCCGACGTAACGGCAGCGAACCGTTTGATTTTCTTGTGGTTAGGCGATGATTGAGCCGGCGCGAGAGGGTGGGCGTGGCTCAAAAAGACACGTCCCGGACCGCGGTGGGTCGTGAGGGGCAGGAGATGGATTCCGCGGCCCAGCTTCGTGGCGCACGGCCGCCGCTCAGCGAGGCAAGTCTTTTCCCTCGACACCGCCCCGGGCTGTCAGATACCGATGCGCGTCATTGTCCGGCCGCACGCCGTGCCGGGCCCAACATTTTTGCGACAGGCTTGTTTTCATGGCAAAGAAAGACCCCGATCTGTACGAACGCGAACTCGATCGCTATCGCGAGACACTGAAGCTGGATTACGATGTGGCTCTGGGCCGTTATGGGCTGACTCTGCTGAACTCCGTCAATCCGGCGGAATCCGCGACGATCCTGCGGGACCTTGGGTTTGAGCTGACCGAGGCGGTGGACTTCTACAACCTCGGCGTTCAGGCCGCCCAGGAAGAGAACTGGAGCGAGGCGATCGTTCACTTCAAGCGCGCCGTCGAAATCGACGAAGAGATGGTTCAGGCCATCCACAACCTGGCTCTCTGCTACGAGAAGACCGGTCACGTGCCCCAGGCGAAGTCGACCTGGGAAGTTTACCTGAAGCACGTCGATGGCGATGACCAGGAGCGCATCCAGGAACACATGGCTGAGTTGAACTAAGCCGCCATTTACAAGCGATTAATACGAAGAGCCCCCCGATCGCTGGGGGGCTCTTCGTATTCGTGGGCAGCCTGTCAGGTAAACTGTGCCGGCAGGCGGAGCGGGAGTCTGATCGTAAACCGCGCGCCGTCGAAGGGCGATGTGGACACGTTGATGGTTCCGCGGTGTTCGCTGACCAACTGGTAGACGATCGACAGGCCAAGGCCGGTGCCTTCGGCCTTCGTTGTGTAGAATGGATCGAAGATGCGATGCCGGTCTTCCTCCGGCACTCCGGGCCCGTCATCATCGATGTGGATGAGCACGAAATCGCCTTCTGTGCGTGTCCGCACGGCAATCCGGCCCGGACCACGAATGGATTCGGCGGCATTGAGCAGCAAATTCGTCAGGACCTGGTGAATCAGGTCGGGATCAGCCTGCACGATGACTTCGGGACACTCCAGGTCCAGTTCAACGTCGATCGCCCCTTCGGCCAGCGCAAACGCCCCCACGCTGCGGCGGATTACGCCGTTGAGCACAACGGGCTCGGAGTGAATCGGCTGCGGGCGCGCGAAGGACAGGAAGGATCGGATTCTGCTGTCGAGACGCTGGACCTCTTCCTTGATGAACTGGGCGGCTTCTTTGCGCATGTTCTCGGGGCGCTTCTCATCCAGGATGACTTCAACGGATGAGAGAATGATCCCGAGCGGGTTCTTGATTTCGTGGGCGATGCCGGCGGTCAGTTGGCCGAGCGAGGCCAGCTTCTCGGTCTGATGGAGGCGCTCCTCCAAGATCTTCCGCTCGTGGACGTCGCGGATAATGCCGATCACGTACTCGATTTCACCCTCACGCCCTCGGACAGGGCTGTAGGTCGTCTCGATCCAACGTTCCTCGCCGCGAGCGTTTCCGCAGAGCATTTCCTCCGTCTGGTGATTCACCAGGCCGCGGAACAGCGCCCGGGCCGGGCACAGCATCGTCGCATACGAGACGCCGTGCTCCGTGTGGCAGCCAATGACGTCGGAGCATTCGCAATTGCTGCGGACCACATCGCGGGGATCGCGCCCGAGCAACTCGCCACAGGCACGATTGAAAACGCGAACGCGGCGATTCGCATCGATCACCATCACGCCGTCGGGCGCAGAATCGAGAATCCTAGCAAAGCGCCCGCGCACGCCGCGGCTCTCTGAATCGTCGAGAAAGACAATCGCAACCATTGCCTCGCCGGCCGTCGCCCCGAGGGGGATGAAAGCAAGCCGCTGCGGACGGTCGAGTGGCTCCGCGAAGACGGCCTGCATGTCCTCGCCGAGAGAGATGACTTGGCCCTGGAAGGCCGATTCGACGGCATCGAAGATAACCTTCGCGGCATTCGGAGCCTCGACCCAGGGGGCGAGGGCATTCTCCGCGGTCAAGCCGACGGTCTTGCCTGTGCTGAGGCCAAGATCCTGCAGCGGCCCATTGATCCTTCGAATCTTGCGGTCCGGGCCGATGACGAGACATCCCACGTCGAGCTTCTCGAACATCTCGTAGGGGAATGAGAGGAGTTGGCCGGTGTCCATTGCAGTCATGCGCGCTCTCCGTGGGTGAGGCTCAGGACGGCCAAGAGGCCGCTCATCCAGGCTGTGTGCAGGATCCTCGCCAGAAAAACCGGTCCTGACAATGAGGATCGTGGCTACATCTGCGCCAAGCATGCCATCTTTGGCATGGATTGACTATTGCTCAAGGAAGATGGGCGTTGGGATTGGCCGGTTCATCGACCGCCCCCGAACGCTCCTCTTTATCGCCGAACCGGTATAATCCCTTGATGCACAAAGGGATATGTGGCCATATTCCGTCCGGTTGTCAGATTGGGGAATCTGGAGAAGAGAAAGTCCGTCGACGGCTGAGAAGCCCCTCCGCGGATGTTCTATTGGGATGAGCGACAACGATCACAAACCTGGAGAAGACTCGACGCTGCCGGGGAAGCGATCCCATCCTCGCGGGATGCCGGACGATCCGAACGAGTCACTAGACCCCAGAGACGAGAGTTTCAGGGATCTCCCTTATGTGGAGAGCTCGGATGAGAATCCACTCCCACGCGAGGAAGGAAGCTCCATTCCGACGCTGGGTGGACGCCTGAAGCGGCGGGAGGATCTTCCCGGTTCACTCCTGAGTCCCGCAGACAAGGAACGCACGCAGTCGTCGGGCTTCGAGTTCATGCGCCGTGTCGGTCGCGGGACAATGGGCGAAGTCTGGGAGTCCATCCAGCGCGGGCTGTGGCGAATCGTCGCGGTCAAGAAACTCCGCCAGATCGAGTACGAAGAGGAAGGCGTCTCCAGCAGTTTGATGAGCCGCGCCTTCCAGGGCGAGGCAATGATCGCCGCGCTGCTCGATCATCCGAACATCCTTCCCGTCTACGATTTTGGATTTGATGAAGCCGGTATCCCGCTGCTTTCCATGAAGATGGTCAGCGGCAAGTCCTGGAATGAAGTCCTGGCGGCGGAGTTCCGCGAGTTGTCGGTAGACGATCTGCTGTCCAGGCATCTGCCGATTCTCGCGCAGGTCAGCCAGGCGGTTGCCTTCGCCCATTCACGCGGCGTGATGCATCGGGATCTGAAGCCCGCGCAGGTGATGCTGGGCGATTACGGCGAAGTTCTGCTGACCGACTGGGGGCTGGCCGTTCTCTTTGAAGTCAACGTGCCCATCGAATCGAAGGACCTTCCGTATCACCTGTACCCGACGCGCGATTACGCACCCTGTCCCGCGGGTACGCCGAGTTTCATGGCACCCGAGCAGACCAAGGATGTTCCCGACGATCTCGGGCCTTGGACGGATTGTTACCTGCTCGGTGGGATTCTCTACTACCTGCTGACGAAACACTCGCCGCATCCGGGGAGCTCCACGGATCAGGCTCTCGCCCATGCGGCGGATGGGGATATTATCCCGTTCGAGGAGGTCGCGCCGGATCGTGAAGTTCCCAAAGCGCTGGGTGAACTGGCAATGTGGGCGCTCAGTCCGGATCCGCAAAGTCGACCGACTGCGCTGGAATTCCACGCTGCTCTTCGCGATTTCATAACCGGCGCCAGGAACCGCCAGGAATCGCGCTCCCTGACGTCGGAAGTCTCCACGGCGAGCATCGGAAACAATTACCGGGACTTTGCCGATGCATTGGCAAAATTGGGGCAAGCGCGTGTGCTGTGGCCGGGGAATCCGGATTACGACGCCCAACGCGAGGACCTGGTAGAACGTTATGCGCGCCTGGCTTTGAAACGCGGCGACCTGAAGCTCGCCCGAGGCGAAGCCGAACGTCTCGGCAACCTCGTGCGGCGAGAGGAAGTCCTCGGGTTGGTCGATGCAGCCGAATCGAAGAGGAGCGCGAACAAGCGCAATCTTCGAATCTTCGCCGCAGTGATTGTGATTCTCACTATCATCGCGGCGACTGGCGCGGTCTCTCTCACGACGCGCCTTTCCGATGCGAACTCGCGCGTCCTGGAGCAGCTCGAACAGGCGAATGAGGCTCGCCTTGCGACACAGCAGGCGAAGGGACTGGCGGAGCGCGAGACGATGCGCGCGCGATTGCTGCTGGCGGAATCGCTGGCCAGCCAGGGACGTCGAACCGAAGCCGTCGAGGAATTGCTGCACATTCCGGAGCGCGATCGCTACTGGGAGTGGGGCTACCTGATGACGCTGGCGATCAACGATCTGTGGGAGATTCCATTCGAGTATCTGGACTGGTCGCCGTCCAAGAATTACGCCATCGGAGTCAATGAAGAGTCAGGCCTGTGCGTGGTGAAAGCGGAAACGGGGCAGGTCCTTTTTGAAGTCGCAAATCGGGCTCCGGAGGGTATGCTCGTTGCCTACTCGCAGGACGAAAGCCGCATCGCTCTGGTCGGTGATGGTGTGCCCCTGTTGGTTATCGATACTGCCCAGTGGGACGTCGTCACACAGTTCGAGAGTCCGATGGAAGCCGCGATCACGGCGATGGAATTCTCTCCGGACGGAAAGCAGATCGCATTGGGCGATCAATCGGGCGCGATCTCCATTGTCGATCTCGAAAGCGGCGACGTGCGACCAATGGTTCCGCATCGTCGATACATTCGCGCCCTCTATTGGGGTGCGAATCGCCTGATCACGATCTCCTCCAACGAAACGCGTCGCTGCGATCCAGAGACGGGTGAGGCAGAGTTGCTTTACGAGACAGGCGCGATCGAATCGCGCTGGCACGCATTCTATCACACAAGCGATCGGCAACGCCGCTACTTCGCGACAGGCCAGGGCAATTCGCCGGCGCTCTATGGAAGAATCGATTCGGGACCGCTGCGGAAGGCGGAGGTCTCTGTGGCTGGCCTGACGATGTCGAACGATCCGGCACGCCTTCTGATTTCTTGCGGCTACAGCTTCCCCCAATATCAGATCATCGATATGAAGTCCGGCGACGTCTTGCCTGCTTCTCCTCCCTATCCGCTGATGCAGGAGAATCCCCGTCCGGAAGGCTTTGCTGGTCGCGAAGTCGGCTCTGCCGATCTCGCTGAGGACGAACAACATCTCCTCGTCTACGGCGATGGGAAGATGCGTCTGATGACGTTCCCGGGAATGTTGGATGTCTCGCTGATGCAGGAATTCCCCGTCGCCGGAACACGTCGGATCGTGCTCATGCCCAGCGGCGACGCTGTCTGGATCGTTGATGAGAAGGGCAAGACGCACATCCGCTCGATCGAGACACCATACGTCGGCACACGAATTCCGGGCGGAGTCGCGGCGTTTGATGAGAGCGACCAGTTCGTCTCCGCAATCAGCCTTCGGTGGTTCGAGCAACGCGACGTAGAGACCGGCGACATCCTCTTTGTCGGTGGTCGTGAATACAATCTCTACATCGGTTCGATGATGACCGACGACGATTCGGTCATTTACATTCCCGGAGTCAGAGGCGACATCTTCACAATCGAGAAGTCGCGGAGAAGCGACAGTGCAATTCTGGGCGTTTACACTTTCGAGGGTTCGGTTGGCACCTTTGCGCTCGAGCCAAACTCAGGGCACCTGGCTGTGACGAACGAAGAAGGCACGCACATTTCGCTGTATTCGCTGGAAGACAAAGAAGCGCGTCACTTGGGTGATTGGGACGCCAGAGACAAAGAGTCGCTATTAGACATCCGATACACTTCGGACGGCACGAAACTGGTCGTTGCAATGGATGACGGGCGACTTCTTGTGCTGCAGGCGAGCAGTGGTGAGTTACTGAGTGAGCGCCTGGCCCACAAGTCCGGAATCCGTGAACTTACGTATGACCGTCGGTTGAAAGTCTTCATTACGATCGGCGCCGACAAGACTGTGCGATTGTGGGATGATGGAACACTGAAGCCGCGCGAACGAATGTCGTTTCCATTCGACATCAGCGGTGTTCGGGTTTCGCAGAATGGAAAGCTGCTCCTTGCGTGGCCGGAGAAGGGACGACCTGTCCTGCGAGATCTCAATAGCGGTCACCTGATTGCGAAATTGGATCGCACGGACTTCCCGATGCACAACGTGAAGTTCATTGGAAACGACACGCGCGTCGTCTCTTCGTGGCAGGGGGCAGCACGACTCTGGTCGACTGAGACGGGGCGCGAGATGTTCTCATTCGAGCGTGGATTCGGCGCGATCTGTCCGACGAGTTGCCACTTCATTTACATGTCATCCGAGTACGAAGGAACATTGATGAAGATCGCTCCCACGCACTCCTGGGAATTGGCGGATGATGGAAGCGGCACCTTCAGGCAGCGATTGAATCGGTGGATGATTGAGCGGTACAAAGAATGGCGCCTGAATCGGGTTCGCCAGCGGATGCCTGATGAGATCAATCTTCTTTCCGAATTGGACGCGCGAGTCGATGGGCCACAGCCGCAGGATGTCTTGCGGATCCTGTATCCGCTCTGCATGAAGCAGCCGGCATTGAGTCCTGAACTGCATCGGGTATGCGGGGATGTGGTCGCGCGCTTCTGGATGTCCCAGCCGGAGTCGTTTCTCGATTTTGGTGATGGCCATAGCGAGGAGCTGTTCCGCCGCCTGATCCTGGACGAGCCGGATCTTGCACTCGGCTCCGTGGGTTCGGCTGCGATCGCATCCGGCGCGAAGGAGGCGATGCGTTTCCTGAAACTCGATGCTATCGACGATCCATCCGAAGTGGATGCGGCTGTGCGAGCACTCGATAATATGGCCCGTGTCTTTGAGCTTCGCGACGACCGAGAGCGCGCCGTTGTGGCGGCAGGTTACAGTTGGTCGTTGCGTGCGCTGTGCGGGCTGCCGCCGGACAGCGGATCGGGTGTGCTGCAGAGATTGGGAGCCACTCCCCCGCCGCTTCCGCCGTCGGAACTCTGCCTCGATGTGTCGACGGGTTTTGCTCCGATGATGCTCGACTCCATCCCGGAACTCAAACCCGGCACAACGCGCGAAGACTTGGATGCACTTCGGCAGAAAGCCTGGGACGAATACTTGAGCGCGCGTGCGGAATACTTGCGATCGGTTCCGCAGCTCGACTGGCGAGCGGTGATTATCGAGCAACAGACCTCGCCGAATTGGCGTCCCTATCCACCGGGTACAACAGCAAAGGACTTGGCTGAGGAACTGCGACAGCACTTCGAATCGGTCATCTATGGTGATGGCGGTCTGGATGGTGCACTGGCAACTGAACGAGATCGACTCGAGGGGTTGTTTGCTTGGATGGGTGAGCAGGATGCGCCGGATCCAGTCAGCGCTGACGCGTACTGACCTGGCGCGCAACGGCTGTAAGCTGATCGCGCAACGGCTGGGGGACACTCTCCAAAGCTGCGATGCCTTCTTCCAGCAATTCTTTGCAACGGGCGCGCGCCACATCCAGTGTTCCGCAACGCTCGAACAATTCAATTACCCACGCGACATCATCGGACGTCGTGTCCTCGCGAGACTTGTCGAGGATTTCAAAAAGACGCGTGCGGTCGGCTGCATCTGCACGTGAGGCGACGTCGGCGACAAGGAACGAGCGTTTGCCTTCCTTGATGTCACTGCCCAGAAGGCCGCCGCGACCTTTGCCCTTGGTCAGGTCGAGCAAGTCATCGGTGATCTGGAACATCGGCCCGAGCGCGTGACCGAAGCGCGACAACGCGTCGCGGATCTCCGCATCCGCACCGGCAACAATGGCACCACCGACCATAGGAGCCGCGAGGTAGTATGCGGTCTTCTCACGAACCAGGCGATAGTACTCTTCCATGCGGAAGTTTTCGCCGCGATCACGGGCGGAGATGTCGAGGCTCTGGCCGATGTGCGTATGATCGAGCGTCGAGGACATCAGACGCATCAACTCAAGGCGCGTGGCATCGCTCCAGCGCGGCTCATCGAGAAGCACAGACCAGACTTTGCAGAACAAGTAATCGCCGATGTTCACGCCATGCGCGAGGCCGTACTTCAGGTGCGTCGAAGGCCTATCACGCCGGACTTCATCGCCGTCCTCGATATCGTCGTGGACAAGGGCGAAGTTGTGCATGAGTTCGATTCCGCAGGCGAAGGCCAACGCCTCCTCGGCGGCTGCGCCGAGGCTCTCGGCGGTCAGCAAGCAGAGCACGGGGCGAAGGCGCTTCCCGCGCGCCGCGCGATCCGGAATATCCAGGCCCATCGAGTACAGCATGCCGTCGTGCAACGAGGCGACCTGCTCCTCTGCGCCGATGATCGCGGCCAGTTGGTCATCGACCATCTCGGAGTATCGCTCGAATGCGGCGGAGAGTTCGGCGGGTAGTTTGTCTGACATGGCTTCCTGATCGGTCCGTGGTTTGCTCCCCATTGGGGAATTCGGGGCTTGCCAGCACCGGACCGGGAGCGCAAGGGAAGAGAACTGAATGGGAATCCGGAAGGACCAGGCAATCGAGCATTCCGAGGGAGTCGTCGCATGAAAATCGTTACACCCGCTGAGATGAGGGAAATCGATCGCATCACGATTCAAGAGCGCGGGATTCCGGGCATCGAGTTGATGGATCGCGCGGGAGCGGCGATTGCTCGCGGCATGGCGGAACTGATCGAACCCGGTCCTGTCGCCATCGTTTGCGGCAAAGGAAACAATGGAGGCGATGGGTTCGTTGCGGCGCGTTGCCTGGCGTACGCGGGCTATCATCCGGTCGTGATTCCGCTGTTGGGGACTGAGTTGAAGGGCGATGCAAAGACGGCTTTCGAGGCGATGCCCAACGAGCGGGTTCTTCTTCGATCGATCGAAACGGAGGAGGAATTCCGGGCGCTGCTCGAAGAAGTCGATGGCGTAATCGACGCCATCCTCGGAACGGGCGCCTCGCCTCCGCTACGGGATCCGATTTCATGGGCAGTGCGCGCCATGAACGAGAGCGGTCTGCCCATCGTTGCCGCCGATGTTCCGACCGGTCTGGATTCCGAAACCGGTGAAGCCGATGAAGCTGTCCGCGCGGCCCGAACGGTAACGATTGGACTGCCCAAGCTGGGGATGCTCTCGGCCGCGGGCGTACAGGCATGCGGCAACGTCTGGGTCGAGGCAATCCAGTTCCCGAAGGACCTCCTGGACAATCCGGAGAACAAGCGCAATACGCTGCTGCCGGTTGAGGCGGCTGCACTGCTGCCCGATCGCCCGCTGGACAGCCACAAGGGGACCTACGGAACGGTCGTGGTCTGTGCCGGGTCGGCGGCATATCCCGGCGCTGCGACCATGTGCGGACTGGGAGCGCTGAGAAGCGGCGCGGGCCTCGTGCGTATGCACGTTCCGGATGCCATCCGCCCGACGGTTGCGGGTCTGCTGCCCGAGGCGATCTGGAGCAATGCCGGTCACTCGGCGAACCATCACGGCGCACTCTCCGACGCGACGCTGGCAGATCTGATGGCGAAGTCGAAAGCGCTTCTTGTGGGACCGGGACTGGGAACGGCGGACGAGACTGCAGATTTCGTTGAGCAACTCCTCCTCGCCTGCGATCAGCCAATGCTTCTGGACGCTGATGCGCTCAATGCCATTTCAATGCGCCGGCGACTGCTGGATCGCCTGACAAGCCGGCACATCATCACGCCACATCCCGGCGAAATGGCGCGGCTGCTGGGAACCGATATCGCTTCGGTGCAGAAGAATCGCTGGCGGACGGCCGCAGAGGCAGCGGATCGGCTGGGATGCGTGGTCTTGCTGAAGGGCTACGGGACACTCGTAGCCGAGCCCGCCGGCCAGATTGTGCACATTCCCTCCGGCAACACGGCGCTGGCTCGCGGCGGCAGCGGCGATGTGCTGGCCGGGCTGATCGCCGGTTTGCTGGCCCAGGGCATGACGCCATTTGACGCCGCGTGCCTAGGTGCGTTTGTCTGCGGGTGGGCGGCGGACTACCTGGTCCGCCAGCGTTCCGCCCGCGGCGTGATCGTGCGTGAAATCGCCGACGCTATCCCCTACGCCTTCCGCGAGTTGGAGGCCGTGAAGGGCAAGACGCCCTTCGGACGGCCCGGCGCGCGCTGAGGACGACTGGTTACTCGCTTCATGACGAAGAACGATCGAAAGAGCCGCTCGAATGCCGATATGCCGGTGCTGCTGCAGGCCGAGGGCGTCAAGAAGGTCTATCACGACGGCGAACGAATCCTGGAAGTCCTGTCGGGCGCGGACATTCTCGTCCGCCGGGGCGAGTTCGTCTCGATCGTCGGGCAAAGCGGATCGGGCAAGTCCACGCTGCTGCACATCCTGGGGGCGTTGGATCGAGCCAGCTCGGGCGAGATCACCTTCGAGGGCCAGTCCTTCATGAAGATGTCATCAAGCCAACTGGCTCGGCTGCGCGCCGCTCGGATCGGGTTCATCTACCAGTTCCACCACCTGCTTCCCGAGTTTACAGCACTGGAAAACGTGTACTTACCTGGGATGATCAACAGACGACCGACGAACGTGATCGTGGACAAGGCGGCCGCATCGCTGACAAGCGTGGGCCTTGGGAATCGCCTCGAGCACCGCCCTCCGAAGCTGTCCGGCGGCGAGCAGCAGCGCGTGGCGCTGGCCCGGGCGATCATGAACGATCCGCTTCTGGTTCTGGCCGATGAGCCGACCGGCGACCTGGACCAGAAGACCGGCCGCGAGGTGCTGGAATATGTGCTGGGGCAGACCGTGGAGATGGGCCGTTCGCTGGTTGTGGTGACCCACGATCCCCAGATTGCCGCCCGGGCGGATCGCCAGTATCGCCTGGAAGCCGGCCGCCTGGTGCCGGGCTGAAGCAGCAACTCTTGGCATACAACCCAGGAACGGCTGAAACGGGCCTTGTGCATCCGGCCCCCAATGTGCTGCATTCCCGAACCCGATGGATCTGAAGGAAGAATCAGGAGGCTGAAACTTTGCAAGAGTCGGATATTCAACTGTACGAACGGCTGCGAGACCTGGTCCGCGCAAAGAAGTTTGATGAGCTGGACGAGGCCTGGCTTCAGGTCGTCGAGGGTGAGCCGCGGGCGGCGGCCTTCCATGAGCGATTCGCCCGATATCTGGTGAACAAGAAGCAATTGGATCGCCTCGGTGATTTGTATTCCGTCCTGCTGGACCAGCGGAATTCCTCCGGCGCCCATGATCGCGTTTTCGACATCGCGGAGATCCTCCTGGGTATGAACGAGGAGCTGGAGTTCCTGCGCCCCCACCTGGTGACGGCGGCAAAGGGTGTCCACAAGGATCGCGAGCCTGAACGGGTCGAGGAGTTCCTGCGAATCTCCGGCCTGGGCGGCGAAACTCCGAACATCGGCGGAGCGCTATCCCGGTTTCAGGACCTGGCCGGCGCTTCGAAGGGCCAGGTTTTCCGCCACAGCCAGTGGGGCCTGGGCGTTGTGACCGATCTGGACGCGCGCCAGGGCTCTGCCATCCTGGATTTCCCCCGCAAGAAGGGGCACCGGATGACCATCGAGGGGATCAAGAACTACCTGATCCGTATTCCGAACGAGCACGTGCTTGCCCGCATTGCCCGCACCCAGGAAGAGTTCAAGGCTGAGGCCTTTGAAGATCCGGCATCGGCCGTGCGCGTGACGCTGAAGAGCTACGGCGGCAAGATCAAGGCGGCGGACATGAAGAAGGCCTTCCTCGAAGGCCTAATGACGGATGCCGAATACAAGAAGTGGTGGGGCAAAGCCCGCGAGGAGATGCGTCTCGATCCCTGGATCGACACAAAGGGCTCTGGCCTCAACATGGAGATCATCCTGCGCAAGGAACCGCGCTCCTTCATCGACGAAGTGAAGGATCAGTTGGTCGCAGCGAACGATCCGGCCTCGCGCCGTACCGTTCTGCGCGACATCGCCCGCCATGGCGCCGATGCAGAGCTGACTGAAGAGGACGTGGATCGGCTGTTCGCGCTCTTCCGCCAGCCCGTCGATGACGATAAGTTGGAAGATGATGCGGAGCTGTTCGCGCACGGTCTGCTTTTTGAGGAATACAGCGATTTGTTCCCCGAAGGCGCCGAGAATCCAGTGAATGTCGACGAGATGCTCGCCCGCGAGGATGTCGGCGAGTTGATCTCCGGTGCAGCCGTCTTCGAGCTTCAGCGAAGGGCGCTCGAGCGCCTGTTCGTGATGAAGAATGACGACGCGGCAGTGGCCCAGATTTGCTCGGAAGTCGTCATTGATGGCGAGCCTCGGTTGACGTCCTGGATCGAGAAGGCGCTGGAGCAGCGAGGTCTCGAAGAGATGCGTTCCTACTGTCTGGAGCGCGTATTGGCTCGTCCGGAGCGCAATCCGGAAGCCTTCATCTGGATCGCGAAGAACATCATCGAGGGCACGTTCTCTCACCTGCACGAGGCCTTCCCGCCGATCATGATCCTGGAGGAAATCCTCTCGGTCATGGCAGAGTTGGAGGAAGAGCTGGATCGCGCAGAGACCGCCGAGGAAGAGAAGGACATCGAGAAGGCGCTCGGACGTTTCCGCGGAATGCTGCAGGAGAATCACTCGAAGTTCATTCGCCTGGCCGTCAAGCAGGCGACGGGAGAGGAAGCTCGGAAGTTCCTGACCCAGGTGAACATGCACCGAACACTGCCGAATCAGTTGCGCGACGCCGCGGAGCATCTTGTCCACGACGCGCATCCGGATCTGAAGAAGCCGTCGCGCCAGGAAGAGGAAGAGGAGCGTCGTCGTCCCGCGTATCACTATGCACTCAACGATTCCGTGGAAAATAAGCGCAGGGAACTGAGCCACATCCTGAACGTGGAAATCCCCCAGAACAGCGAGGCCATCGGCATCGCGCGCGAACTGGGCGATTTGCGCGAGAACGCCGAGTACCATGCGGCGAAGGACCGTCAGAAGCTGCTGATGCAGCAGGCGGCGGAACTCGAGGAGTTGATCGCCCGGGCTCGCGTCGTAGAAGGCGACCAGGTGCGCACCGACCAGGTTCGCTTCGGAACGCGCGTGCGGCTGTTCAATCACGGCGAGAAGAAAGAAGAGGCCATCACGCTTCTGGGCATTTGGGAAGCGGATCCCTCTCAGCAGATCATCTCCTACCTGACCCCGATGGGCTCGCAGGTGATGAATCGAAAAGTCGGCGACAAGTTCGATGTCCAGTTGCCCGGTGACCGCAAAGAGAAGTATGAAATCCTCGGCATCGAGAAAGCAATCTAGGCACGAAACGGGAGCAATCCCATGGCGGACCCGAAAGAAAACGAAGAGCAGAACAGCGAAGGCTCGATCTTCGATACGGATTCGATGGAGGATCTGACGCCGACGCCTGTCCCATCGAAATCGCGCGCCAAGGCGGCTGCCGGTCGTTCAGGCCGGCGGTCGCGCAAGGCGCGTTCGGGCAACATTCTGCTACTGACCGTTGTCTTCATTATCATCATCGCGTTCATCGTATTTGGGCCGGACAAGTTGGTGTTCAGCCTCTACAATGAAACTGCAGCGCTGATTCTTGGGATCATGATCGTGGAGTACCTCGTTCTGAAGAGCCAGGATCGGACGCGCGTATACAAGATTGAGAATCAGCGCCTGCGGGATCGCCGGCGCGTCGAGTCAAGCCTGCTGAGGCGCGCGAAGGCGCTCCTTGATGAGCGCATGGAGAGCCCTGATTTCGAGGATGAAGAGGCTTCAGTGCGTTGGAATGTGCGCGCGGAAGATCTCTCGCGCGAGATCGAAAAGCGGTCGTAGTAGGGCTTTGAAACAGCCCGCGGGGAAAAACCCGATCGGGCGCAATCGAGCAACGGCACCGGATATATGGGGGTCGTTGCGTGCAGGTATTTAAGGGAGACCAGGATGGTGTCGCTGGCGAATCAGAAAACCGCGGAAGTGCTCAGCAAGCTTCTGAGCGAACGGTGCGAGACGTTCGCCGAAATGATTCGCCTCGTCGAAGACGAGTCGAAGTCGGTGGTGCTGCAGAATCTCGAAGGATCGGCACTGGCGTATGTGGCGGCTGGTCTGCAGGCGAAGCTGAATCGCCCTGTTCTAATTCTGACCGCAGGGATGGAACGCGCCGAACAACTGGTCGACGATCTCGATTTCTTCGGCGTTGAGCAGGCGCTGCATTACCCCAAGTGGGAAGTTCTCCCGTACGACGAGGACGACCTTTCGATCGAAGTCACCTCGAAGCATCTCGATGTTTTCGAGGCGCTGTATCAATCGCAGTCCGGGCGACGCAAGAAAGCCCCGATCGTCTGTGCGCCAATCGATGCGACCATGCAGAAGGTGCTGCCGCACGATCGGCTCGACGAGTTGATGGTCCGGTTCGAATGGGGCGACCGCGTGGATATGGGCGCGCTGACTGAGAAGTTGGATCGCGCAGGCTACGAGCGGGAAGCCCTGGTCGAATCGCGCGGCGAATTCTCCATCCGTGGCAGTATCGTCGACATTTACCCGCCGAATTCCGACGATCCGATTCGACTCGATCTGTTCGGCGACGAGATCGAATCGATCC
The DNA here is from genome assembly GCA_020444065.1 of bacterium. NCBI lineage: Bacteria > bacterium. The sequence continues at coordinate 401,410 of JAHLLQ010000002.1, read as the reverse complement.
GCAAATTCGATATCGTCACGCAGCGCTCGACTGAGCAGTTGGGGACAGAGGCACTGGTAGCCCTGCCGCCTACGCGCTTGAAGCACCAGATTGAGTCCTATCTCAACGATGGCAAAGCGCTCGTTCCGTTCTTCGATCATCTGCCTCCGGACACGATCATCCTGTTGGATGCGCCGGAACGATACGAAGAAGTCTGCACGTACTTCGCCTCAGCAGTTGAGCGACAGTTCTTTGAGATTCTGCACGAGGAGTCGGAACTGGGCTCGCCCGACAAGCTGATCATCGAACCAGGTCCGATCCATCGCGAGATCGAGAAGTTCCGCCGCATCGAGCATTCCCGGCTCCCAATCGAGACACCGGGCGTTCATCCGCTAAGATTCGAGACGGCGGGCTATACGGCCCTGAGTGGCGATCTGCAGGCCTGGATCGGGGTGATCCGCAAGCGCCAGGCGGAGGACTTCCTGGTCGTCGTTGTGTGCGATAATGAAGGCCAGGTGCAGCGATTCGACGAGGTTCTGCGCGAGCACGAGGTCAGCGCGCGATCGCTCGTTACGGAAGCGGAAGCCGCCGCGTATAAGCCGCGCGATGTCCTGGAGGGCTATCGCGACGTACTGCTGATTGTTGGGGGAATGCACGAAGGATTCGCGTTCAACGACGCGCGCGTCGCGATCGTCACGGACCGGGAGATCTTCGGGCGCTACAAACGCCGTCATGTCTACAAGAAGATCTACAAAGGCAAGCCGATCGCCACGTCGAACGAGATCAAGCGCGGCGACTATGTCGTACATGTCGAACACGGCGTCGGGCAGTTCTCCGGAATGCGACAGCAGAACATCGACAACCGAATCGTGGATCTTCTGGAGCTTGTGTACCAGGACAACAACAAGCTACTGGTGCCGGTCGAGAAGATTCGCTTCGTTCAGCGATTTGCATCGGCAGACAGCGACAACGTCGCGCTCGACCGCCTGGGCTCGACGCGATGGGCGAAGCGCAAGAAGAAGTCGAACGAAGAAATTGAGAAGATGGCGGAGGCGCTGCTGGAACTCTACGCGAAGCGCGAGGTTTCCAAACGCGATCCCTTTGGCCCCGATACGATCTGGCAGTCCGAGTTCGAGTCCTCGTTCCCCTACCAGGAAACGCCAGATCAGATCAAAGCGATCCTCGAGGCAAAACGTGACATGGAGCGCTATCGCCCGATGGATCGTCTGCTATGCGGCGATGTCGGCTACGGCAAGACGGAAGTCGCAATCCGCGGGGTCTTCAAGGCTGTTCAGGAGAAGAAGCAGGCAGCCGTCCTGGTGCCGACAACGATCCTGGCACTGCAGCACTTCCGCACGTTCCGGGAGCGCTTTGCCGATTACCCGTGCCGGGTGGAGTTGTTGAGTCGCTTTCAGAAGCCGAAGGAAGTGAAGGAGATCAAGAACGGCCTGAAGAGCGGCGAAGTGCAAGTTGTCATCGGCACGCACAAGCTTCTGAGCAAGGAAGTGCAGTTCCTGGATCTGGGCCTGCTTGTGATCGACGAGGAGCAGCGATTCGGCGTGAAAGCCAAGGAGCGCTTGAAGGAAATGCGCACCGAGGTCGATATCCTGACGATGACGGCAACGCCGATTCCGCGCACGCTGCACATGGCGCTGTCGGGCCTGCGCGACTTGTCGGTCATCACGACTCCCCCGCCGGATCGGCACCCGATCAAGACAAAGATCATTCACTTCAGCGAAGAGCAGATTGCCGAGGCGATCCTGCGCGAGTTGAACCGCGGCGGGCAGGTCTTCTTCATCCACAATCGCGTTCACAACATTCACGAGGTCGCGAATCGGCTGCAGAAGATCGTGCCGCACGCGCGAATCGGCGTGGCGCATGGTCAGATGAAGGAAGATGAACTCGAGAACCACATGCTCGAGTTCATGGAGGGCAACTACGACATCCTGGTCTCCACAACGATCGTCGAGTCCGGGATCGATATCCAAAATGCGAACACGATTATCGTAAACCGCGCCGATGCGTTCGGCCTGGCTCAGTTGTATCAGTTGCGCGGTCGCGTCGGTCGCGAGAAACGCCGTGCCTATGCATACCTGATAGTACCGCAGGGCCAGGCCATTACGGAGACGGCCGTGAAGCGATTGGCGGCGATCGAAGAGTTCACGGAGCTGGGATCCGGCTTCAACATCGCGATGCGAGATATGGAGATCCGCGGCGCTGGCAACTTGCTTGGAAAAGAGCAACACGGCATCGTCAACCAGATCGGCTTCGACCTCTACTGCGAGATGCTCCAGGACGCAGTCGCGCGCCTGCGCGGCGAGGATATGCACGATCAACACGATGTCGAAATCAAGTGGCCGATGAGCTGTTACATTCCGGCGCCGTATGTTCCGGTCGAGACTCAACGTGTGAATTTCTACAAGCGCCTCGCCATGATGCGGGAACAGGACGAAGTCGGCGATTTGTCGGACGAACTTCGGGATCGCTACGGCGAATTGCCGTCCCCCGTGGAGTCCATTCTGGCAATCACGCGGCTGCGCCTGGCGGCGGCCCGCCTCAGGGTTGGTCTCATTGACGCAACTGGTGCGCGAATTCGAATAACTCTTGTTGCCCCCGAAGCGCAGTCATGGAAAACGGAAGTCGAATCCGCCGCCAAGAAGACTGATGGTGTCGCGTCAGCCTTCGCGGAGGGGACAAACACGATCGTCGCTTCCCTAGACTCCAAGTTTGACCTGGAGAAGGTGCGAGCGCTGACGAGCTTGCTGAATGAAATTCACCAATTGCTCAAAGCAGAAGCCGAAACGGGCTAGGGCTCTGTTGGGATGTGTCCTCGGGGCACTGCTGATGACTGCGGCAGTTTCGGGAGAGCCACCGGCATATGTCCTGAATATCGATCGTCAAGTCATCGAACACAGGGATGCAACGACTGGCGAACTCGAAGCATCTCTCTCGGTCGAATCCTGGATCGTCTTGCAGGACAACACGGCGATCATGTTCGACGGCCTCGATTTGATGGTTGGCTATCCCGCCGGCCCAATGTTCATGACTAGGGACCCGTCCACGGCGCGATGGACTGGCAGCCAGCCGCTGCCTTCAACCAGTCGTGCTGTGATTGCGGTCGAGGCATCGAAAAGCCAGTTTCTTCGTCTGTTCCGGAGAACGCCGACGGAGTTGCCAGCGATTCAGATCATCGAACGTGCCGACAACTCGACAGCGCAAGTCGATCTCCCCATCGAATCGTCGGACATCGTAACCGATATCTCCTTCGCAGAATCAGAGAGCGAAGTCTTCCTGGGAACATGGAATGGGGATATTCATCTCGTGTCGCTTCTCGATGGAACAACAACCAAGAGTCTTTCGACCGGATTCAGAATACAGCACCTCGTGTTTCAGCCATCGGCTTCGGAATTCCACATTCTGGATGCCGACACGTCGAGTTGGAATGCCGTTTCGTGGCCTGCGGGAACGATTCGGCCGTCGCAGTTCCATGGGGCGGACATTTCTGTGGGCACAGGCGAGACGCCGCTCGATCATGCGCCGCCGCGTCCCTGGGAGGATGCGGATGGAAATGGACTCGCTGACTGGTACGAGACGAAGTACGCGAGCCTCTCACCGGCCTGCATTGCAGGCGATGTCGATGACAACGGTCGTCGGGGGACAAAGGATGCCTTGATTATGTACAGAGCGGATCCAATGAATTCGGATCCGCTCAGGTTTGACGTGAATCTGGATGGTCACTTGGATCAACGCGATGCAGAACTCCTCTATCAGTTCTGCATCGGGCAGACGGATCTGCCGAATCCCGATTAGCTTTCTACTTCGCCTCCAGGTATCCGGACGGATAGAGTTGCATGTCCAATTCCAGGGTCTTCCGCAGATCATCGACGATCAGCGCCGCGGACTCTTCATAGCCGCGAATCAAGTCGGCATTCACTTCCCACTCTGCCGGTGGTTTGCCGTACAGGTCTTTCAGCACAGTGCCCATCTTTGTTGAGAAGACATCGAGCGGATAAGTCGTCAGGTTCGTCTCGATTCCGCGGATCGTGTGATCGGGATTGATGAGTACAAGCATATCCACCGGGATCCACGCACGCTGTTCTTCGCGGGCGAAGCGGTGATACACGCGGTAGAAGTGGAACTCGTTTCCATCCACATTCAGATGGTAGACGTAGATGTTCTCGCGCGTCGTCAGATCGGGGAACTTAGAATCGCGGTGGACATCAATCTGCACATTCTCCGCTTTGACATCGAATCGAGTCGTGACGCGTTCGGGAGGCTGGACGCTCATGCCAATGATCGGCAGGGAAATCGTCCGAAGAGCGGCGTAGTTCTCTTCCGAGATCCACTCGCGACCCTTCATCTCCACGCCGGAGAATTCTCCGTCATCACCGTACTTCAGGACCATTCGCTCAATCATTCCCGGGCGATCGGTCGCCTGGATGATCGTTGAACCCATCTTGCGTTGCGAACCATCGGTGGATCTGCCCTCCAGAATCAAATCGAGATCGCCGAACTGACGTGCGATTTCGTCGTTTGCAGTTGGTGAGAGATCGGAAAGCAGGATCGATGTTCCGTCGAAGTTGGGCAGTGCGCTGGCAAGGATATCGGCCGGGTCCTCAGCCGCAGTGTAGGATGCAAGATCCGTGAATCCGGACAGGTCGGCGAAGTCGCTGGCGCTCATGAACTTGATCTTGTGACCTCTGGCCTCGACGGTCTTCGTCGCGGGCATAGGGACTTCAATCTGCTTGGGGTTCAGGCTGCTCAGGTAGCGGTTGAAATCATCTTCTGCCCGCATCGTTAATCCCATTCCGGAGGCTGCAAAGTTGCGGTAGTCCGCCGCGGTCACATTGACGGCGTCGTAATCGCGAGAGGAGTAGAAGCCGGCGACATCGGAGTTGTAGGCCGTCTCGCCGGATAGGGCTCCGGTGGTGAATCCGCCCAACGAGATTTTCAAATCTTCCGGGAAGTCGCCCGCGATTTCATCCAGGGCTTCCTCGAATAGTTTGGCGCCGTCCAGATCCTCAGGCGCTCCCAGCGGTCGCCATGCGCGCCCGGCGTCGTGGGTCACGATGATGCCGACTTCTTTCGCCGGTGCCGTGTCTCCGTCGGCTGCAATCAGCAGACTGCTCAGCAGCAGCGCCATGATCAACGTCAGTCCTGCTTTCATTTCCTTCCGCATCATGTCTGGTACCCTCTGAGATTCGATTAAGTACTGGATTCGTGTTCTTCGAGCACTGCAATTCGCCGGAGTCCGGATTCGAAGGACCTGGGCGAACGATCCAGCGTCTCCCACAATTGGCTGGAATCGAGAGAGACGTTGCGTGGCCTCGGGGCCGCATAGTCCGAATCGGCGAGACGCTGAGGCCGGAGAAGGCTCCGATCGTATTCGAAGACGCGACAGACAAGCTCTCCCATCTGCATCCGATTCAAAGGTCCGGGCCCTCCTGCGTGCCAGATGCCGGTCTCACCATGCTCCAGAATGGCCACCATCGCGTCCGCCAAATCATCCACGTAAACGGGTGTTCGCACTTCGTCTTCGAACAGTCCCAGCGGCTTTCCGGCGGCCAAGTTCTCCCTCATCCACCCGAGGAAACTGCGGCTGTGAGTTCCGGGCGGCCCGTAGATCAGCGCGGGACGGATGACAACGCCTCGCGGCAACTCGGCGACAAGCGCCTCTGCCTGCAACTTCAGACTGCCGTACACACTGACAGGTTTGGCCTCGGCGCCTGCGCCGTAGGGAGCATGCTCTCCGTCGAAGACGAGGTCTGTGGACACGGCCAAGAACGGGGTTTCCGGCTGTTTTTCCTGGATCGCTTCGACCAGAAAGCGAGTCGCATCCAGGATGGCGGCCTTTGCCGATTCCGGTTCCTGTTGGCAAAAGGCGGGACTGGTCGTCGCCGCGCAGTGGATCACGGCTGCGGGCTGCATATCGCGAATCAGACGGTGGACGGCCTTCTCATCCCGCAGGTCGACCGGAGCCAGATCCGCATACGGGATCTCGATCGCGTGCGAAAAGAACGTCCCTGCGACCCGTCCACCGTTGACGGCCAGATGTCGCGCGACGTGCTCACCCAGGAACCCGCTGGCACCAGTGACCAACACGTGCCGCTGTGTCTGCATCAGATTCATGGTGCGGAATGCCTCGGGGGAATACGACGTAACAGGCCCATGGCTTAGAGGGGAACTTCGACCTCGTCAAGGATGCGACGGATCGCTTCTTCGTCCTCGTGATGAACCATGCCGGAGCGCTCGAATGTGCGAGCGACCTGAACGCGGTGGGCCAGCACGGGAACCGCGACGTGCTTGATGTCATCAGGGGTCACAAAGTCGCGTTTCTGCAAGTAGGCGTAGGCCTGGGCTGCGCGGCGCAGAGCAAGGATGCCGCGTGTCGAACAGCCGAGCTCAAAAAGCGCCGACAGGCGAGTGGACTCGCCGATCCGCACCATGTAGTCGAGCAGATCGTCGTCGACCTTCACCTCGGCGGCTTTCTCCTGCATCTCGATCACTTCTTCGCCCGTCACGACGGAATCGATTTTCGGATCGACCATGGCCATGCGCTGTTCGCGCAGAATCTGGACCTCATTGTCGCGATCCGGATAGCCGAGGTGAATGCGCATCAGGAAGCGATCCATCTGGCTTTTTGGCAGAGGGAATGTGCCGTGGAATTCGAGCGGGTTCTGCGTTGCGAGGACGATGAACGGCTCGGGCATCGCGTGGGAATGGCCGTCCATCGAGACGCGCGCATTGTTCATCGCCTCGAGCAGGGCAGATTGTGTTTTGGGGGTCGTGCGATTGATCTCATCGGCAAGGACGACATTCGCAAAGAGCGGCCCGGGTTTGAACTCGAACTCGTGCTGATTTTGGTTGTAGATTGTGATGCCCAGGATGTCCGAGGGGAGGAGGTCGCTGGTGAACTGGATCCGCTGGAAGGTGCAATTGATCGATCCTGCCAGCAGGGAGGCGAGCGTGGTCTTGCCGACGCCGGGGACGTCTTCCAGCAGGAGGTGCCCGCGGGCCATCAGGGCAACGAGACAGAGCTCGATGACCTCGTCCTTGCCGCGTATCACCGACGCGATGTTGTTTCTCAATCTGTCCAGTGCATCGGGCGTAGCCAAATCAGCGTCCTCCGGGAGCAATCGTGGTGCATCTTCCAAAGGCCGACCGGCAGGGTCAAGCCTTGGGAGGCGGGTGAGGCTCTCGGATCGCCCCCCGTTAATCAAGCAGAGGCGCGGCCGACGCCGCGCCTCGATGCCTGTTCTCAGTCTTGTGGCGGTCAGAGTTTGTAGATCTTGATATTGTCGATCAAGAGTACGCCGGTCGTCGCGAGGTTATCGCGGATGGACAGCGTGTTGATGACCTTCGGGCAAGAGTTGAGCCGCACGCCGGTCGCGATCGCCTCGTCGTTGACGAATCCGTCGATGATATGGCGGGGCAGATCGATCTCGAATCGGACGTGGCACCACTTGCCAAATTCGTACGGGGTCGGCTCGCCCTGGATGCGCAAGGTCGGGCTGGCGCTGGAGCTGGTACGATGGACGATCGTATGAACCGACTGGCGGAAGTCCTCATCCTTCTCGATGTAAAAGCCGAGCAGGTACTTGTTCTTGTCGTCGCAACGCAGATCGAATTCTACGCCGATTCGGCCCTGGGCGTCCGGGAAGCGGCAGGAGTAGTAAGCGCTGCCAATGCCCGACTTCTTCTCGAAGCGCAGGCACTTGCTGGAACCATTGCCGTGGCCGCCATTGTGGATCACGAGGTTCGCATAGTCGTAGTGACCACGCCAGTTCTTCGGGGTCTTGCCGGCCTCTTCATCTTCGAAGTTCTGTGCGTAAAGGACTGAGGCATCGACCTGGGCCGTTGCAGCCGGCTTCTCCTCGGCTGGGGCTTTGTCCGCACCCTTCGGCGCTTCACCGGGGGGTTGCTCGGGGGGCGGCGGGACGACGAATTCGGTGGAGGACTGGTTTCCCGAGTCCTTCGGTGCGACGGCTGCCTGTTCGCCGGCCTTCTCGTCGCCAAACAGGAAGTCGAGCTTCAAACCTTCCTCCTCGCCAGGGCGAGGCGTCGGCGTCGGTCCCGCTGGTTTCGCAGGCTTCTCTGCAGCAGGTGCCGCCTTGGCGCCAGCAGGTGCCGGCGAGATCGTTCCCGGGCGAATCCGATCGCTGTCGGAAACGCTCGATGTGGAAGCAGCGGGAGCGCCGTCCTTCTTGGCTGCTTCCTTGTGCTTCTTGTCCGCGCCGGCGGCCTTCGCTCCAGGTTTCCCGGATGAGCCCTTCTTGCCCTTGTCCCGCGTGTGCGTAAGTTCCTCAACCTGGCGAAGAAGTTCTTCGTCACGCTTGCGGTTCTTGCTCATGACCATCGCCAGAACGATGACGAACATGATCGCCAAGGTCGCTACGGCACCGATGATAATGTAGAGTTTGAGGTTTGATTCATTGCCCTCATCGGCAACCGGGCGTTCAGGGCCGCCACGTTCAGCGATTGCTTCCTGCAGGCGAACGATGTTGCGACGGGCTTCTTCGTAGAATGGCCCCTCGCGCGCTTCGGTCTTCACCTTGTCCCAAATGGAGAGCGCCTGATCGAGGTTACCACGCTGCTCTTCTTGTTGAGCTTGTTGCTGCAAAGTCGCGAAGCGCGTTTCTGGAGACTGCTGAGCCAATTGGTCGCGATCTCGCGCCTCCCGAATGGACTGATCCTTGATGGGGATAAGCGGGTGATCGGGGCGAAGTCGCTTTAGATCCTCTAGCTTCGCCAATGCTTGATCCCATTTTTTCTGCCCGATCAGCAGTTCCATTTCGGTAAGGACTTGCGTGACTTGCCGATCGCGCTTCTGATCTTCCTCGCGGCTCTGCTGCACTTCCTTGAGCATTCCGATGACTTCATCCGAGAGCAGTTCGTTGTCTCTCCGCTCTTGGGCAAGTTGCTCGTACGTCTTGGTGCCCGCCTCGACATCCTGAATCGTCTGGAGGAACTGCTTGGCTTTCTCGCGCTCTTCGGATGTGGCGCTGGCGCCCATCGTCGTGGCATCCAGATTCTGGGCAGCCGATTTCTGCACCTGACGAACCTCTGCCATGAGGAAGCCTGTTCCTCTCAGTTCCTCGGCCATTTGCTGGGCATCGTTGGAATCGGGGAAGGCTGGCCCGGCGAACACCTGATACCCGTTTGGTCCTTCTTCGACATCCACGGGAACAAAGCCGAGATTCAGCAACTCGACACGGAGATCTTCTGCCGGTTGCTTTTCCACACCATCGGCGACGAGCACACGGCTACGTCCGCCACCTGCTCCGGTGCTGCTTGACTCGGGAATGAACTGTACGTCCTGCGGGACTAGTCCCGCCTCGGCCTGATAGCGCGACATTTCCTGCCGTGCTTCTTCCTGAGTCGCGTATTTTCCGAGATAGACCGAATAACGGCCATCGGAATCCTGAACGGCTTCCACATCTGGGAAATCGGACAGACTGGAAACGAGGTCGTCTGCTTCCTGCTTCGACAACTGAAAGGCCATTTCCAGACGATATACGCCGGGAGTCACAGGACCGCTGCCGTTCGACGCTGATGGTCCTGAGGGCACAGAACTGGAAGTCACCGCCCCAATGCCAGTATCGCCGATGGCAGTCACGACGACGTTGTCGAAATAGACCTGGTTGTACCACTGACCGACGCCTGCGCCGCCGCTGCTGAAGGTGCTATCCACGGCCGACAGGACCTGCTGCCCATCGAGGTAGACAGAGAGTTGATTCCCAACCGCTCGGAACTCGAAGCGGTGGGATTCGGCCGGACCTGTGGCCTGATTGAATTTCGGGAGTTGCAGTTGGCTGGGGCTCTCGGCTTCCGCCATCGCATCGGCGGGAGTCTGGCCGCCAACGTACTTACTGATCTCGACCTTCTGATTAAATCTCGATGCGAGAAGGTTTGCGTAATAGAAATTGCCGGGGTCTTTCCAGCGGAGAGCAAGGCTGACGCGGCCGACCTGCTGGGGCATCCAGAAGTCTACGGAGATGCTGTAGTCGGTCCAGTCCTCCGAACCGGGCTGGTCGATGATCGCCCAGGTATATCCAGGGTCGAAGTTGTCGCCGTTTCCAGAATTGAACTGGCCGTCCTGAATGAACCAGAAGCTGGGTCCGGTGGCACCGTAGATCTCCCAATTCTGGGGTCGAGTGCCGGCGGGGCCGTTGAATGAGTCGGTGTAGAGAGACTCTTGAGCGGAGGCCAAACCGGCCATCCCCATCAGGCAGACAGCCAGCAGGATCGCTGGGCGCCGAATTTGTGCGATCATGAACATATCCCCCGGAGGTCTTAGCACGTCCGGATTCCTTATCTCGCGGCGAGAATCGCCCACCAACAATGGCCATCGGGGCCCCGAATTCGAGGCCCTGCCAAGGTGGTGAGTCTTACGCGCCGTCAAGAGGCTTCTCCGCCCCTGACCAAACCCACTTCAGATTAACCGATTTGGCACTTCTCCGGTCAAGCTGAATCCTCGCCGTTGACCTACGCAAAACCCAGTCTAAGGTCAACGTTTCCAGCGCTGTGCTGCCTACGCACGGAACGGCCACCTTGCCGGGTCGGTTTCCCTTGTGGAGCCCCGGTTTGTGTCTCGGCCGAAGAGCGCCAATGCACCCCTCGAAGTCGCCGTTCACCACCCGATTTCAGCGCATCTTCGCTGGGCGGACGCAGTTACTCAGTCTGCGGCGGCCATCCAAAACCCATTCGACAGTGGCGCGCAAGCAGGTTCTTGCCTGCAACGCCCCGCTCCTCCGGGTCCGCCGAGGACAAAGCCGTTGCGGTGCACCGGCAAGGCGGGGATGCTTGGGCCACGCTGATTCTGAGGAGACGCTCATGGCTGAATGGATTGCTGTCCTGCCGGATGGCTCGAAACGAGAACTGGATCAACCTTACGGGGTGGATACGGCCGTCCAGGAGCCTGGCCTGTATGAAGCGAAAGTGACGCTCAGTCCCCTGAATGAGCGGATTCAGGTGAAAGAATACGACGCCGAGAACTACGGGAAGATGGTGACCGGACTGAAGGTCCTGGCCGCTGCCAACGATTATGGGAAGATTTGGATTAAGGCGCGGGCCTCCGAGGAAGAAGAGCTGACGCTGGCGGGATTCGAGCGCGAAGCAGTGATCCCCGGCTTCTTCGATGGAGAAGACGCCGTGTCGATGGCGATTTTCCCGAAAGGCGATCGACGCGAACGCCCGCAGCGAATGAAGGAAGATGATATCCTCGAGAACGCCTGCTCCGGATTCCCGCGAGCAGACTTCCGTCCCCTCCCCGAGGGATACGTGACTTCGCTCTTCACGCCGGATGATGCAGAGGATCTCGCGAAGCTCTACGAGGAAGTTTTCCCCACGTATCCGTATCCGATCACAGAGCCTGACTACCTGCGTGAGACAGCCGCGAGCCACATCATCTATCGGATCATCCGCAATGAGGCGGGGGAACTCGTCGCAGCCGCTTCGGCAGAGACTATGCCGGCGATGCATAATTCGGAGATGACCGATTTCGCCTCGCGCCCGAGCGAACGGGGAAAAGGTCTGGCCCAGTTCCTCCTCCGTGCCCTCGAGGAAGATGCAAAGGAACGATTCGACATCCGCTATATGTACACGATCGCCCGGGCGCAGTCGTTCGGAATGCTGCGGACGTTCCACAATTGTGGTTATGCGGTTTCAGGAACGCTCGTGAACAATTGCAATATCTCCGGCCAGTTTGAGACGATGCATGTCTTCTATCGCAAGTAGGAGGCGAATTCATGTTCGGCCGTAAGAAGTCGGATCTCGAAGGCGAAGATCTGAAGCTCCAGCCTCCTCCGCAACACGCCCCGGATGGTACATCCTACCCGGAAGGGCTGCGTCACAACCGCTTCCTTGTCGCACCGCGGCGGGAGAAGGGAAAATGGCTGTGCGACGTGGCCGAGATGGATGGCTCCGAAGTGCTGGAAGCCAGCCAGGAGCGACCGGCCAAGTGGCGTATTCTGCCACCCGTCGGCACATGGGTAATGGGACTGCTGACGGTCGCCGTGGCAGGATTGGGGCTTTATCTCCTCTGGACGAGGAATCCATGGACCGCGCTGCTGGTTGGAATTCTGCTGTTGGTCTGCGGTGCCTATGTGACGGCGATCGTTCGCCGGCTCCTGGTCGTTGACCTGGAGGTCACTGTCGATTCGCCGGAGTCGCACCAGAAATTGCTTAAGTTGATCCCTGAGAAACGGTTCAGTCTGCGCAGCCAGATTTTCCATGTCGATTGGCAGCGGCCCCCGGTGAAGCGGATCGCCTCGATCCGCCGCGAGGGTCTTGCAGGCGGCATGCGGTCGCGCTGGGTTGTCGAAGGACCGCCGGAGCAGAAGCATGTTGCCGTTCTGGCCGCCATCGAGGCGCCGTTCTGGCGCGCTTGGCTCCGCCGGATTCTGCTCGGACGCCTGAAGCGCAGGCTCGTGACGAATTTCAAATTGTCCTCGCCCGGCGGCGGAATCGAGTGGGGAAAGCTGCATCGCCGCGAGTTGGTTCATGATTGTCATGTGCTGGATGTCTCGCGCGATTGGGAGGGGAGCCTGGACCGGCGCGCCGTTTTGGCGCTGGCGATTCTGATGGAGATCGGTGCCAGTCACCCCAGCGAAGAACGGAAGTCGAAGAAGTAGCTCGGGCTTCCGAGTGAATTCCGTGCTTGTCGACACCGGAACGATTGGGCGAAATACGCCCAGTCTTGCAGGCGCATGATGCGGCGAGAGGCAATGCCGATTCCCCAAGAGTGAGGCGCGATTCGTGTCCGAGCAGGTCTTGATCGCATTCGTCGAGGAAGGGGTCTCGCCGCGTCTTGCGCACTGGCAGGATGTGGCGGAGGGAATCGGCCGACTGCGTGCCGGCAAAATCGATGTGCGGGTCGAGTTGATCAAGACAGTCCGACAGCGCGAAGAATTTGTTGATCGCCTGAAGGCCGATCCGCCCGAAATCCTCTTCGTCCCAGTCTATCGCGAGCAGCTCCACGCGGCGAATGCCCTGCTGCTGAAGATTCGGAACATGACGCTGCCGACGGTCATTGCAGTCGGCGGCCCGATGGGGACACTCGGCTCCGACATCTTCACATTCAACCCCGTCCCGACTGCGATTGTTCTTGGCGAATGGCAGGATCGACTTCGCAAGTTCGCGTCGAAGCTCCTGCGCGAAGGCTCCGGTTCCGACATTCCCGGCGTGTGGTGGCGAGGCCAGCGCGGCTGGCAGATCAACGTGCCTGAGCGCCCGCTTACCAATCTCGATGAACTGGACGACGCGGACTACACGAAGCTGCCGGTCGAAGATCTGATGAAGATTAACGATCGCACGCTGCCGCTGCTTGCAAGTCGTGGTTGCCCATTCTCCTGCCAGTTTTGTCACGTGCCGCTCCTGCGACGACTCGAGAGGCCGGAAACGCAGTATCGCACGCATTCACCGGAACGCATCGTCACGCACGCGCTTGAATTGGTCGAGTTACATAACCCGCGGCGATTTGTGTTCGTCGATGAGTTGTTCCCGTGGCAAGAGCGTTGGGTGGAGAAGTTCGCCCGGCTCTGGAAGGAGAAAGTGGCCCTGCCGTTCCGTTGGACGACCGCCGCCGAGCAAATGTCCAAGGACAACCTGCGACTCCTTTCCGGCGCGGGCGGCGAGGTCCTCGAAATCGGCATCGAAACGGGAGACGAGAATCGGCGCTCGGAATTCTGTGATCGCAATCTGCACAACCGCGCGATTGTGAAGGCCGTGCAAATGGCGCAGGACTACGGTGTGAAAGTCGCCGCCAATGTGATGCTCGGCCTGCCAAGGTCGGATACGGCGGAGTTACAGAGCACAATCGACTTCATCCGCGAGTTGGAGCCGGACGAAGTTCGCTATCAGTTCCTGACGCCCTGGCCGCGCAAGACGAATTGGTCGGAGACTGAGCACGAAGGCCTTGAGCTGACCGGCATTTCGATCCACGGCGGTCGCGCGACTTCCACGCAGTCGACGCTGCCGAAACGCCACACGAAGGACTTGATGCGAACGATGGAGGAGTTGCGCCTGCTGGATGCCGCCGGTCGATTGCGCGCACAACGGCCGGCACCGGACGTGGCCCTCGACGGCATGGCGCAATGGGAGGAAGCGAAGTGGCGATCGCAACTAAACGGGCCGCTCCGCGTGGAACGATACTCTGCGCCGAACGGTACGCACGATGTTCTGGCACTGCGTGTCCCGACGGAGATCTCCTGGGAACTCCAGATGCCGGAAGATCCAATCCTGGAATTCGGGATCTTGATTGAGCCGACGCTGCCGGGGCAACGTTCGAAGTCACCGGTGAGTTTCTCCGTCAAGTTCGAGCAGAATGAACGCGTCTATCGTGTGTTCCAGAAGATCCTGATCCAGTCGCTGGATCCGGACTCGCGCAAGTGGCACTGGTTCTCGATTCCTTTGCGTCCATCCCACCCCGGGCCAGCGCGTTTGATTCTCGGAAGCAGCGTCTACGGCGAGGACGCGTCCTACCTGCCCGAGGAAGGCGATATCTGGGCCGGCTGGACCGGCATCGTCGTTCGAAGAAGCGGCTGAGGCCATCTCGCAGCATCAAAACTCCCATCGGCAAACAAGATGTCCCGCGCAGGCGATTCCAAACACGTAGCATTGTTGACGGCTTTTCAGGCCGAGCTGAGGGAGCTGCTGTCTTCTTGGCCGAACGACGATCGTGATGCAGCCGAGGAGCTGTTGTTGTCCTGGGCACGCGAGCAGTTCGTCTTTGAAGAGATCGTTGAAGTAGCGCCAAAGCTGATTCCTGCATTGGCGGCGACGGCCGATCCGAGGATGGCGTTGCGCAATTGGGATCGATATGTGCGCGCTGCGTGGGATCGGCTCGGCGTGTTGCACTTGATGGAACACAATCCGGATCATCTGCAGTTTCTTGCTCAGTTATTCGCCGCATCTCAGTTCTTCTCAGACATCGTTGTGCGGAACCCGGAGTACCTCGAGTGGTGCCTGGTCGAGGCGCGCATGGAAAGCGAGAAGCCCCTGGAGGAATATCGCCGTCAATTGCATGGCTTCGTGCGCGCATTCGGAAGCTCCGAGAGCCGGCGGCGTGCGCTCTGTCGATTTAAGCGCCGCGAACTTCTGCGCATCGGCGTTCGCGATCTGCAGCAGCGCGCCGATATTATGGAACTCTGCCGCGAGTTGACAAATCTGGCGGAAGCGGCCTGCGAGTTGGCTCTCGAAGATTCGCTGAGCGATTTGATGAAGCGCTATGGGCAGCCCGCTCCCCCACCAGACGTGAAGCCGGACGACACAATCGGATTCGCCGTCCTTGCGATGGGGAAATTCGGCGGCCGGGAATTGAACTTCTCCTCCGACATCGATCTGATTTTCGTCTACGATACGGAGGGAACGACCGCGGGACGCAAGGATGGGACGGGACACGTCAGCAATCGCATCACGAAACACGAATTCTACTGCAAGCTGGGCACGGCGATTATTCAGTACCTCGATTACTCGACAATCGAGGGCGTGCTCTATCGCGTCGATGCGCGACTGAGACCGGATGGTGCATCGGGCGCGATTGCGCGGTCCTTGCCGGCCTACGTGGCCTACCTGGCGGATCAGGCGCGCTCGTGGGAGAAGATCGCGTACCTGAAAGCTCGATGCGTGGCGGGCGATCGCAAACTTGCTGCGCGTTTCGAGGAAGTGCGCCAGAATTTCGTCTTCTTCGGCAACTCACCGCAGGTGCTGCTACCGGAAGTTGCTCGCCTGAAGCGCCGGATCGACCACGAGGCCCTCGATCCCCGCACACGGAAGCTGGACATCAAGCGCGGCCCTGGAGGCATTCGCGAGGTGGAGTTCATTTCCGCGGCGCTGCAATTGCTCCATGGCGGAAACGACAAGTCCCTTCGCGTGCGAGCAACGCTGGAAGCGATGGAATTGCTCGCAGAGAAGGGCAAACTCCAGCCGGACAAGGTCCGTCGACTGCGCGAGGCCTACTTGTTATTCCGACAGGTTGAACATTGTCTGCAGATGATGAACGAACAGCAAACGCATGCGCTGCCGGAAGACGACGAAGAACGCCAGCGGCTTGCCGTACGATGCCATTTCGAGAGCGAAGCCGATCTGCAATCACAGCTCTCCGAATTCCGCGGATTTGTTCGCGAGCAATTCGAAGCGCTCTTTCACGAAGAAGGTCCGGCAGAGAAACTGGATCTGGTCGACTACCTGGTGTCGCGCGACACGCCGGAGGAGAGCGTGCTCGAAGAGCTGGCGCCGTTTGGAATCGGGACGGTTGAGGGATTTCGAGCCTTACGAGAATTGGTTTCCGGCTCGCGGGAATTCGCGATCAGCCGCCACAGTCAGCAATGGTTGGAGCGGGTGTTCCCACAATTGCTGGAGCAGTTGCAGAATGTGGCCTATCGAGAAAATGCGATTCGGCACTTCACGCAACTGCTGCGCAGTCATCACAGCGTTACTTCCACATACGAACTGATTCAATCGCATCCATGGGTGCTGCGAATGCTGGTGCGCGTGTTGGGATTCGGATCGTTGCCGGCACGACTGATGGTAGCGCATCCGGAGTACCTCGACCAGTTGCTGCTCGGCGAGCCGCTGCGCGGAACTCGATCGCCGGCTTACGCCTTCGACGAAGAATACGCCGCACGCGTCGGGCGCCTGGAAGTCGAAAAAGCGCTCGGACGCATTCGCCAGTTCAAGGATCGCGAGGCGCTCTTCCTTGCTGTGCGCGAAATCATGGATGTGGATTCCGCGCGTGAAAGCGCCGCCACTACGACGGAACTCGCGAAGACCTGCCTGAGCGCCGTGATCGATGTACTTTCCCGCGACTCCGAGCGGCGCGACGGGCGGTGGTGCATCATTGCACTGGGCAGTTTCGGCGGCGAATGGGTGCATGTTTGCGGCGATCTGGATGTAGCGGTCTTCCACGAAGCTCCGGAAAACGACCGCGGCGCGGCGGAACACTACAGCAATCTTGCCGGCCGAATCCTGTCGACGATGTCTGCTGTATCGCCCGACGGACAACTCTGGAAGGTCGATGCGCGGCTGCGTCCCGATGGTGTGAATGCGCCGCTCTCGATCGCGCGTGAACGCGCCGAGCGTTACTATCGTGAGGAAGCAGGCATTTGGGAATTCCAATCAATGACGCGCGCGCAGTTCCTTGCCGGCGATGAAGAGTTTGGCCGCGAGATTCTAGGATCGATGCACGACGCGCTGCGCGATCGTTCGCCGCTGCCGGACCTGGCAAAAGAAATTCACGAGATGCGCGTACGGCTCGATCAGACGGTACGTCTTCCGCGTCATGCGAAGCTCGACCTGAAGCGCGGCCCCGGCGGAATCGTCGACGTGGAATTCCTCGTCCAGTACTTCCAGTTGGCGAAGGGAATTGAGTTGCCCGCACTGCGAACTCCTCGCACGGACGAAGCGCTCGAAGTCATCCGCGACGCGGGCTTGATGGAGGTCGAGACTGTCGACTTCATCCTCGAACACCACCACGTCCTGCGAACCGTGCAGCGCGCCATTCGCCTGCTCTGGGAAACGCCCAAGGACCTGGTGCCCGGAACGCCCGATCGCCTCGGGCCATTGGCGCGAGCGCTCGACCCGCAACTACAGAACGCGGCGGAGAGACTCGAATCGCTCGGCGCGCAGATGATCACGATGCGCGAGATCTTTGACAGCACTCTCTCCAATTGAGCTGGCCGCAGGTCATAGCGCTTTTACGATTGACTTCACCGGCGCGCAATTGGAGCGTTCCCAGTATCAAATAGCTATCCATCGCTTGGGTAAAAGCGGTTTAGCACACAGGGAGAGTGCCATGACTCGTGAAGTCTCTCGAAAGTACCTCCAACTCCTCGGAGCGGCTTGGCTATGCTTGGCCCTTGTGCCCGGAGTTGCGCACGCGCAAGGCACGGCCACACTGTCGCCTCAGTTCCCGGCGCGCGGGTCTTCGCCAACGATCGTATTCGACGCAACGGGAGGCCCATTGGCCTCCGAATCACCGGTCGTGGCAACGGTGGGCTTCAATGGGTTCCAGAATGCCGCAGATGTGACGCTGTCTGGCTCGCCGCCAAACTGGACGGGCTCGTTCAGTGTCCCGAACGACGCGACGAGCATCGACATCGTTTTCAAGAACTCCGGCGGTTCGATCTTCGACAACAACGGCGGGAACGGAGTCGACTGGCAGTTCCAGGTCGATTCCGTGCAAAGCGTTGAGCCGGGCGCCATGAAGGTCTCCTCGGCGGAAGGCGACGGGTACCTGTTCCGCGTCTGGGCACCAGACGTTGCATCCATGGCGGTCGTTGGCGAATTCAACAGTTGGGTAAGCAATGCCGACCTGATGACGTCCGACAGCGCATCGGGCATTTGGACCGCCCATGTTCCCGGAGCGACCACTGGGCAGGAGTACAAGTACCTGATGGATGGAACCGAGTACCGGCGCGATCCACGAGGACGCTTCGTTCAGGGCGCCAGCGACAACTCCGTGACCGTTGATCCATCGACCTACACATTCACCGAACCGCGCCCGGGTACGACAGCGGCGTTCCACGATTGGGTGGTCTATGAACTGCATATCGGCACGCTTGATCCATTCGCTGGTGTCGCTCCCGGTACGTTTGCCGACCTGATTCCGAACCGTCTGAATTACATCCAGGAAATGAACTTCAATGCGATTCACGTGATGCCAATCAACGACTTCGCCGGGACAACATCGGGCGGCTACAATCCGACGGAGTTGTTCGCGATCGAGCGTGACTATGGAACTCCGGACGACTTCCGTAATTTCGTGGAGGCATGTCACGCCCGCGGAATCGCGGTGATCGTCGATGTGGTCCACAATCACTACGGACCGGGTGGGCTGGACATCTACGACTTCCAGGACCTGAACGGCAACGCGTCCCGAGACGAACCTGGTATCTACTTCTACGATAGCCCGCTGGAGTTGGCGGAAACCGCCTACGGTCCCCGGCCGGATTATTCGGAGACTGAAGTTCGCAATTTCATCGAGGACTCTATTGCGATGTTCCTCGACGAGTACAATGTCGACGGCTTCCGGTGGGATTTCACGAAGGCCATGCGAGCCACACTGGATGGTTCGTTCAACATCCAAAGTACGATTCCCGAGGGCGTTTCTCTGCTGCAGGACATCAACGCAAACATGCTGGCAACGAACCCCGATCTGATTTCGATCGCCGAGGATCACGCCGGCGACCCGCTGCTCACGACGTCGGTCTCGACAGTCAGCGGCGATCCGGCCGATGGCTTCGGATTCGACACGCAGTGGACGACGAACTTCCATTACCAAGTCGTCGGCGAACTGATAAAAACTGCCGATGTGGACTTTGACATGAACACGATCGCCACGGCGGTGAATGGCGACTTCGGACGGTTGCACTATCTGGAGAGCCACGACGAGGTGTGGGAAACCAACAGCAAAGACCGAGTGCCAACACGGATCGATCCGGCCACACCCGAAAGCCTGCGCTCGCGGAAAATGTCCGCCCTCGGCGCGGGGCTGTTGCTGACGACCGAAGGCATGCCGATGATCTTCCAGGGGAGCGAGATTCTCGACATCGGCGGTACCGACGGGGACAACTCCTGGGAGGACGATGATCCGATCGACTGGTCGCGGCTGATCGATCCGAATATCGCGGGATTCCGTTTGCTGTACCGAGACCTCATCGCGCTTCGGCGCAATCTCGGGAATGAAACTGCCGGCCTGCTGGGCGACGTTACGAACATCTACCTGACCGAGAACACCAACAAGGTCATCGCCTTCACTCGTTCCAACGGCGGATCGAACCCAGGCGATACGGTCGTCGTCATGGCGAACTTCTCGAGCGTCAACTACACCGGCGGGTACAATGTCGGCCTGCCCGACTCCGGCGATTGGTATGAAGTCTTCAACAGCGATGACTCCACCTACGGAACGGACTTCGGCGATGTGGGTGTCGGCCAGACAGTGACCACGTCGGCGGTCGCGCTGGATGGGTTCCCCCAGAGCGGCTCCGTCACGATCGGTGCACGCAGCCTGGTCATTCTCTCGCAGGTCCCGCCCTGGGCCGGCGTGGAAGAATGGCGCGAGCAGACGCACTGATCACAATCCACTGAAAGACAAAACACGCCGGGGCAGAGTTCATTCTCTGCTCCGGCTGCGGTTTAAACCTCCTTGACATCGACAGCCGGTTGCCGCAGTTTGTCAACGATCGCTTACCCACGCGGAGGCAATGACTGTGGCACTGTCGATGGAAGCAGAACCGGAAACTCCTCCGCATTCAGAGGTCGATCCCTCCGAGGAAACATCGCCTCGCCCGGCACGCGATGGCTGGACGTTGCGGCGTGTTGCGCTGCTGGCGGGGGGGGCGGTTCCGTATGCGTTTGCCGTGCAAGGCCGCGGGCTCGCGCCGCTGGGAATACTCGCGATCGCTTTCTGGTGGGCGGCGATTCGGGGGGCGAAGCCACCCGTTCGGCGCATGGGAGTGGCTGCGGCCGCATACGCGGCGATCTCGCTCGGATTGCTGAACTGGCTCTACGCGACGTTCGGGCTGATGACGTTGGTGCTTTATGCGATCATCGCGCTGTATCCGGCGATCTGGGCATGGCTGGCAACGGAGTGGGGGCGCTTTCCCCTGGCGCGCGCCGCGTGGGCGGCGGCGTGTTGGGTCGGCATCGATTATCTGCGCGGCGAGCTCGCGCCGCTCGATTTCTCCTGGCTGTCGCTGGGCTACGAAACCGCCGGAACGATCGGTGGCATGACGGCGCGCTGGATCGGAGTCTACGGCGTGTCCGGCATCACGATCTTCGTCGCGGTGCTCGCCGCGGAAGCAATCTGCCTGCGCAGCGATCGGAAGAAGATGATCGTCGGCATCGCGGCAGCAGCCGCATGGACGATCCTGGTGCTCGTTCCTGTGCCTCGATTCCAGGCGGAGGGCAAAGAGACTTACAGCCTTCGACTGCTGAACCAGGGAAAGGGATTCGGCTCGGTGCCCGCGCCGAAACTGCAGCCGGGCGAGCGCGTCGATCTCGTGGTCTGGCCGGAATATTCGCTCGGCGACAGCCCCGAGGTGCCGGGCTCTTCGTGGCTGGTGGATGAGATCAAGACGCAGGCGGCGTCCTCCACGTTCGGCGTGATTTTCGGTGCGGTCAAACCGATGCCCGGCGGCGAACGCGACAAGAACGAGTTCTTCAACACGGCGTTCGTCTGCAGCCCCGAAGGTGAGTTCGTTGGCGAAGGCAGCAAGAGCCACCCTGTGCCGTTCATGATCGATGGCCAGCCCGCGCCCGAGGTCGGCGTGGTCGATTTGAAAAGCAGGGACGGAGATGTGTGGCGGATCGGGCTGGGGATTTGCTTCGACGGCGCGTATCAACGCTATGCTCCGCAAATGGCCCGGCGCGGCGCGCAGGCGCTCGTCTTTCCCACGTACAACATGCACACCTGGGGGGCGAAACAGCACCGCCAGCACCGCGACATGTTCCGCATGCGCGCGATCGAAACGGGCCTGCCAGTGATCACGTCCGCCTACGGCGGCCCCACCTTCGCCGCCACCTCCACCGGCGCCATCATCAACGTCGCCGACTTCGGCGAAACAGCGTACCTGTCCACCCAGGTTCCCATAACCCCCAACAAGCGCAGCCTCTTCACACTCTTCGGCTGGCTAATCGGCCCGACGATGTTGATCCTGGTTGCGGGGAAGGTGCTATGGATGTTCTTCGATTGGGCGAGAGTTCGGCGCGCGAATCTGACCTCACCGTGAAGAAACCCTCCTACGCCTGAACGCCGAATACCCCGGTCATCGCGGGAAGTAGTCGACTGCTACGAGGGCCAGCAACCAAGTCCCGTCAAACAAAAGTGGCGAGTGACATCTTGCTCGTCACTCGCCACTCGTCACTTCGCCACTCTCAGTCTTCCTACAACATATGGCTCATCATCGCGTCCCGCAGTTTGGGCTCGAACCACGTCGACTTGGGAGGCATCAGGCCGTCTTCGTCGGCGATGGCCATCAGGTCTTCGACGCTGACGGGATAGAGCGCGAAGGCGACGGTGTGTTTGCCGCTATCGACGAGGCGTTCGAGTTCCGCCGTGCCGCGAATGCCGCCGACGAAATGAATGCGCTTGTCTGTGCGCGGATTGCGCACGCCGAGAAGCGGATCGAGAACGTTGGCCTGCAGCAGCGCCGTGTCGAGCGTCGAGACGGTGTCTTCGCCGTTCGCCACGCCAGCCTTCCAGGTCAGGAGGCGCCACGTGCCGCCCAGGTACATCGTTATTTCGCCCTTCTTCGTCGGGTTCGGCGAATCGATCGGGTCGCTGATGTCCATGACCTCGCCGAGCTTCGCCAGAAACTCTTCTTCGTTCATGTCCACGAGGTCGCGCACGACGCGGTTGTAGCCGAGGATCTGCATCTGGTCGTGCGGGAACGTGACGGAGAGGAAGAAGTTGTAGGGTTCTTCGCCGTTGTGATTCTCGTTCTTCGCAGCGTGTTCTTTGGCGATGCGCGCGGCGGCAGCGCTGCGGTGGTGACCATCGGCGACGTAAAGGGCCGGCACGCGTTGGAAGGCCTCTTCAATCTTGCGGATCACTTCGTCATCCTTCACGACCCAGGCGGTGTGCGCGATTCCATCGTCGGCCACGTAATCGTAGTCAGGCTTGTTGGCAATCTGGCTGTCGATCAGGGCATCGATCTCCGGCACGGCGCGATAGGTCAGGAAAACCGGGCCGGTCTGCGCACCGAGAATCTCGATGTGGCGCATGCGATCGTCTTCCTTGTCGGGGCGTGTTAGCTCGTGTTTCTTCACGACGTTGGCGTCGTACTCGGCGCAACTGGCGGCCGCCACGAGCCCGATCTGCGCATGCGATCCCATGACGAGCTTGTAGATGTAGTAGCAGGGCTTGTCGTCCTGGAACAGATGGCCTTCGCGAATCATGCGGCGCAGATTGGCGGCGCCATGCTCGTAGACCTCCGGCGAGTACGGATCCACGTTTGGATCCATTTCGATTTCCGGCTTGGACACGCGCAGGAAACTGAGCGGATTGCCTTCGGCCATCTCGCGAGCTTCCTCGGAGTTCAGCACGTCATAGGGCGGGGCGCAGATTTCTTTGGCCTCCGTCGGGTCGGGTCGCAAAGCGGGAAATGGTTTCAACGTCGCCACGGTAATCACCTCGGTTGGTGGAATAAGTCGCTTGGGGGAGTTTCTCCTCTCAAAACGAAGGAGCCAACCAAAACCGAAGGGGGCTGGGCAAGCAATTTCGTTGGGGAGAAGCAGGATGCTCGTGCAACGCGCCTCTGTCAGACTGATCTTGGCCCCCTTCGGGGACCTGATGAAGTGCGATCGTATCCCCGGGCTCCCCTTAGTCGCCCGGGGCCATTCAACTGATCCTCCTTCGGAGGATGCTCATGGCGGAGGTCGATGGCACAACATCTGTCAGTCTGGATTTCTCGCGCTTGTCGTCAATACTGCAGAGGATGCAGACGAGCCGGCCGTCCCGGGTCGTTCAACTGCTCCCCCACCGGAGGATGCTGACGGCAAGCGATGATGGGACGATGTCTGTCAGTCTGGATTTCTCGCGCTTGTCGTCAATACTGCAGAGGATGCAGACAAGCCGGCCGCCCCGGGTCGTTCAACTGCCCCCCACCGGAGGATACTGATGGCAAGCGATGATGGGACGATGCGTGTCAGTCGGAGTTCTTCGCGTTTATCGTCAATACAGCAAAGGATGCAGACGAGGTGACCGCCCGAGGCCGTGCAACTGCTCCCCCACCGGGGGGATACTGACGGCAAGCGATGATGGGACGATGTCTGTCAGTCGAAGTTCTTCGCGCTTATCGCAAATACTGCAGAGGATGCAGGCGAGCTCGCCGCCCAGGGTCGTTCAACTGTCCCCCCGGAGGCTCATGATGTACGCTGATGGAACAATGTCCAGCCGTCCGGGTTCTGGACGCTTGTCCCCGAAGGGGGCAAAGCTCAATGGCCCCGGGTGACCGAAGGGAACCCGGGGTTAACTTGAGAGAGAAACACGTCCCCGGAGGGGGCGAAGACACCGACTACGATGAGAACGCAAGAACCTACCGATGTCGCAGGCCTTCGCGGACGAGGTCTTCTGTCGGGGCGCTTTCGTCGAGGATCTCGATCGCGGCGCCGATGGCTTTCTCGGCAGTGATCTGCTTACAACCCAACGCCATCAGCGCCTCGATGGCGTCCTGGACGTTTTCGGGTCGGCTGCTGACGATCGGAGCCGCGGACGCGGAGCCCATGAACGGCACCATCTTCTCGCGCAGCTCGACGATGAGGCGCTCGGCAGTCTTCTTGCCGACGCCCTTGATTTTGCCAACGTAGGCGATGTCCTTGTTCACGATCGCGTTGGCGAAGGCCGCGACCTCGATCTGGGAAAGAATCGCCAGCGCCTTGCGCGGGCCGATGCCGCTCATCGAAGTCAGGACATCAAAGCAATCGCGCTCCATCGGAGTGGCGAAGCCATACAGGCTGAAGGTCCCGTCGTTGGCGTTGAAGGAGAGGCGGGTGAGGACTTCCGCCGGGTCGCCGGATGCTCCGAGTTGCCCCGCGGTGCTGGCGGGAATCTCGACCTGGAATCGCACTCCTCCAACATCGATGACGGCGAAGTCCTCTTCGAAGTCGACGAGCGTTCCCTTGAGCGAGTGCAACATGGCGGGCGTTCTCCTGGCGAAAGTCCGGCGAAACACGTCTCTTCTCTCCGCCGGAGCGAAGGACGTCAAGGGCGGAGAGAAGGCTGCCTGCTACGTGTGCAGGAGTGGAGGCTAGCCTGCCAGAACTGTTTCGATGACGTGCGCCGCGGAGTAGGCAAGCCCATCCTGCGGCAGGAAGTTCCCAATGTTGGCAAGATCGTCGCCAGCCGTCAGAAGGGGCGGCTCCTTCTTTCCATTTCGGATTTGCCCGAGGCCGATGTTGGCGCAGAGCGCATTGCACAGGCAGGCTCGGTGGGGCGTTTCCGCCCCCTTGCCGCCGGCGCGCTCAAAGGTGGCTTCGCTCTGTGCCGGACAGCGATAAGCAAGCGAACCGTCGGCTTTGCGATAGACTCTGCGCAGGTAGCCGAGGTCGCAGACGCGCTCGCGTGCGAGGTAAACTTCTTCCTCTGTCAGAGTGCCTTTCTGGCGAATGACCTTGAAGGGAAAGCCCGTTGGGGAAACGAGCGCATCCGTAAAAACATCGATGGTGCCGCTTTGGACATCCCGCAGAACGGCGTCCCGCAGGTCGGGCAGCAGGCCGGATTCCTGGCAGAAGGCGAAGACGGTTCCGATCTGGACGCCTTGGGCGCCTTGTTCCTGTGCGCGTCGGAGAGCGGCGGCACTGCCCGCGCCGCCGGCCAGCCAGAACGGCAGGCCGAACTGCCTGAATCTCTCGAGATCCACGCCGTCACGGACACCATAGACAGGTTCTCCGCGCGCGTTGAACTGCCCCTTCGCACGAGGAGGAGCGTTGTGCCCGCCGGCGCTGGCGGCTTCGATTACGAAGCCATTGATCTTGCCAGTTGCACGTTTGAGCAGCGCCTGCGCGAGTGTTGGTGAGGAGACGATCGCGAGAAAGTTGGGGCGCTTCAGGGGGGACTCACGGCGAGGACCGAGCTTCGCCGGATCGAAAACCGATTCGGCCTCCATACCAGGCTGCTCGTCTTCAACGGCGATGCGCATCGATGCGATTTCATTTCGAGCCAATGTGTCCAGAATTCCGGGAATCTGCCACGGAATTCCCGCGCCGACCAGGACGTAGTCGACGCCTGCCAGCATCGCGCCGTACAGTGTGCTCAGAATCGGCAACTGGATTTTCTCAAGAAGATTGATGCCGACGGGACCTTCGGCGTCCTGCTTGGCGAGCCAAACTTCGCAGAAGGCTGCCAGGACGGCGGTCGCTTCGACTTCCGGGGCCGAATCGACACGAAAGAGCGGCAGTATTTTGAACGGTTCGTCGGAACTCTTCCCGCCCGGTATGAAGTTCTTGTGCAGCACGGCTTCTGCAATGTGCCGGTATGGAAAGGCGTCCATGGCGGAGCGCATCCTGCCATCCGGGTCGCCCAATTGAAGTCGCCGCGCCAGTATCTGGTCGAGGGCAGTGCCGGAAACGACGCCGAGTTGCCCGAGTTTGGCGACTGCGTGGGCAAGCCTCCAATCGGACACGCCAGCGCCCATGCCGCCCTGGATAATCGTGGGGAATCCTGCCATTAATGCTCTTACTTTCTTCTTCCCGGGTCAAAAGGCGAGGAGGCTCGGGAGGAGATGGTGCGAAACCAGGCCTCCGCCGAGCAAGTAGTGACAACGTCTCGTGGATGGTGAGGTCCCATTCCTCAATGCAGTCTCTTTGCGGCGCATTGCCGGAAGGAGCCTGTCGCTGCACGTGAACCTGCTCTTCCTGGACGCGCCTGTCGAGGGGTTTGTCCAGACGCCGGGCGCCTCCGGAGTGAATCGGTTTCGATTCTTGTCTGGACAATAGAAAAACCCCCAGGGGTAACCCTGGGGGATGTCTGGTGCGCACATGAGCCAAGTTTCAAGGCGCGCCGGGAATCGTCCTTGGGGATCCGCCGATCAGATGCCGGTACCATGTAATTGCATCGGTGGTATTGATTCGGCCGTCCTGGTTCAAGTCCAGGACTTTGGGGCGGGAATTCGGGTCGTTGGGATCGGAATCATTCAAGACTTCATAGCTGTCGGCGATTCCATCGCCATCGGAATCCGTCGCAGGGTCAACTCGCTGAAACCTGCGATTGAAGACGAAGTAATCGTAGACGAAGCGCGTCTTCCAGGCAATCACCGCATAAACACCGTTCCGACTGACGTCGACAGCCGCGCTGGTCATCGTCAGATCGCGAACGCAGTTCGGGCGCAGCAGGACTTCGCGAGTGCTGTCATCGGCGTTGTACTCCGAGCCATACACGGTTGCGAAGTAATCGAAGCCGACCAGATAATCGCCGAGTTTATCGATGCCGACGCGAATACCCTCGTGAAATGTCCCGAACCCGGGACCGGCTGTCAGGTCGGAGGGATTCTGCGCCACGCCGTTCTTATCGAAGCGGCGGCGGAAGATTTCACCGCCCTCGAGCCACACCGTGACGTACCCATTGGCATCATCCATCGCCACATCTCCGGGGAACATCATGCTCGTCGGATCCGTCGCAGAGAAGGCGACGGCACTCCCAACGGTGTTCCCCGTGTTGGTCAATCGCTGAGCAACATACTCCTGGATTGCATTATTGGGATTCGGTCGCGAGTATCCAACAACGACCGAGGGCTCCTGAGAATCTATGGGGAGCGTACCCGGATCTAGTGCGATGCGGGGATAGTCCTCGAGATCAGGAGAACTGAGAAGAGAAGTGGGCGCAAGATACTGAGCAAATGGATTCGTGGAACTATTGAACCAGATGGCATGGTAGATATCCGTGTCCGAGGCGGAGAACTCCTCGACCCAGACAACGTAGAAGTCCCCGTTCGGAAACATCGCGACATCGGGCCGGTACTGATTCCTGACAACTGAAGTGGAGTTCACGGTGAAGGCGGAGGACTCCGGCGTGCCGTCTGCCGCATAGGGACGGCCGATGATGTCGGTATCTCCAGCCGTATCGTCTTCGACCTCCGCAACGACGATAAACCTGCCATCGGTCGCCATGTCGACTGCTGGGTTGTGATACAAGACGTCGGGCGTTCCTGAGCCAAATACGATCTCTTCTTTAATCAGCGTGCCGTCGGCATCGACGAGACTGAATCGAACGAGGTTCTGATTAAAGCCTGAAGGTGGCTCTGTTTCCCAGACGGAGACCACGTATCCACTGTCCGAGATGGCAACGTCAGGAGCGCCCGTCGTAGAGACCAGGGCTGCTTGGCTTCGTGATACAGGAATCTCCGACTCCATGGGAATAAACAAGCCGGACACGCCTAGGAGAAGAGCTAAGGCGTAGCTCATGGGGGGGAACCCTCCTTATTTTTTATCTATGGAAAAACCTTCTGCGCATATAAGAATGCGGGTCAACAAGGAAAGCTGACGAACAAAGCGGCGCGCCCTTCCACGATTGACGCTCCAAGCCGGATGGGCCTGAGTCAGGGGCGAGCAAGAATGAGAGGAATAGGATCCAATGACCGAAGATCAGATTTGGGCAGGCGCCTACAAGATTCCGTGGAACGATCCGGACTTCAGCCGCCGAATGCTTAAGGAGCACCTGACGCAGGACCACGATATGGCAAGTCGTCGCCTCGATTGGATCGAGCGTCAAGTTGCGTGGATTCACCGTGAGCTTCTGGCCGAAAAGGCATCACGCGTTCTCGATCTCGGCTGCGGGCCGGGATTGTATTCGCGCCGGTTGTCGGAGCTGGGACACACGGTGCAGGGCATCGACTTCGGGCCAGCCTCGATCGAGTACGCTCAACAGAACAACTCTCATCCCTCGCGGTGTGAGTTCATACTCGGAGATATTCGCGAATCAGCATTTGGCGGTCCGCACGACCTGGTGATGCTGCTGTTCGGCGAGATGAATGTCTTCTCCCCTGCCGAGATTCGGGCGATTCTAGTGAAGGCCCGGAAGAGTCTCGATCCGGCCGGCGGCCAGTTGATTGCCGAGGCGCAGACGTTTGCGTCCACCTATGATTCCGGTCATGCCGATGCGAGCGAGTACGAAGCGGAATCGGGCCTGTTCTCCGATCGCCCGCATCGATGCCGCACAGTCAGTCACTGGTTCGCCGACGCCGGAGTCGCGATGCAGGAGTTCACGATCACCGATCGCGAGTCGGGAGAGGAAGAGCACTTCCGCAGCACCACGAAGGCCTGGAAGACCGAGGAATTCGAGGCGCTGTTCGCAGAAGCCGGCTTCGCACGGGCCGCGCCACGAGAGGATTGGCCAACCAACACGGATTGCTTGCAGCTCTGGCACGCTGAACTCACTTGAGGTCGCCCCATCCACTGCTGGAACGCAATAGTGCTTGCCATGGGAAGACGGTTCGGCAAGGCTGAAAGGTTGACCCGTCGGAGACAAGTTCGCTCGACCGGGTCCGAAATTCAGCCTTCGGGGGATTCTGCTGTGAAGAGAAAGCTGTTTGGACAAGTTCTGGTCGTGGCACTTGCCGCGTTTTTCATCGGCTGCGCCGGCCAGTTGCCGCGCAATCCGGCGATCGTGGATTCGACGCAACGCGACTTCAAAGTGGGCGATACGATCAAGATCGTTACCTGGAACGTTCAGCACTTCGTCGATCCGTACGACAGCCCGTACATCGACAATGAGTTCGACAATGATATGCGTGGCATGTCGCCGGAACGAATCGATCTGTTTGTTGAGGCCATCAAGCGCATGGATGCGGATGTTATCGTCTTCGAGGAGTTCGAGAAGGTCGCCTATCTGCACGAACTGGCAGAAGAGCGATTCCCCGAAATGGAGTACTGGTGGTTCGGCGGATCGGAGAGTTGGTCCTGGCATCAGAATGTCGTCTTCATGAGCCGCGTCCCGCTGGGCGTCTTCTATGACTATAGCCAGGCAACAACGCCCATCGAAGACTGGCGCGACGACGACGGACGCATGCACACACAAAACTTTGTGAACAATCGCCTGTTCACGCTCGAAGTGCTTCCGACCCATGACTACAATTTCCTTCTCACTGGCGTGCACCTGAAGGCCAGTTCCGGCCCACGCAATGAAGGTTGGCGCAAGGGCCAGATTCGCTTCCTGCGTGGCGAGTACGATCGTGTGCTATCGAATTACCCTGATACGAACATCGTCCTGATGGGCGACTTGAATGCCGAACCGGACACGAAGGAGTTCGATTTCCTTCTGCACGGCGATGGGGATGGCGTGCAGTTTGTCGATCCGCTGGGACCGGAAGGCGCACCGACGGCACCGACGGCGAATCCCCGTCGGCGTATCGACTGCATCCTGATGAACACAAACATGGCGCCGGAACTCCTAGAGGGTTCGCTCGGCGTGGCAATGCCGCTGAGCCAGGAAGAGATGGCAATCGTCAGCGATCACCTGCCCGTCTCAGCCGAGTTCCGCCTGAACGATCAATGAGAGATTCAAGATCGCCGCGACCATTCGGCTCTTGATACACTCTAAGGAGAACGCCCCGGCCAATCACCCCGGGGCGTTTTCTTTACGAATCGCTGGGACTAAAGTTATCCGGCGAATGGACATTTCGGCCGGGAACGCGGTGACTGGATCGAAGCGCATGGTGTGGATGCCGTGGCTGATTCGCCACTGGAAGCTATCGTACAGATCGATTCGCAGCCGATGCCACTCCGAATCTGCTGGGACAGTGTAGGTCAGCTTGCGGCGCTCTCCAAGTCGATCGGATGACCGATCCGCCCAATAGAGTTCCGCTTCTGCCAGTTCCACGCCGGTCATTTCGAGACGCGCTTCCACTTCGAGCCATCGATAGTCATCTCCGTCGATGGGCGTCTGCTGTGGTAGCACGAAGCTCGGGTCATGCGTTCGCACCTTGAAGGTGAAGCCACTCGAATCATCAAGATGACGGTCCACGATGAGAGGACTGACATAGGTCACCGGCAAATCGGTTCCAGCAAAATCGTAAACCAATGGCGACCGGGGCGCGGGAGATGGGGCAGGAATGGTCTCGGCCAGTCCGCGATGGCTTAGTTGAAAACAAGCGTTGCCGTTGTTTGTGAAGGCCAACTCGAAGTAGGCAGACTCGGAGAGCGCATGCGAAGTCGCATCATCGTGAACGACAACGTTCCGTAATCCTCGTTCGTTCATGAGCCAGACTGCGGTTCGATCGGGGAGGTCATTGAATTGCAGATAGTCCTGGAAATAGCTCGCCGGATCGTAACCGGAGGCCGCATTGTAAAGCGGTTTGAGATGCTGCAATGAGTAGATCATCCCATGATTGACTGTTGCTGGAAGCTCGAGCACGACATCGACTGAGTCATCGTCGGCTACTTGCTTGTAGAAGGGACGGACACCTTGCCAGTCATAGTGATAGGCTCCAGTCTCCGATGCGATGGGAAAGAATTCGACGAGCGCGAGAAGAAGCAAGGTAACGCCTGCGATGTTGCGTGATCGGTCCTTCTTCATAGAAGATAGAGCGAGACCCAACAGCATTCCGAGCGCCAGGGCTGCCAGCAGGTTGTAACGGAACGGCGCGCGAAAGAAACTGATCTGCGGCATGCCGGCGAGAGCCAATGAATACGGCAGGAAGACAATGCGACTGCGCACGCCGAGGAATGGCCCAAGAGATGCGGCAATGCCTCCCAAAAGGAGAAGGAGAGCGAGCAGGATCAAATTCAATCGCTGAGTCTCAAACTTCTCGACCCAAGGGGGATCGCCAGCCCCTCTTGCCCTTCTCCACAGCAACCACATCACGCCGACCAGCAGGATCGCGGCGACCAGCGAGAGCGAATAGCCGAGGTGCTGCGGATATGGAATGCGCTTCACAATCGGAAGAACACGTGCAACGAGCGCACCGGGAGCGGTTATTTCCTGTCCGGATGCAGGTGGAAGGGCATACGAGTAGAACTGCCCTGATCCAGCCCGCAAAGTCGACCAGGCATTCTGTGGACGGCCTTCAGCGATTTGCAGATAGGGTATCGCGAGAGGAAACGAAACGATGAGAGCAAGGGCAACGGCGCCGGCAGCAGCACACAGCCGCAGGATGGCTCTGCGGTTTCGCCGGAAGATCTCGTAGGCAAGGATTGGCAATCCAATAATGGCCATTGTGAAGACGAGTAAGAGCGCCATGTACCAGCCGGTCAGAACCCCGCCAAGGCAGCTTCCGAAAAGCACAAGCCACCGAGCAACAGTTCTGGCATCAAGAAATCTCGCGAGAGCAAATAAGCTAAGGGGCAGCCACCAGGCACAAAGAAGATGAATCTGGCCGTTTGTATGGTGAATCATCACCGGGCTGAATGTAAAGATGAAGCCGGCTAGAAATGAAGGAAGCCATTGGCGAGTAAACTTGTAGAGACAAAGAAAAGCGCAGAAACCATTCAGAACGAATGCCATAAAGAACAGAGCGTTGAATGGCAGGACCGGATTGTCCGTGAATATCGTGAAAGGCAAGGTGAGGAGGGCGGGCATCAGGAAGTGATCGGTATAGGCGAGGGCATGAGGCTGTGGGTAAAACACATTCGCCTCGAAGTAGTTCACTGGATCTGTAAGAACCGCGTGGCGTCCCCATCCCATAGCCCAAGCTGCGATTGTTCCATCAGGAGACTGCAGCGAGTAGGAGAAATCGCCAAAGTCTATGTATGGTTGAAGGAAAATGACGGAGAGCACGATGTAGGCCGCGACGGCGCAGAAGAACGGCCAGGGACCGGAGCGAACATCATTTTGGATAGCTTCAACCATCTGCCCGCACTTCGTTTCGCATGACTTCCCGTTCAGCGAGTAGAAGCTCCGATTTCTCAGGGGGTGGGCTCAACGACAATCTCGGAAGGCAGTTGCAGGAACGCGCCCCCCTCGGTCTTGTGGCAAGAGGGGGAGACGGCGGGCACTTGTCAGTCCTCGAAATAGTACAGCGGGGGTGGTCGATAGGCCACTCCCGCTGTACTGTCGCTTTCGGCCCACAGGTTACTTGTACTGATCCCACTCCCAGACCTTCGTATCTGTGGAAGTCAGTGTCTCGCTGTAGAACGGTCCGTGGAAGGTTGAGACGCCATTAATGTCGATGTCTTCCAGGAAGTACACGCGAATCTCCGTATCGAACTCAACCGGGGTCGGGTCTATGTATTGATAGATGGCGCCCTCTGTCGGCGAACCAAGCGAGGGAACGATCTGATTCGTCAAACGGGTGCCAGGCAGATAACCGCTATCGCCCGTATCAACCCCGCGATAGATGTGGAAGCCGATGGTGTCGATTTCTGCCGCCGTGGCCCACTCAAGGTCCATGGGCTCGCCGATTGCCGTCGGGATGGCCGTAAAATAGAGTAGATCCACGGCAAGGACTTCGACAGAGAACGTCTTGATCGTCTCGTTGTCCCACTGATCCGTCGCCGTCAAAGTAATCGTGTGCATTCCGAACGCGAGAATGGACCCCGAAGCCGGATCGCCGGCGATCGTGGGGGCATCGTCGCAGTTATCCGTAACAGCCGGGAGCGTGTAGTTCACGCGCCGGCATCCGGGTGGGTCGTCCGGAGCGCATGGGCCGATCTCCATGTTGCCGGGAGCCGTGAAGTCGGGCCCCTTCTTATCGCATTCCGAAGGATCGTAGAATGGACTATACCCGCGATGACCGCGCGGCGCCGATGCCACTTCGACAGTCCCTCTGGTCGTTGGTGTAATCAACGCAGTCGGATTGGACCACTGGGAGCCATTCCATGTGGATGAGTAGACCTTCCAGTCGTCAATGCTGTCGGCATCGCCGTCGGAATCTTGCGCCCACACGACCATCGGTCCGTCATCGGCGTAGATGACGGCGGGAGGATCGAACAAGGTGGACGTAGTCAGTGTGTCAACACTGCTCCAGGACGAGCCGCTCCATCGCGCTGCGCAGAGAGACTGCATGCCGGAACCATTGTCATTCACCCAGGCAGCCAGGGCGCTGCCGCTGGGACCTGCAGCAAGCGCAGGAATAGTATCAGGGCCGGAGATCGATGCAATCGATTGCGGCGTATCCCAGGTGCCTCCCGTCTTACGCGAATAGACGATATCGCTATTCTCGGACGCTGTAATCAAGTCGTCGATGGGATCGCTAATGGTAACGGATGTCCCGTCCGCCTGAGCCCATACTGCCATCGGCACATCGCTCGAATCGAAGACAATCGCGACATCCCGGTTGAAGTTGTCCGAGTCGGCGATTTCTTCGACCGTTCCCCACGATCCGGAAGATGACAGTGTTCGCGCAATGATGCTCGAGCCGAGCGTCGAGTTGTAGTCACCGTCTTCTTTGGCCCAAGTGACGACGACATCGCCGCTGGAGTTCCTGGCAATCGAGACCGGACCATCGCTATAGTAGTCGGAGGAAATGTCATCCAGCACGGGTGTGCCTTCGTAGACGTTTCCTGTTCCCATATAGGATGTATTCTTCGTCGTGACCAGGTCTTCCGTAATGGAGTAGTCCCCATCGCTGCGTCGCGACATGAGAACGATCAGGTCATCGGCTGACTCGCGGTAGTAGTAGTTTCCTCCGCGGCTGTAGTTCTTCGTCCATGTCTTGGTGAAGTCTTTGCACCACCATCCCCAGAATCCGCAAAGCTCTCCCGAGACGGTAATAGAAACGCTGACCATCTTGAGTGTCGATGGTGGGGCATAACTTCCTGTCGCAGAACCTGAGACCTCGGCGGATCCTTCGATGAAGCCCTTCAGGAGATCGAGTTCGGCCCCAACTGCAGGGTTGAGAGTCACCGTATAAACGCCACCCTCCGGCCATCCGGGGAAGCCGCTGCTCCAGGTGACGGTGCCCTTCAGCTCGCCCGCGAGTGAGCCATAGAAGACAACCGAGCCGATGGGCGCTCCGCCTACAACGATGGGAACGGGAGGACTGGGGACCTTTCCCTTCGCTCCGATCGCCCCGGTGCAGCTGGCCGAGTCAAACACGTAGTCGCAGTCCGGCTCACTCGCTTTCCAATCGGCTTCTGCTGAAAAACTCCCATGGGCACTCGCATTGTCGGACAGCGAGATATCGATTGTAAGTCCGCCATCCACATGGGCCTTTTCGCAATCG
Source organism: bacterium (assembly GCA_020444065.1). Classification (NCBI taxonomy): domain Bacteria; species bacterium. Next base: position 366,839 of record JAHLLQ010000002.1, on the reverse strand, counting down.
GTGGAGCCATTCGCTTCGCCATTCAGGTCGAACTCATACTTGCCGCCTAGCACGGGGACCCATTTCGGAACGGTTTCCCCTGACGCGAACTCTACGGAGACCGAGATGGAGGCCCGCTCATTACTCTTCGGTGGCTTCTTCGGTGGCTCCTGATAGATCGATCGGGGAGTAAACGTATAGCCGGCCAGATCGATGGACTTGTAGTAGGCGTCGGCATCATCTGTGATATCGATCCGACGTTGCGACCACACGACAAGAGGTGAGGAACCTCCCCGCACCAGAGCCTTGGGAGCGGAGTCCGCAGCCAGATCATTGGTGAGAGTGGAGGAGGTGGACCACTCGATGCCGCTGGCGGTAAATCGACCCAGCGAGAAATTGAGCGTCTGTGTGTCTGTTGTGTCGCTTGTTCCCCAGGTGCATATCAGCCCTTCCGTCGTAAGGCTGTCGTTGAGTGCACTCCCGTATGCGACCGTTGGATATCTTGCTGTGCCCGTCGTCACGATATCGCAGTCTGCCCATGAGCCTTCGCTGCGGACAGAGTGCAGCAGCGATCCCTCGCGTTCGAATACGATATGAACATCGCCATCGGCATCTTCCACGAGCGTCGGGTTCCGTTCCGCCAAGACCGTCTCGGGACTCGTGTAGGGGGATGGTGGTGGCAAAGCCTTCAGGACAATCGTCGTAATATCATTCTGTCCCGACACGGTGAGTTGAACGGGTGGGGTAACGAGATATGATTCGACGTAGAAGTCGTAGGTCCCGTCCGCAATGTCGCTCAGATAGAAGTAACCCACACCATCTGTCGTCGCCTTTCGAAAGACAGTTCTTGGGACGTCTTTCACAATGACGCTTACGCCGGCTAGCGTTGCCGTGCTTGCGGACTCTTCAACGTAGCCTGAGAGAGTCGCAGCGTCGGCAGTTCCGTGGAAAACACTCGCGAGAAGAATGAGAGCGGCGATTCTCCCCAGTCCAATTTGTCTCTGAAACCCAAACCCAATCCCGTTTCGCCAGGACGCACTCCTCCCTCGATCGAACGGAAGTCGTTCCATCGTGGGCCTCCTGGAATGATGCGTTGACTGGTTGCAGACTGCCAGGAGTCCGGAGGGAAATCAACGTCATTATTCAATGAGGCGAAGGATTATGCCAAAGATCGGCGATTCTTCAGGAGGAATCGTCCGTCAACCTCTTCAGTTCGGCCAGGACGGCCAGGGCTTCCATCGGCGTGAGGCGGTTGGGATCGAGTTTCTTGAGGCGCTCGACAGCTTCGTGAGGCGGAGCGGAATCGAACAGCGAGAGCTGTTGGTCTTCCCACGGATCGGCTTGAGGCAGAATGGCGGCGGCCTTCTTGCCGCGCACTTTCTTTCCTTCAACGATCTTCTCGCCACTCGCAACACGCGGCGCGACGGCTTCACCGCGTTCGAGTCCGCCGAGAATCTCCCGCGCACGCGTTACGACATCCGCGGGCACGCCGGCGTATTCCGCCGCATGCACGCCGTAGCTTCGATCCGTCGCGCCGGGGATGACCTTAAAGAGGAAGACAACGCGAGTTTTCTCCTCGAGAATCGCGACATGATGATTGCGAAGCCGCGGCAACGGACCTTCGAGACTTGTCAGCTCGTGGTAGTGCGTCGCAAAGAGAGTCTTCGGCGTGCGGCCGGGCGTGTTGTGCAAGTACTCCACGACCGACCATGCGATCGAAAGACCATCGTAGGTACTGGTGCCGCGTCCGATTTCGTCGAGAATCACCAGCGAACTTGTCGTCGCATGGCGAAGGATGTTCGCTGTCTCGGTCATCTCCACCAGGAACGTCGACTGCCCGCGCGCCAGATGATCCATGGCGCCCACGCGCGTGAAAATGCGATCGACGAGCGAGATGTCGGCCTCCCCCGCCGGGACGAAACATCCCATGTGCGCCATCAGAACGATCAGCGCGACCTGGCGAATATACGTCGACTTGCCGGCCATGTTCGGCCCGGTAATCAATGCGATCTGGCAATCGTCCGGAGACATCAACGCATCGTTCGGCACGAACGGCGGATCGGTCTGGATGGCTTCCAGAACGGGATGGCGGCCATCGACGATTTCGAGTCGATCGTCTTCGTTGATGCGTGGCCGAACGTATCGGCCGGACATTGCGGCCACCGCGAACGACCGCAGGCAATCGACATTCGCAATGACTTCCGCGTCGTGCAAAATCTCCACCGCGTGATCCGCCACACGACGGCGGAGCGCATCGAAGAGTTGCTGCTCCAGCGCAACGAGCCGCTCCTCGGCGTGAAGGATGATGTCTTCCTTTTCCTTCAACTCCGGCGTGATGAAGCGCTCTGAATTCGTCAGTGTCTGCTTGCGGATGTAATCCTCCGGCGGTTCGCCGCCGGGAATCTGGCGCATCTGCGCGTGCGTAATTTCGATGTAGTAGCCGAAGACGCGATTGTAGCCAATCTTGAGCTTGTCGACGCCGGTGCGTTCGGCTTCGCGCGCACGGAACTGGGCGATCCATGTCTTTGAATCGCGCGCAACGGCCTTCAGTTCATCGAGCTCATCCGAATACCCGTCGCGAATCGCGCCGCCGTTCTGCAGATTTGCCGGCGGTTCCTCGACAAGGGCCGTGGCGACTTCGCGCCGCAGATCTTCCAGAAGATTCAGTTCCTCACCGAGTCGCTTTAGCAGTGGAGCGTTGGCACCGGTCAACGTTCGACGCAATTCCGGTAAACGATCGAGGCCAAGCCGCAACGCCGCCATTTCGCGCGGATTGGCAACGCCCATACTCATGCGGCTGACGATGCGTTCAAGGTCCTTCACGCCGCGCAAGAGCTCGCCGGCGTTCTCTCGCAAGTCGAGGCTAGCAACCAGGTTGTCGACCGCGTCGAGTCGGGCCTCGATAGCCGCACGTTCGCAGAGCGGCTCGAGCATCCAGCGCTTCAGCATGCGCGCACCCATCGGCGTGACAGTGCGATCAAGAATGGAAAGCAGCGTCCCCTCGCGCCCATCGCCATGCAGGTTGCGCACAAGTTCAAGCGAACGCTGCGTCACGGCATCCAGCACCATCGCGCGCTTGCCGTAATGAACGCGCAAATTGGCAATGTGGCCGATGGCGGTTTTCTGGGTTTCGCGAATGTAGCGCAACAGCGCGCCGGCAGCGCAAACGCCGGTCTCGAGTTCTTCCGCGCCGAAGCCTTCGAGGCTCTGCACGTTGAAGTGATCGAGCAACAAGCGCCGCGCGTTTGCGTGACGGAAATCTTCTTGGCGGCGACGCGTGATCGGAATGTCGCGTTCAGCGAGCAGCGGGCGCAGTGCAGATGCCTCAAGGTCTTCCGGCAGGAGAATCTCGCGCGCGTCCAAACGGGCAAGTTCCGTGACGAGCTTAGCCTGAGAGTCCGCCGCGTCGACTTCGGTCAGTGCAAAGAACCCGGTTGAAACGTCGGTCACAGCGACGCCCCAATCGCCGTTCTTTCCTTCGCACAGGGCCACGAGATAGTTATTTGAGCGATCCTCAAGCAGCGCGTCGTCGACGGCCGTACCTGGCGTGACCACGCGCACGATGGCGCGCTGCACAAGGCCCTTGGCCTGCTTCGGATCTTCAGTTTGTTCGGCGATGGCGACGCGTTTGCCGAGGCGAACGAGCTTTGCGAGGTAATTGTCCAGCGCATGATGTGGAACGCCGGCCATGGCAACGTCGCCGTCGCCGCCGGCGGCTTTGCGCGTCACGATGATGTTCAGGAGTCGGCCGGCTTCTTCGGCGTCGTCCGCGTAAGTCTCATAAAAATCGCCACACCGAAACAGCAGAATCGCATCCGGCTGCTCGCGTTTCAGCGCCATGTACTGGCGCATCATCGGTGTGGAGTATTCAGACTGTGTCGTCACGCGTCCCGGCCCACTGGAAGTCGCGCGAGGCCATACCGATTGCCCCGCGGCGACGTAGTGAACCGAGGCGCTGGCCTGCCTTCAAGGGAAACGATGGGTCAGAGCCCCTCGCCGTGCTTCAGCACTCCAGGACAGCGCCCTTGGCCGCGTTGGTGACGAACTTCGCGTAACGCCGCAGCCAGCCGGTTGTGATACCGGGTTCGCGCGGGGTCCATTCGGCCTTGCGCTTCGCCAGTTCCGCCTCGTCGACCAGGAGCTCGATCTCGCGAGCCGGGATATCGATGCGGATTTTGTCGCCGTCCTTGATCAGGCCAATTGCGCCGCCCTCGGCGGCTTCCGGGGACACGTGGCCGATACAGGCGCCGCGCGTTCCGCCGCTGAAGCGGCCGTCCGTGATCAGCGCCACTCGCGATCCCAGGCCGCGGCCCATGATGTAGCTGGTCGGCGCCAGCATCTCTTGCATGCCCGGTCCGCCGCGAGGACCCTCGTAGCGAATCACGACAACGTGACCTTCGTGAACCTTGCCGTCCAGGATGCCCTCGCAGGCGTCGTCCTGAGATTCGAAGACGATCGCCTCGCCGGTGAACTGCAGCATTTCGGGGGCAACGCCGGCGGTTTTTACGACGCTGCCTTCGGGAGCGAGGTTGCCATACAGAACAGCGAGTCCGCCCTGCTTGGAGTACGCCTTCTCGGCGGGGCGGATGCAGTCGAACAGGTCGAAACTCGGCGGCGCGAATGGATATGTGCCGCCCGCCTCGCCGACGGTGCAGGGGCGTGCGCTGGCCGCCAACGCTTCTTCCCAGTGGATCGTTGCATGTGTCACGGACTGACCGTCCTCGCTGAAACCATCGAGCAACACGACGCCGCGGGCTTCGGGCTTGGCGCCCATGGACCACAAGATCGCCGCGGGCTCGCCGTCGAGTTCCACGATGCTGGCGACCGTTGCATCCGGGCCATCCGCCAGGAACGGCTGGAAGAAGCTGCGGAGGTCGGCTTTGCTGGTCAGGCGCGCTTCGTGGGGCTCGGAGGAGGCAATCTCGGCATTCGAATCGAACAAGCCCAGCAGCGCCTTCGAATTGCGGGCATTCCACGCCGCCGCGAAGCAGGCCACGAGCATCTCGCGTTCACGCGTCTGCAGAGCAACGGCCGTGGCGCTGTCGCCATCTTCCTGGCGCTGCGCACGGATGGCGATTCCCAGTTCCTTCACCGACTTGCCGGACGGCACGCCGCCGGTCTGGTTCACGACCAGCGCTTCGCGCAGGGCCTCCGCTGAGCGCACATCCCACCGATCGATGTTCTGGCCGATCGTCTGGCCGGTCACCGTCAGCGCATCTTCCTTCAGCACGCCCGGCAGCCCGCGCCGGATCTCTCCGAGAATCGTGTGAATCCCGCCGGCCACGTGGACATCCTGGACGTGGTACTGGGACGATGGGGAGACCTTGCAGATGTTCGGCGTGGCCTTGGAAATCTCGTTGATGTCGGCCATCGTGAAATCGACCTTCGCCTCAGCCGCCACGGCCATGGTGTGGAGCACGGTGTTGGTTGAGCCGCCCATCGCAACGTCCAGGATCATCGCGTTGCGGAAGCTGTCGCGCGTGACGATATCGCGCGGCTTGATGTCCTTCTCGATCAGTGCGAGCAACGCTTCGGCCACTCGGCTGTAGAGCTGAGCGCGGGATTCGCTCGTTGCCAGGATGGTCCCGTTGCCGGGCAGCGCCAGGCCAAGCGCTTCCGCCAGACAGTTCATCGAATTGGCCGTGAACATGCCGCTGCAGGAGCCGCAGGTTGGACAGGCGAGCTTCTCGATCTCGGTCAGTTCCTCGTCGCTCATCTTGCCGTCTTTGCGCGCGCCGACGCCCTCGAACACCGAGATCAAATCGACGGACTTGCCGGAAGAGGTCTTGCCCGCTTCCATCGGGCCGCCGCTGACGAAAACCGTCGGGATGTTCAGGCGCATCGAGGCCATCATCATGCCGGGGACGATCTTATCGCAGTTCGGGATACAGATCATACCGTCGAACCGATGCGCCTCGACCATCGTCTCGACGGTGTCGGCGATCAACTCACGGCTAGGCAGGCTGTACTTCATGCCAATATGTCCCATCGCGATGCCGTCATCGACCCCGATCGTGTTGAAGACAAACGGCACGCCGCCTGCCTCGCGAACGGCCTGCTTCACGAACTCGCCGACGACGTCCAAGTGGGCGTGGCCGGGAATGATGTCGACGTAGCTGTTGGCGATGGCGATGAACGGCTTGTTCTCGTCACCCTCCTGGAAATTGCCCGTCGCGCGAAGCAATGAACGGTGCGGAGCTCTCTCGAAGCCCTTCTTGATCGTATCCGAACGCATGGCCATATCGGACCTTCCCTGGCAGATTTCACGCCCTTTCGCGGGCGCATCGGGAAGTGTGGCGGGAACCATGCCAGCCGGGCAAGGCCGGTGGCCGGGTTATGACGGTGTGGCGGCGAGATCTAAGTCTGTGGATCAAGAGGACTTCTCCGTCTCATCCGTCTCATCTGATCTCCTCCCTCAGTAAACCTCCGGATTCACATCCGCCACGTAGTTCGGATGACTGTCCTTCGGGCCCAGGCGATAGATATCGCCGTTGCTGACGGTGCCGTTCGTGGGATCGTAGGGCACCGCCCGGGAAGTGTAGGGATAGCTTCCGATCGTATCCGTGTCGTCGTCGAGGTCGGGCCCATAAGCAGCCATCGCCCAAACGTTCGCCGGGAAATTGATCCCGGGGCCGAACGTGCTACCGGTGCCTAGCTCGTAGTATTTTGCGAGAGTCGCTTCGACGATGGGGCCGGAGCCAACGGCCGCGTACCCGTCGATGTAGCCTTTGTTGAAGGGGTCCTGCGGCAGCTTGGTGATGAAGGCAACGGGGGTGGTGAGGCTGACGAGGCCCTTGTAGTCATTGCCGACGGCGTCCGTGGGATAGGTATTCCAGTCCACGGCGTAGGATTCGAGGGCAACGGAGATGGAGCGCTGGTCCGCCTGAACGCGCGCGACCTTAGCTCGCGTCTGGGCCGTCAGGAGATTCGGAACGGCGATGGCCGCAAGGATCGCGATGATCGCCACGACGATCAGTAGTTCGATCAGTGTGAATCCACGCGAAGGTATTCCGGGATGCGCACGATTTGCCATGATTGTTGTCCTCTGAACCCAATACGAACTATAACGACTGTTTCTTCACTGGGAAAAGAAGAATTCGCCAATCATGACAGAGGGAAGGCTGCTCAGGGCTCGATGATCGCGCGAGTCTCGGTCTCATGGATGTACATCGGCACGATCACGTCGGTGCCTTCGGCGTGGCTCCATTCGATGAAGGAACCATCGTAGAGCCGAACATCGTAGCCTAGGTACTTCGCGGTGAAGTAGGTCTGCGAGGCCTGGCCGCCGGTCCGGCAGTAGGCAACAACGAGCGAGTCCCGATTGGCTCCGGCGGCTTCGTACATCCGACGCAACTCGTGGATGGACTTCATGACCGGGACGTCGGAATCCGTTAGGGTCGTGCGCCAGAATATGTTGTGTGCCTCGGGGATGTGCCCCGGGCGATCGATCCCCTTGCCGGGCTTGTCTCCGTGATATTGGAACTCGGGCCGGGCGTCGATCAGCACGGGGTTCGCGCCGGAGAAGTGCTGTTTCAGCCAGACGATGTCCCTCATGTCATCCAGCGAAACGATGACCTCGGGATGGAGGTGAGGGATGTAGTCCGCGCTGCCCGGCGCGGCCTCGTCAGTGAAGATCGGACGCTCCTCGGCCTGCCACTTCGCCAGTTGCCCATCAAGGACTGCCGTGGAATCGCCAAGCCCCAGGTAATCAAAAACCACGTATGCCCGCGCCGCCGCCAACCCGGCTCCGTCGTCGTAGACAACGATCGCGGAATCTTTCTGAATCCCCAGGCGAGCAATCAGTTTGACGAGTTCTTCGACCGACGGAATCTCGTTCGGGATACCGTCGCGCTCCACGGCGACGTCCGTCCACGTCACCCGATGCGCGCCCGGGATGTGACCCTCGGCGAAGCTACCCTCGCGATCCTTCTCCACATGTACGATGATCAGCCCGCCATGGCTCATCCGATCGGCCAAGTCCTGTGTGCTGATCAGCAGATTCGTGCGCGGCTCCGGGCTGAGGCTGAATCCGGTGCCGACGAGCAGCAGGAAAACCGCGAGGAACAGGTGTAGGGGGAATTTTAGGGGCCTGCGGTGCATGGTCTTTGTCCTTCGTCGGCATGAGGAGTTGTAAAGAGTCTGTTCGCAGGAATCGTACGAGGACGAGGCGGCGGCAGCGCTCTGAATCAGGGACGCATCGATACCCGCAAGTCATTTGCATACAGTGATCTATGCGACAAGCTCGAGGCATCTATGCCCCTTCTGGCGATAGCGGTCAGCTTGTCGATTCGGCCATTCTGGCGCGAGGCTGCGTCGTCCGATGGGACAGTTCGAACCGGGCAAAGCGATTCTATGGACTTGCCCTTTCCCCATTGAACGCCGGCGCCGGGTCCGTATGATGCCCGCACCTGTCCGCTCGCGCGAGGAGCCGATGCGTTTTCTTCATACAGCCGACTGGCACTTGGGGCGACTGTTCCACGGGTTTCATCTGACCGAGGATCAGGCGCATGTGCTCGACCAGTTGATCGACGTGGCCGCCGATGCCCGGCCCGATGCGATCCTGGTGGCCGGCGACATCTATGATCGAGCCATTCCGCCTGCGGAGGCGGTCTCATTGCTCGACGATGTCTTGGAGAGAATCGCGATCGGGCTCAAGATCCCCTTGGTGATGATCGCGGGAAATCACGACAGCCCTGAGCGATTGGGCTTTGGCGCTCGAATCCTGCGCAGCGCAGGCGTGCACGTGACGGGGACATTGCCGGCGACGATTGATCCCGTGCTTTTCGCCGATGATGACGGTCCGGTGCATGTGTACCCGGTGCCCTACACGGAGCCCGCCGGTGTGCGCGATGTCCTGGGCCGCGATGATCTCTCCGATCACCAGACTGCAATGTCGGCCATCGTCGACGGCATCGCTGCGAGGTATCCGAAGGGCGAACGCTCGATCCTGGTTGGGCACGCGTTTGTGGCCGGAGGAATGGAGAGCGAATCGGAACGCCCACTGTCGATCGGCGGGGCGGGCACCGTGGATGCCGGCACGTTCGCCCCATTCGATTACACGGCGCTTGGGCACTTGCATGCGCCGCAGCAGATGGCCGGCGGCCGCGTGCGATACTCGGGCTCGCTGCTGAAGTACAGCTTCAGCGAAATCCCGCATCGCAAAGGCATCTCTCTCATCGAGATGAATGCCCGCGGCGAGTGCGCCATCGAGGACATCCCCCTGACGCCACGGCACGATCTAAGGCGCGTGGAGGGGACGCTGGACGAGATCCTACGCGGACCACAAACGGGCGAAAGCGCGGACGATTACCTGGTCGTGCGCCTGACGGATAAGAAGTTGCACCTGAACGCAATGGGCCGGTTGCGCGAGGTCTATCCAAACGTCCTGCACATCGAGAAGCCCTGGCTGGAGGAGACGGCCGAGACGGTGCGCTTCCGTGCTAAGCCCGGCGGTTTGAGCGACGTTGAATTGCTAAAATCGTTCTACGAAGAAACAACCGGCGCACCTCCCTCCGACGCGCAGGTTCGTTTGTTCGTCGAAACTGTCGAGCGCATTCGCCTTCAAGAGAGGGAGGCGGATTGAGATGCGACCAGTTCGATTAGACTTGGCGGCGTTTGGTCCGTATCCGGGGGCGCAGACAATCGACTTCGGCGAGCTGGGCGATCGGCTGTTCTTCCTGATCACCGGTCCGACGGGAGCCGGCAAGACGTCCATTCTCGATGCGATCTGTTTCGCGTTGTATGGCGAATCCTCCGGCGGGGAGCGTGATGCCGCGCGCATGCGCAGCGATTACGCTTCGCCCGACACGCCGACCCGAGTGCGGTTCGATTTTCAGTTGGGAAGCGAACGCTATCGCATTGAACGCGAACCGCGCCAGGAGATTGCGAAGCAACGCGGCGAGGGGACAAAGACTTCCCATCCGACGGCGGATTTGTGGAAGGTGGTGGGTACAGACACGAAGCATTTGGCAAGCGGCGTTCGGGAAGTCGGAGAGAAGGTCGAGTCCTTACTGGGATTTCGCCAGAATCAATTCCGCCATGTTGTGATGCTGCCGCAGGGACGATTCCGCGAAGTGCTGAGCGCTTCGTCCAAAGAACGCGAGGAGATTCTCGAGGCGCTCTTCGGTGTTGTGCTCTACGATCGCATCGCGGCTGCGCTGAAGGAAGCCAGCAAGAAGCTCGAACAGGCAGTGAGCGAGAAGCAGTCGCTGTGTTCCGCGCTTCTCGCGCAGCATGGTGTCGAGAATAGTGCGCAGTTGTCCGAACGCTGCGTGCAATTGGAAGAGCGAATTAGCGAGCTCGGGGAAGACCTGAAGCGCCTGGCAGAAGAAGAGAAAACAGCCCAGTCCGCACTGCAGGCTGCTCGCGAAGCGGACCGAAGACTGGCCGAGAGGAAGATAGCCGACGAGCACTTGGCAAAGCTTCAAGCACGCGAGACGCAGATCGCGTCGCTGAATGATCGGCTGCAGGCTGCCCGTAATGCCGAGAAGTTACTCCCCCTGCGGAACGACGCGAAACAGCGCGCAACCGAAGCAAAAGACGCCGGGAAAAACTGTGCAAAGGCCATTGAGTCTCTGAAGGTCGCCGAGGAATCGGCGAGGACGGCAGAGGATCGCCTTCAGAACGAGGAAGGGCGCGAATCCGAACGCCACCAGATCGAAGAGCGCCTGCACAAATTGTCTGACCTGCGTGAAGCGGTGGGACAATTGGATGAGGCACGACGGACTTTCGCGCATGCCAAGACCGCCGAGATCGATGCGCGGAAGCAGAAGGAAGCGACTGAGAAGACTGGCGAGAACTTGGAAGAAGAGTCTCGAAATGCAGAACGTCACCTGCGGGATTCTGAGACTGCAACTGCTGCACTGGACGGGAAGCGCACTGCGGCAGAACGTGCGCAACGTGCTCTGACCGATCGATCGAAACTCGATGCCCTTGAAACGGAGCTATCCGAGCTCAATTCCGCCCTGAACATCGAAAAGAAGAACGCCGAGGATGCCGACGTCCGACTGAAAGGGTTACGCGTTCAGCTCAGTGAGATGCAGCGTGCGCGCGAGTTGCAGCAGGCCGCGATCCTCGCGGATGAGTTGGTCGATGGCGAGCCCTGTCCCGTTTGCGGCTCGACGCATCACCCCGAGCCTGCAACCGCGGCCGAAGAGCCACCTTCGGAGAAGGCAATCGCCAAGATCGAACAATCAATCGCTTCGGCAGAACAGGAGCTCGAGCAGCTCAAGTCGCAGTTCACCAAGCACGATCGTCAGCAGACCGAGAAGCGCACGGTGGCTGCTTCGATTCGCGACAGCTTGCAGGATGCCGCGACGAAACCACTGCAGGAATTGCAAATCACAGTCGAAGAACTGGCCTCCGACCTTAGATCGGCCGAGTCCCAATCCGCCAAGGCTGATTCATTGCGCAAGCGACTGGAGGACTTGCGGAAGGCTATCGCAGAGAGCACGGATCGGCGACGAGCAGCCGCGAGCGCACTGGAACAGGCTTCCGCCGCTCTCGAATCTGCGCGTGGGGTTCTGGCTGAACGGGAGAAGCGGATCCCCGCGGAGTTGCGCGAACCGGAAACGCTGCAGAATGAGGTCAGCAAAGCTGAGGCGAAGCTGGCAGAGTTGAGGACCGCTCTCGACAGCGCACGTCAGGCCGCCGGGGATGCCCGCGAGACACTGGCCCGAGCACGCTCGAAGCGAGAAGAAGCAGAAAAACTCGCCCGGGCATCTGAAACCGTTGCAGAAACCAAGAGGGCTGCTTTCGCAGAGGCCTGCGCGGCAGCGGGATTTGACGAGTCCTCCTACGAGCAGGCATCCTCAGACATCCCCGCGATCGGAGAACTCGAATCCGAGATCGCGACGTTTCGTGAGGATCTCGCATCGGCGCGCGATCGTGCGAAGAAGGCAACAGAGGATGCGGCCGGCTTGAAGCCTCAGGACATTCGAGCTCTGGAAGAAGACGTGGCTCGCATTTCCACAGCCATCGACGAAGCCAATCAACAACGAGGGACGGAGACCAGCCGGGTACAGTCTACGCAGAAAGCCATTGAGCGACTCGAAGCATTGGATGGCGAAATCAAAGCCCAGCGCGAGGAATTCGAGTCCGTCGTGTCGCCCCTTGCGGAAGCGATCGCAGGCAATCCGCCGAACAAGAAGCGGGTCAGCCTGCAGCGCTTCGTCCTGCAATCATTGCTTGATGATGTGCTGATCGCAGCGAACCTTCGCTTAGCCGAAATGACACGCCAGCGCTACAACCTGCGCATCGTGGAAGAAGGAGTCGATCGTCGCCGAGCAGGGGGTCTGGACTTGGAGGTCTTCGACGAATACACGGGCCATGCACGCCCCGTATCGACGCTTTCGGGTGGCGAGGGATTCCAGGCGTCGCTCGCTTTGGCGTTGGGTCTGTCAGATGTTGTGACGGCGCATTCGGGAGGCATTCGACTCGACACGATCTTCATCGACGAAGGCTTCGGCAGCCTTGATCCTGAGGCACTCGATCACGCCATCCGCACGCTGCTTGACTTGCAGGTCGGTGGGCGTCTGGTCGGTGTGATTTCGCACGTCGAAGACATGAAGACGCAGATTCCCACGCGCCTCGAAATCACAAAGGCCCGCGAAGGCAGCCACGCTCGATTTGTGATTTCTTAGCGCCGAAGACTCTCGCGACGCTGTAGCGGAACAGCGAGGCACAGCAGGAAGATCGTCAGGTTAGGAAGGCCGAGAAGAATCAAAACCAACCACGATCCCGTACGGTTGAAGAAGATCGACGCCACGATGCCGCCGCCGATCGAGGCCGTACCGATCAGCAGCCGCCGCAAGAACGCCGTCATGAAGCTGCGGAACTGGCGCATGTCTGCCTGATGCAGTCGCAACCGCTGTTGCTCGCGCTCCATTCGCACAACGATCGTGTGCAGATACTTGATTGTATCGAATGCATTCTGGCCAACCTGCTTCGCCAGTTCGGTCGCGCTCGGACGGACTTCCAGTGCCACGCCGCGGATCATGTCCTTGATGATCGGCGTCGCCTCGCGCAGGCCGCTGAAGTACGCGTCGTACTTCATGCCGATGCCCTCGACCAGTGCAGAGGCTCGGAACAAGTAGACCAACTGCTGTGGCATACGCAGAGGGAACTTGTGGAAGGTGGAGAGGATGTCGTCCGCGATGTCCTGAATCATTCGCGGTGTAAAATCATCGCGCAACTGAACGGCGATCAACGTTTCGGCGGCTTCGCGAACGAGCGTACGATTGATGTCCGGCGAAACAAGCTCCAGCCGGTAGAAGCAATCGACGAGCGGATCGAGCTTGCCCTTCACAACGTAATAGCAGGCCCGAAGTAACTCCAGCCGCGTCGTATCGTCGAACTCCAGCGCCATTCCATAGTCGAGAATGATGAGGCGACGGTCCTTGTCGACCAGTAGGTTGCCTGGGTGCGGATCGGCGTGGATGAAACCGTGAACAATCGCCATGCGCACGTAGATCTCGATCATCTTGCGAACGAGATCCTTTGGCTCAATACCGATCGCCTTCAGGCCTTCGGCGTCATCGATGCGCACACCCTCCACGAAATCGAAGACGACAGTCCGGCGGGTCGTCAGTTCGCGGTGGCACTCCGGGATGGAGACTTCCGAGTCACGCGCGAAATTGATCCGGAACTTCTCGGCGTTGCGCTCCTCGAAACGAAAATCCATCTCCTGGCGAATCATCCGCGCGTACTCCAGATAAATCGTCCAAAAGCTCTGTACGAGGTAGCTGTCGACGAAGAAATTGAAGAGCTGGATGATGAAGCTGATGACGCTCAGATCGATGTCGACGATGCGCTCGACGTTGGGGCGCAGCACTTTGACGGCCACGGGCTTGCCCTTGTAGACCGCCTTGTGCACCTGGCCGAGGCTGGCCGCGGCGATTGGCTGCGAGTCGAAGGAATCGAAAATCTCCGAAGCCGGTCTACCGAGCATCTCTCGAATCGTGGCGAGCGCCTGGCGCGTCGGGAACGGCGGCACGCGGTCCTGCAGCTTCTTTAGTTCGCGCGTGTACGTGCGCGGCACCAGGTCTTCGCGCATGCCGAGAACCTGCCCGCCCTTGATGAACGTGGGCCCCAGGTCGGCCAGTGTTTTCGCCAATCGCCGGGCGCGATCCTTGTGCTCGGCCTTCGTCAGCTTCCGGGGTGCACCGAAGATAATGAAGCGCTGCCAGTCACGCAGGAAACTCAGAATAAACGGAAGGAGTGTCAGGAATACGCGAATCGGCCGCAGGAATCGCTGCATTATTGCCCGCCCCTGGAGGACTTGCCGGTGATCGATTCCAGGCGATGTTTCTCGGCTTCGAGCAACTCATCGTATGGTTCCTGATCGATGATCGAAATCTCGCCGTCGGCATTCACTTCGATATCGTCGTCCGAACTAATGATTCCGTCGAGGCCGGCGGAGTAGATCTTCTGTTGAAGACGCGAGTAGTCGAACGGCCGTCCCCAGCCATCCAGCGGTTTGCCGGTCGCGCTCAGATCGAAATCGCCGACGGCCACTCCCGATTCCACGAGTTCCTGCAATCCCGGTGCTTTCTCACCCTGCTCGGCATGGTAGGTGAACAACCCAATGCCCAGAACTTCCAGAATTTCCTGCGTGGCTCGATAGCGCAGATAGTTCGGGTCTGGCTGGGGAACATTCGGCTCGCCGCCGCCTGCCTGCTCTTCGACCAGGCGCTCGATCAGCGTTGCCAGTCCGCTCTTCTCTCCTGCCGGCTTCTGTTCGGGTTCGGGCGAAGGCCAGGAGATAACAACGATGATTGCGAGGACGACAATTGCTCCGGCGCCGATCAACAATGCCTTGCGCCAGGGTGGAACAGGAGCGCCCTCCGGCTCCATGTCCATCGTGAGAGAGCCGCGCGGAGGTGCGGAGAAAGAGGCAGCTCCCGGCGCCGATGCGTTCTCGGGGGAAGCGCCCGGCGGGAGCGGTTGGCCTTCCGGACCAACGCGAATCGTCGGCAAATCGGAACTGCTGGTCACCAAAGAACCACGCTCTCGCGCCGTGCATTGCAGCTTGATGCGCGACAGATCGCTGATCAGATCTGCGTAGTCCTGATAGCGATCATTCGGATCCTTCATCATGCACCGACGAATGACTTCGTCGAACTCCATCGGCACGTCGGGATTGATGCTCCGCAAAGGAACCAACGGCGATGTCAGGTGTTTCATCATGATCTGCGTGGGCGAATCGCCATCGAACGGAGGCCGCCCGGTCAGTACATGATAAAATGTCGCACCGAGCGAATAAACGTCCGCTCGGTAGTCGACCTCGCGGGCCTGCGTCTGCTCTGGCGCCATGTAGCGCGGCGTACCTAGGACCGTGCCCTGCATCGTCATAAAGCTGTCTTCGTTGAAGAACTTCGCAAGTCCGAAGTCCACGACCTTCACCAGCCCATCGTCTGTCATCATGATGTTGCCGGGCTTGATGTCGCGATGGATGATGCCTTCGCGATAGGCCGCGCGCAGCCCTTCCGCCGCCTGCAACATCACGTCGGCGATGGCTGCGAAACTGATGCGCTGCCGATTGCGGATGATGTCGGAAAGCGTGCCCCCGCCGATGAATTCCATCGCCAGGAACGGTGCGCCCGTCTCCGTCTCGCCGACCATATAGATCATTGCCACGTTCGGGTGATTGATGCTGGCAGCAGCGCGACCTTCGCGCTCAAAGCGCACCTCCGCGTCATCCTCGGCCAGCAGTTCCTTCGCCATGATCTTGATGGCGACTTTGCGGCGCAGTGCCGGATCTTCGCCCAGGAAGACCGCGCCCATTCCTCCGCGGGCGAGTTCACGATGGAGAATGTACGGCCCGACGCGCTGCTCATCGCCTGTGGGGGTTGGCTGCGGAGTCTGTCCCGCCTTGGGAATCCGCTCATGAGAAGCGGGACGGATTTTCGGAATCGAACTCGATCGAGTCGTCGGCGGTGGTGGATGATGCACCGTCGGGTCTTGTCCGGATGCCTGAGAACCGGGCGAGAATGGATAATCGTTGTTATCGGGCGGCTGCGTCACAAGCGACCCCTTCAGATCAAGTCGACTTCACTCGTCCCATGCGTTCCAGAACACCGCGCAGGAGGATCGGCCAGGCAATCGTTGCGTCGGAAAGCACCTCGGCAAATCGGCCGCCCTCTGCCGGCGGGATGAACTTGCCCCAGGAGATGCCTTCCGAGTAAGTGCAGCCGGACAGCCCGCCCCAGTGCACCGGCTCCGGACAAATACGGACGCCATACCGGAATCGGCACGGCTTGTAAGCCTGTCCCGTTTCATGTCGCTGCAGATAATCGATGAATGGACCGACTTGCTGTGCCCAGTTGCGCGGAACGCCACCGCCGATTGTGAAGATGCCGATACGCTCAGCATTCGATGCCAGATCCGTGTAATGGAACATGTCGACGAAGGGATCGAATCGCAGCGCCTTCGTCCCCTTCTCACGCGCGACGACATTGTACATGGCGACGTCGAGGCCCATTTCACTGTCCGTGAACGCCGGGATATAGATCGGGATGTTGTTCGTGTAGGCGGCCGGTAGAATCCCACGGCCAGGATAGTTCTCCAACAGGTATTTCCCGAACTGGCGGCAGATTGTGCTGCTGCCGACGGGTTGATCCGCCTCAAAGGAGGCCAGGACTTCCTTCGTGATCAACCCAAGATCGTCCAGATTCTTCTCGAGCTCCAGCGTATCGTAGACACGGCAGTAGCCCGCCTGAAAGAGCTCGGTGTCATTCATGCCGTGCTCGTACTTGAAGTGCGACATGCCGGCGCTTTCGACCAGCCCATGGCTCATCAATGCGCCAGTGGAAATGATCGCATCCACCAGACCCTGCTCGATCATCTCGACGACCAACAGGCTCATCTTCGCCATGGTCATCGCGCCGGAGAGCGTCATGATCACCTTGCATTTCGGGTCGGTGAACATCTCGTACATCACGTCCGCGGCTTCGCCCATGTTTCGACCGCCAAAGGCCGTCCGGCTCATCTCGCGCAGAAGATCGTCAACCGTCGATGTCTGCTGAACGTCCAGCGACTTCAATGGTTTCAGACCGTGGGAAAATCCATCGGAAAGCTGATCGGTGGAGCGAATCCCAGAGCAATCGTGGGGAGAGTGAGGGTGGTCTGGCTTCATCGATTCGGACACTTTGGGCAATTCCTCCGCAGAATTAGTCGGTCGAGCCGACGGAATCCCCTTCTACGGAAACCGGACCCGCGCCGCAATGGGTTTGCAGGGGTTGTTTCAGGGCGCGGCCAGTTCGGACAGCGTCCCGCACCGGGCCCCTTGGGACTTCGCCCATTCCGCCAGCCGGAAGGGTAGACTCTCCCACCCCGGCCAGAGACGGGGCTCAAGATTGTGGGGGTGCCAAAGGAGCACTGCCAGCCCGCCGACGGCCTGCGTGCGTTCGAGCAACATCACCGCCCGGCGGTAGGCTTCTTCCACATCAAGTTTGCGATGGTAACGCAACGTCACGTCCATTGCCTGGAAAGGCACTATCGTCAGCGGGAGCGGCTCGTTCGTCCACGCCTGAACCGGGAATGCAGTTCCGAGGCGAAACCCCTCGCGCCGTGGAAAGCCAGCGGTGGTGTCGAACCTGAAGCCCGCCGTCGCGAGATCCTCCAACTTCGGCTGGCGCAGGTAGTGCGCACGATAAGAACTGACCGCCCCCCCAACGAGCGACTTCAGAATGCTCCGCTGCTTCTCCAGAAACTTCGCGTCGCGGCCCGGGGCGGCGTAGCTCCCATGCAGTCCAACTTCGTGCCCGCGCGTCCGAAGTCGACGGAGCGCGCGGACCAGTTCCGGGCAATCCGAGAGCTTGTAGCTGTCAATCGGGGCTGCTCGGAACACCTGAGAGAAAAAGGTCGCCGGAATGCCGATCTCACCCAATCGATCGGCAATGGCGTCCAGGTTCTCGTGCGGATCGGATCGTAGGTGCGAGACGACAGCGAGGCCTTCGACAAGTCCCGAAAGACCTGCGAATGCGCCGCGCTCGCGAACGAGACGCCGTACCGAGCCGGCCAATCCGCCGTGGCGATACATGCCCGCCGAATCGATATCAAAGGTCAGCGCAAACGCCCAATCGGCACTCCCCCACCGTGGAAGCGAGGGGCACGCGCCTGCATCGATCAGCTTCCGACCGAGTGCCTGAGCAATTTCATCGACAATCGGCCGATCGATCAAATTCGCTTCATGAAGGAGACTGGCTTCCGCGGGAAAGCGTTCGTGATCATCGCGGCGCGGTTCGAGATCCTCCTCCCAGCGCTGCAGCAGGCCAAACGCGACCGCTGGCAGATCGTAACGAGCAATGGTGTGTCCCTCATTCTGCTCGAACAGGACTTCATCCAAGGCACCGACGCCAATCGCTCTAAGGAGCTTGCGCGTCTCCTCGCGCCAGGCGATTCGATCCTCGAACAACTGCCGATCGGGCAGGAAGGTGGGTGCGTCTTTCGACTCGCCACCGTAATGGAGCAACGGCGCCGCATCCGAGATGGCCCAATCCTGCAGGCGCGTCCGTTGCAGCAGGGCCATCACCGCGGCCGTTCGAATGTCGCGATTGTCGTGCGAGATTACGATGGGGGTACACATAGTTCTTCGAGTGCCACTTCACCCATTTCGGCGAGTTGTTCCGCTCTTTGTGTCCAACTCCAGAATTGTTCGATCTGATCGCGACTGGCTGCACCCATGCGAAGGCGGAGGTCTTCGTCGTCGATCAGGCGCCCAATGCGATCGGCAAGCGCATCGATATCGTCTTTCTCAACAAGGAAGCCATTGAGCTCCTCCTTGACGAGTTCTTCTGTGCCGGCCACGTGCGTTCCAACAACGGGAAGACCGGCAGACATCGCCTCGAGAACGACGTTGGGCATGCCTTCGTAGCGCGATGGAAAGACCAGGATATCGGCGTTCTGATAGTGCGCTGCCATGCGGCGACGCTCGACCCATCCGGGGAATTCGAACTTCCCTGTCAGGCCACATTCAGAGACCAGTGCTTCGATCTCTTCGCGCACGGGGCCTTCACCGATCAGGACGGCGCGCCACTTCAGGCCGGGGCGCTTCTCGGTGGCGGCTTTCACGGCGCGAACAAGCACATTGAGGCCCTTCTGATTCGTCATACGTCCCGCAAAGATGAATGTCAGGCAGTCGCGGCCCTTGCGATCTTCCGGTGGCGTGAATACGCGCGAGTCGACTCCATTGGCCAAGACGCCGATTTCCTTGCTGGGGAATGCTTGGGAGGCCATTCTGCGCAAGCCGGCGCTGTTCGCCGCCGCGACCTTGGCCTGGTTCACGATCGCACGATTCAACCACAGCGTGCGGGCGTGCATTTTGGCAAGGTCCTGGGGAAGGAAGCCCGGCACGTCACCGCCGCGAAACAGGACGATGTGCGGTACGCGCCACAAGATGGAGAGCGGAAGTGCCGGCATCCCGGAGGGAATCGAGTGGAAGCTGACGATCACGTCGGGCTTCGGCCCTCGCCTCAGCAGAAGATAGAAGAATGCCACAACCACGTAGGAGATCATCTCAAAGGGGCGGCACTGCCCAGCCATCTTGCGAATTGTGCGCAGACGACGAATGCGGAGTGACCGCTGCCGGTAGTCCTTCGGCAGACCTCGGAACCAGGAGGTTACGACCTCTACTTCATGCCCCAGCATCACCAGTTCGCGCGCCAGGTAGCGGGAGCCGGTGCCGCTGCCGCCGCCGATGGGAGGGAACTCGTAGTTCAAAAAAAGAAACTTCAGGGGCCTGTCTGGTTTCATCCTGGGCAAGGTCTCAGTTGATCCTCCGACGCTTGTGGGCGGAAGCCAGTTCGTCTTCCTCGAAGCCCACCTCTTCCCGCGTGAAGTACAACGGTCGCTGTTTGACTTCATCGAAAATGCGTCCGACATATTCTCCCAGAACGCCGAGCGTGATCAATTGCACGCCGCCGAAGAACAGAACCAGGATTGCCAGAGATGCCCAGCCGGCGACAGTGGAGTCTTGCACCCAGTCGACAAATACCTTGATGGCATAGAAGAACCCGAGCACAGCCGCTCCGAATCCGAGCCAGATGCCGGCCTGCAGCGGAATCGTGCTGAACGACGTGATGCCATCCATCGCAAACTTCAGCATTTTGCGCAGCGGGTACTTCGTCTCGCCCTTGTAGCGCGCGGGGCGATTGTAGGCGACGCCGATCTGCTTGAAACCCACCCACGAGAAGAGCCCGCGCAAGAAGCGGTTGCGCTCGCGCAGCGAAAGCACGCTGTCCAGCGCACGGCGGGAAATCAGTCGGAAGTCGCCGGTATCTACGGGGATCTCGATGTTTGTGGCAAACCGCAGCAAACGGTAGAAGACCGAAGCTGTGACCTTCTTGAAAATCGTCTCGCCATCACGGTGCTTCCTGACGGCATAGACGACATCGTAGCCTTCTTCGTAACGCTTCAGCATCCTGGGAAGCAACTCGGGTGGGTCCTGCAGGTCTGAATCCATCATGACGATCACTTCACCGCTGGCGTGATCGAGCCCGCACGTCAGGCAAATCTGGTGGCCGAAGTTCCGCGACAGGCTCACGCCCTTCACATGCGGATCGGCGGCAGACAGTTCTCGGATGATCTCCATCGAGCGATCGGAACTACCATCGTCTACCAAGACTATCTCGTACGGCTTCCCGACCTTGCCAAGCACCTTGGTCAGGCGCTTGTGGACGGCGGGAAGGTTCTCCTCTTCGTTGTAAACGGGAAGAACAGCGGAGATGTAGCATCCACTCATGATTTCTCGAGCCTTTTCAGTAGAACTTCCATCTCTTTGCCGGCCTGCAAGTCGCCGGTCTCCTGCGCGACGTCGATGCCAGACTGGTAGGCCTGTCGCGCCCCCGCATCGTCTCCCATGCGCCGATGGGAATCCCCGAGAAAGCGGTAGGCCGCCGTGTAGGTGGGTTTCAGGTCCACGCAGCGCTGCAACATCTGGGCGGCTTCCTCCCAACGTTCCGCGTCCATGTACTCCCGGCCAAGCAGGAAATGCGTCAGCGGATCATCGCTCTCGATCTCCAGCAGCGCCTCCAGGCGACGGATTTTCTCGTCCCGATCCATCCAGGACCTTTCAGGGGGGATTCTTGCCGCGATTCCTGATGTTCCCGAACGTTTGGCGCCCCCTCCCCATGGCGTCAAGGCAAGCCATTGGTCGCGATGGACTTATCCAACCCGACTGGAAGCGAATTCATTGCTTTACGTTCGCGGTCCAATCTGGCACAGTTCTCGTATCTCAACGCCCGAGCGGACGGCAGAATCACATATCCGCCCGATGGACATATTTGCAGAGAGCACAACCCATGATGACACCCAATCCTGCTGGAAAAGCATCCTACGTCGAGGAGTTCGATCAGGCCGGACCCGGCATCGGAATCAGTGAACTCGTGCGCGAGCAACTGATCCGTATCGGCGAGGATCCGGATCGCGAGGGCCTCGTCAAGACCCCGGATCGGGTGGACCGCTCGGTCGCCTTCCTGACAGCCGGCTATCGGATGGATGTCCAGGATATCGTCAACGGTGCGCTCTTCACCGAGGATTGCGACGACATGGTCGTCGTGCGCGACATCGAGTTCTACTCCATGTGCGAGCACCACATGTTGCCGTTCTTCGGCACCGCACATGTCGCCTATATTCCACGCGGGAAGGTCATCGGCCTCAGCAAAGTGCCGCGCCTTGTCGAGGTTTTCTCGCGCCGACTCCAGTTGCAGGAGCGCCTAACGCGCCAGGTCGCGGAATGTCTGACCGAGGTCCTGAACCCGCGAGGCGTCGCCGTCATCACCGAAGCGCAGCACCTGTGCATGATGATGCGCGGTGTCGAGAAGCAGCACAGCAGCACGATGTCTTCGACGATGCTGGGGTGCTTCCGCACGCACCAGGAGACGCGGCAGGAGTTGCTTTCCTTCCTGCGCAATACTCGGCAATAAGCTCCTATTCTTCCAGAGTCAGATCGTGCGCCGCATCGTTCTCTCCCGTGCGGAGAGAAATGATCTCCATTTGCTCGTGTCCCGTTTCAGAGCAAGCCGCCACGACCTCATACGTTCCGCCGCGCAACCCTTCGAAGCGATAGTAGCCGAGGTCGTCGGTGGTGGTGCTCCACTCCCACCAATTCTGCAAGGCGCTGCTGCCCGTCTGGGGAAAGCTGAGGCCGCGTACGCGCACACGGGCCCCGGGAATCGGCAGTCCGTCCGTGGCAGACAAGACGCGACCCGAGAGGCGCGCCGTTCCCGGCGACAGGATCACTGTCGCGGACGCCGCGCGCAATTCGAGGGCGCGGAACCAGTAGGCACGTTCGCCCGACGATGTAGTAGCTGCGGAGGTCACGAGGTAGGTCCCCTCCACAAGGTTCTCAATTAGGAAGGAATTGCCTCTCACTTCGCCCGCCCGTCGCGAACCGGTTACGGGCTGGCCGTCGGCCTCCAGCGGATACGCCGCCACTTCCGGCTGCAGGAGCATTCCGCCTCCCGAGGGATGCAGCGTGCCCCGAATCTCCGCGTCGGCAATGAGAGCGATCTCGAACTGCGTTTCCTTGTCCGAGGAAATCGTCTCGTGGAAACTCTTTGTGATCTGCAGGTCATGACTCTTGGCCGTGATCGTAATGATGATTCCGCCTGGTTCGAGCCCCTGCATCTGAATGCGTCCCGCCGCATTGGTGTTGGCAGAACGTTCGCCCTCCCCTTCTGAACTGCGAACCCGTACGTTGGCCCCAACGATCGGCTCGTCCTGATCGTTAATTACACGCCCAACCAGGCGCCCGCCAGGATCCATCTCGATGGTTCCCGCATCGGTTTCCTCGCCGCTCTTCACATGAATCAGCTTCTTCTCTGTGGCCAGATATTCCGCGTGAGAGATCTCAAGATTGTAGATGCCCGGTTCGAGCGGGGCGATTCGCGCCTTTCCCTCTGCGTTGGTCGATGCCGATCCGCCGTCGGGCACCACGCGAACGGTTGCGCGGGCGATGGGCTCACCACCATCTGAAGAAACAACGCGTGCCGCGATCGCACCGCCGGAGTCCATCAGCGTCCGCCCGATATCGCGTGTGCCAGGCGAGTACACCATCACCTCCTCAACCTCGACAGGCAGATAGTTCGATGCCGTGAAGTAGACTTGGTATTCGCCGGGAGGGATGCTGGGAAACTCGAAACGCCCTTCGCCGTCGGAGAAGCTCTTTGAGGCTTTGAATGTTGCCTGGCGCCCGTCGCGGAATTCGTAGCGTCCCTGGATACGAACGTTGACGCCCTTGATCGAATTCAATGTCCCGCCATCGAGGACGGTTCCTGTGATACAGCCATTGAAGGGTACCTGGATCGGCGGTGCTTCAGAATCTGAAGGAACACCCGAGACAACGCGACGCACGGTGTGTTTGCCGGCACTCGTGTCACGTGTCGCACGCACGTCCAGTGTAAACGTCCCCGCACCGATACCGGTGATCTCGAAGTAGCCTTCCTGGTTGATCTTGCTGGAGCCACTGCCTCGCGCCCCCGATTCGCCACGCACCATGACCTTACCTTCGGTGATCAACTCGCCGCCGTCATCCTCAACATATCCCCAAATGCGATGACCTTGCTCCAATTGGATGACAGCATCGGCAGAGAGTCCCGCCTCCACATTGACGGAAGTCCCGCCGCCGACGTAACCGGATTTGCCTGCGCTGATTGAGACTCGCCCCGGGGGGATCTGATCGAAGAGCACAGTGCCCTGCGGTCCAGTCTTTGAAGTCCATTCGTCGGGGCGTTTGTCTCCAGGGAATTCCCCGTGGTTCAGGTTCACATTCGCTTCGGCCACGCCGTTCCCGAATTCATCCTCCACGCGGACTGCGATGGGACTTCCTGCCCGGAGGAAAATCACGGTCTCAGCAGTCGGCAGCATGTCGGACAGGATGATGCGATCGCTCTTGCCCTTTGCCCATCCGGACAGCCATGCGCTCGCCTGCACTTCGACCTGATTGTCGACGGGAATCCCAGTGATCTTGAAGGAACCGTCCGCCGCAGAGAGCGCCGTGAGTTTGTCGGTCTTGATTGTCTTCTTTGCACCCGGTGCGTTGAAGAGTTGCACGACAGCTCCGCCGAGCGAACCGCCCAAGGTATCCGTCACTTGACCCGTGATCGTCCCCCCACGACTGAGCAACAACGTCACCGGCTCGACGACTGCGCCTGGGACAAGCCGCACGTCCGCCGTGGCCTCAGGGTTGGGGCTCGCGAGATAGCCGTCCGCGGTAGCCTCTAGTGAATAGTAGCCGAATGGCAGATTCTCTACATTGAACGAGCCAAACTCGTCTGTCGTCACTTCGGATTTCGAACGTGTCAGAAATCCCGCTCCGGCCTGGCTTTGCAGCGTGACACGAGCCCCGGCGATTCGCTCTCCAGTGAAGTCCTCCACAACAGTGCCGGAGATCGTCTTGCCTTCATAGACCACGAAGTCAATCTTCCCGGTATCGTTCGGAATCTTGACGTTCACTCCGAGGCGAGGCTCGGAGGTCAGCTTCTCATCCTGAATGCGAACGTCGTACTTCCCTGACGGGAGATGGCCGATCCTGTAAGTTCCATCGGCCCCGGAACGCGCAAGTCGTGCGATCGAGAAAGCTCCGTCGGCTGACCGAAGACTGACTGCGATTCCCTCCATCGGGCTAGCCGAGGTGAAGTCCGTGATGGTGCCGGTGATCGCTCCCCCAGCGCCGAGAACGATCACGACCTCTAATCGACCGGCGGGGACTTCGATCGGCCCCGTCGGGGCGAGATTCGCCGCCTTAGCCGTAAGTTCGTAGGTCCTGCCACCCCGCAGACCGGACAGGAGGAAGGCTCCGTCGGGCTGCGTCGTGGCTTCGTGTTTTGTCTTCTTGTCGCTTGGATCGACCGCGGTGACCACGGCGCCCTCCACTGGGGTCCCTTCTTGAGTCCGCACGGTGCCACCTATGCTGGAAGATGGCGCCAGAACCAGTTCGATACTCAAGTCGCCGTCGGCTTCAAGGTTCAACTCCTCCCGCTCTGTGACAAATCCCTCGAACGAGGCAGACACAATGTTCACCCCGGGCGCCGTGCGCTCGATCGTGAATGCGCCGTTCTTGTCCGTGGTTGCAGAACGATAGGGCATGTCGAAGCTGACGACTTTGCCACTGTCCTCGCGAATCGAAAGCAGTCGCTTTGCCAACTGCACATCGACGTCCTTGAGGGCCTGGCCACCCGGCGTCTTCACCGTACCCTTCAGAGTGAGGGCGGCTTCCATCACGACTTCGATGGAGCCGGTGTATGCATTCGACTTCACGTGCACGCCGGTCTTTGTGCCGAGCGAGAAGCCGGGATGCTCCGCCACGACGGTCCATGGGCCGGGAGGGACGGAGTCGAATCGAAAGACGCCGTTCTCTCCGGATAGCATTTCCAGTTTCGGCGCTTCGACGCCGTCTTCGATGAGCTTCTCGAAACGCAACTTCACTTCGGCGCCGGTCAGAGGAGAGCCTTCATCGTCCAGCACCCAACCACCCAGCCCCCCCGGGGGACTTGCCATGGCGATCTCGATGGGCTCGGAAGTCCGTTCGTCCTCCTCCTCAGGCTCGGGAGTCGGGGCAGGAGTCGGAATTGGAGTCGGCGACGGAACCTCCACAACTTCGAGGGACGGAGTCGTGCTGGAACTCGTCGCATGCACGCTGGAGTCCAATTCGATGAGGTCTGGATCGAGAGACCGTGCCCCGTGGATCTCGGCAACCTCTTCCTCGGTGCGAGCCTGCCAAATGACCAGCGCCGCCAGTGACAAAACCGCCACGGCGACGACGAGCCGAATCCAGGGAGTTTCTGACTTGGAATGCATGGGAACGCGCTCGGACAGAGGACCAACCGGCACGCATCTAATCACACGCTGCGAAGAGGCTCAAGGACACTTGCTGGTCCAAATGGGACGAACTTAAAGGCAATCGGGCCAATGGGGAATGCCCCATCGGCCCGATGATCTGATCGGAGTCTGGCCGGCCGCCCTTAGCGCTTCTTCTTCTCCAGCTTGGTCCGGCAGGGCACGCATAGGTTGGCGAACGGCTTGGCGCGAAGGCGTTCGACCGGGATGTACGGGCACGATCCGCACAGCTTCTGCGGGTCGTCCTCGCACATAGTGCAAAGGCCGTATGTGCCTTCTTCCAGCCGCTCGAGAGCGCGGACAACGTCCTGCAGTCGCTCTTCTTCGTAGCGCCGGGCCACAAAGGTCGACTCCAGCGACCAGCTATCCGTCGCGGCATCCGCCTGGTGATTCGAGAACGAATGGCTCATGTTCTCTTCGTTCGACATGGCCAGGTCGTTGATCATGTCGAGATCGCGCAGCAGGCGCTGACGTTCACTCTCCAGGATCTGCCGCAGTTCCTTCAGCTCTGTCTTGCTGTAAGGCGGCTTGCGGCGCTTTTTCTTCTTCGCGACTGGCTTTGGCTTCTCCTCCGGCTCGGCCTTTTTCTTGTCTTTTGCCGCCTTGGACTTGCGGACGATGCTGCTCAGCTTGCGAGTCGCGGCAAATTCGGCGGCTTTCGCCACGGATGTCGGAATCGGGCGATCGGTCCCGCGGCGAGCTTCCTCGGCGGCAGCCTTCGCGCTTTCCTTCGTGCCTTCGGCGCGCATCGCGAGAAGCTTCTTCAACATCTCGCTCTTGCTCAGCTTCTTGCCATTCTTCGGCGGAGCAGCAGCTTTCTTTGCGGAGGTTTTGGCCTTCGATGCGGCCTTCTTCGTTGTAGCTTTCTTGGCGGCGGTCTTCTTCGGTGCTGCCTTCCTGGCAGGAGCGGCCTTCTTTGTCGTCTTCTTAGCGGCCGGCTTCTTCACTGATGCTTTCTTAGCGGCGGTCTTCTTCACGGCCTTCTTTGCAGCCGTCTTCGTTGCCTTCTTGGCGGTGGTCTTCTTCTTTGCGGTCATCGACGCGTCAGTCGTTCCCTTTGGTTTCGCTTTGCGGGATTTCGCCGCCGGCTTGGCGGCTTTCTTGGCAGTGGCTTTCTTTGCGCTCTTCTTCACCGTCGTCTTCTTAGCGGCGGGCTTCACGGAGGCAGTCTTCCTGCTCGCGGCACGTTTCTTCGGTGCAGCCTTCTTCTCTTCAGGCTCAGCGGCCTTGGTGGCCTTCGTCGACTTCCGGGCCGTCTTCTTCGCCGCCTTCTTGGCAGCACTCTTGGTGGCTCTTTTCCGAGGTGTCACGTGGTCATACTCCTGACTGCGTCTGCACAGCGTGCACAAAGGGATGGATGCTCGGAGTCCTGTCCAACCTCCGGCGCATAGACCCAGCAACGGTTGCACTTCTCACCGTCAACGCGGGTCACAGTTACTCCCACCTTCAACCCCATCGCGGCCAACGCCTCAGGCACCGCGGACGGCGCCTCCTCCTCGATCGCAATCCTCGATACAATAAACAGGCGCGCGAGATTCTCCTGGCTCTTCAGGAATTCCAGCGTCGCGGCATCATCGCTCTTCAGGCTGACTGCAGCCTCCAGCGAGTTGCGAACGAGCTTCTCTTCGCCGGACCGAAGCGCCTCGATCGCGCGCTGGACTTCTGTACGAACGGCCAGGAGCTTCTCGTACTTGCCGAGCAACTCCGCGTTCTTCCAGGCATCGTTGCCTGCGGGGAAGTCGGCCATGTGGACGCTCTCGACGCGACCGGCCGTGGGCAAATGGCTCCAGCCTTCGTCCGATGTGAATGGCATGATCGGCGCCAGCATCCGCAGCAGGTGCGTCGCCAGTTCGTAGATCACGGTTTGCGCAGCGCGGCGGATCTTGCCGTCGGCCGCCGAGCAATACAGGCGATCCTTCGAGCAATCGAGATAGATACCGCCAAGTTCCGTCACACAGAATCCGTTTACCAAGTGGTAGACGCGGTGGAATTCATAGTCGTCGTAGGCGCGGCGAATGCGACGCGTCAGATCGTCGAGCTTCGCCAGCATCCACTGATCGTCCTCTTCCATTTCGGCGTACGGAACGGAGTGTTTCGACGGATCGAAGTCGCTCAGGTTGCCGAGCAGGAAGCGGATCGTGTTGCGAACGCGACGGTATACGCCGCTGACCTGCTGAAGCAGGCCCTTCGACGCGGCCAGGTCGCTGCGATATTCTTCCGATGCAATCCAGAGACGGAGCACGTCGGCGCCCATCTGGTCGATGACCTCGAGCGGCGAAACGACGTTGCCGAGGCTCTTGCTCATTGGGCGTCCCTGCTCGTCGAGCACGAAGCCGTGGGTCAGCACGGCACGATAGGGAGCGCATCCGCGCACGCCAACGGAGATCCAAAGACTCGACTGGAACCAGCCGCGATGCTGGTCGGCCCCTTCGAGGTAAAGATCCGCGGGCCAACTCAGATTCTCGCGCGGCTCCAGCACGCCGAAGTGACTGGCGCCGGAATCGAACCACACATCGAGAATGTTGGATTCCTTCTCGTAGCGGCCGTCTTCCGCCTTCATCTCTTCGGGCAGGAAGTCTTCCACGGGCCGGCGGAACCAGCAGTCGGTTCCTTCCTCGCGTACGTAGGAGACGAACTTGTCCACGATCTCCTTCGTCAGCACGGAATGGCCGGTCTGCTTGTCGTGGATCGACGGGATGGGAACACCCCAGGACCGCTGGCGCGACAGGCACCAGTCAGGGCGTCCCTGGACCATGTTGAAGATGCGGTCGCGACCCCACGCGGGGATCCACTGCACGTTCTCGATCTCATCGAGAGCCTTCTCGCGCAGTCCGTCCGCATTCAGATTCATGAACCACTGCTCCGTGGCGCGCATGATGACCGGTTTGCGGCTGCGCCAGGAGTAGGGGTAACTATGCGTGATCTTGCCGGCGTGAACCAGCGTGCCTTCGCTCTTGAACTTCTCGATCAGCTTCGGATTCGCATCGAAGACGTTCGTCCCCTGCATCTCCGGATAGAGGTCCGTGTAGCAACCCTTCTCATCGACCGGGTTGAAGACCTCGAGGCCATACTCCTTGCCGATCATGAAGTCTTCGACACCGTGAGCCGGGGCCGTGTGCACGATACCGGTGGCTTCCATGGTGACGTGCTCGCCCATCATCACGAGGGACGGACGCTCCGGGAAAACCGGATGATGGCAGTGCTTGCCTTCGAGGATCGCGCCCTTGAATTCCGCGACGACCTTGCCTCCGGAGAGACCGGTCTCTTCCAGGAACGGCTCAAGAAGGTCCTTCGCAATGATCAGCGACTCGTCGCCCAACTGATAGGCCACGTAGTCGAAGTTCGCGTGCATCGCCACGCCCATGTTGGCGGGGATCGTCCAAGGCGTTGTCGTCCAGATCACGATCGTGGGCTTGGGAACGCCGGCCAACTCTTGGGGCAGTTCGTTCTCGTACAGCGGGAAGCGCAGGTAGATCGTGTGGGAGACGTGCTCCTCGTTGTACTCGATTTCGGCTTCGGCCAGGGCCGTCTCGAACACCGGGTCCCAATGCACAGGCTTGAAGCCCTTATGCACGAGGCCTTTGCCGACGAGCGCACCAAATGCGTTCAGAATCTCGACCTCGTACTCGGGATCGAGCGTCATGTAGGGGCGATCCCATTCGCCGCCGACGCCGAGGCGCTGGAACTGCTCGCTCTGCACGGCCGCCCACTTCTTGGCGTACTCCGCGCATTGCGTGCGGATGTCGAGAGCATCGCTGCTGGTGTCGCCCTTCGAACGGATCAGTTCGAGGACCTTCTGCTCGATCGGCAGACCGTGGCAGTCCCATCCCGGGATGTAGTTGCAGCGGAAGCCCGCCATCGTCTTGTAGCGAACAACAAAATCTTTCAGGCCCTTGTTCAGGGCGTGACCGATATGGATGTCGCCGTTGGCGTAGGGCGGTCCGTCATGCAGAACGAACTCCGGAGCGCTCGCGCGGCTCTCGGAGATCTTCTTAGCCAAGCCAATCTCTTTCCAATGTTCCAGCATCTCAGGTTCGCGAGTCGGGAGCGAACCACGCTGGGGGAAATCAGTCTTTGGGGTCAGGACTGTCTTGCGATAGTCCTTCGCTTGATCGGAATCAGTCATCTTTCTATGCCGTTGGATTCAGTCGAGGGGTTTCGATCAGAGGGACTCGATGACGCCCAACACGAGCGCCTGGCGGTCCGCTTCGCGGCTCTTGGCGACCGCGATGATCTCGGCCAGTTCCACGGGCTCCAGCGCTTCTGGATAGCACTCATCCGTCACGGTCGACAGAGCCATCACCTTCAGGCCGGCGTGCACGGCGACGATGTCTTCCGGAATCGTCGACATGGTCACCAGGTCGGCGCCAATGCGCTGGAAGACGCGATATTCTGCGCGCGTCTCCAGGTTGGGTCCGGTCACGGCAACCATGAT
Organism: bacterium; assembly: GCA_020444065.1. Taxonomy (NCBI): domain Bacteria; species bacterium. The sequence continues at coordinate 336,589 of JAHLLQ010000002.1, read as the reverse complement.
ACCGCGCTGCACGGGAATCTTCTTCTCCAGCGCAACGGCCTGGGCGGCGGCAGACAGCTCGCGGCTGTAAGGCTCGCTCATGTCCGGGAAACGCGGTCCGAGACGATCGTCGTTCGGCCCGATCAGCGGATTGTCGCCCATCAGGTTGATGTGGTCTTCGGCCAGAACGAGCGCGCCCTTGCGAATCAGTGGATTCACACTGCCCACGGCGTTCATAATAATCAGCGCCTCAGCACCCAGCGCGCGGATCACGCGCACGGGGAAAGTCACCTGCTGGAGCGTGTAGCCCTCGTAGCGGTGAAAGCGCCCCTGCATGATCACGACCGGCTTGCCGGCCAGTTCGCCGAAGCAAAGGAACCCGTGGTGAGACTCCACCGTGGAGACCGGGAAGTGCGGAATATCGTCGTAGGGAATCTTGACGAGATTAGCGGGCTGGTCGGCCAGCTCGCCCATTCCCGTGCCGCAAATAATGCCGGCCTTCGGGGTCACATCGGTCTTGGTCCGGATGTACTGAACGGCTTCCTGAATTTGATCGTAGAGGGACATGGTGCAGAGCGCTTCTTTCTTCAGGTTTGGAATTCCGCCACGCCATGCTCAGCCAGAATGCGGCGCAATTGACTGGCGGTCACTCCCTCGAGAAAATAGGGTCTTTTCGCGAGACTTCTCCCCCGACAGGATTGAGACACGCGACTTCGGGATCCGCGAAAGCTTGGCGAAGAACTGGACCAAGGCCTTGTTCGCCTTTCCCTCCAATGCCGGGGCAGCGAGTGCAACCTTCAGCCGATCGCCGTGGAACCCGACAATGGCCGTCCGACTTGCCTTCGGTTGAACCCGAACAGCCAATCGGCAGCCTTCGTCTCGTTCCTCTAAGCCCAACATTTTCAACCCTGCGGCCTCCCACATGTGAGAGTGCCCATCGCGGGAGGGGCCAAGAGTATTCAGAGGGGGCCGAGTGTCAAGGAGAGATAGGAGTCAAGCGGCATGTTGCGATGGTCGATTCGCAGGACTTCGGTCCATCTTCCCAGCCGAATTCGGCTTGACCCTATTTCAACCGGGACAGACCCTCGGCTGTAGGGTTATAGATTTGCAGTTAGAAGGAATTCCCACGCTCAATTCGGGGAGCTTTTTCACATGATTCGGATGCGTCTGATCAAGTCTGTCCTGTTTACCGTCATTCTCGGCATCATGGCCATGAGCACCACAGGTTGCTCGGCTTACATGAAGAGCCGGTACTACGATTTCCGCGACACCATGATGATGGGCGTCGGTGCTACGGCAGAAGTGGGTGAAGCGCCCACTTGGCCGCTCCCGCCATCGATCGGCGCTTACGTCGAAGCGTCTGAGTTCATGCACCTCGGCGCGATCACCCACAACGGCGTGTTCGCCGAAATCGAAGGCCGCGGCGCTGGCGCCGGCACCGAGTCCCGCACCCGCGTCGGCATCGGTCCCTTCCACGGTTCGGCAATTTGGCAGGAATACTCTACCAACAACCACTTTAAACGCTCCGACACACCGTGGCAGCAGCGGATGGACCAGAACAACCTGGACTACATCCTCTTCTTCAAATTCAACAAGACCGTGCCCGCCAAGGAACTGGGGCACTTCGACCAGCCATTCGACATGGACTGGCAGTTCTTCGACTTCGAGCGCGGCTGGCAGCACTGGCTGACCATCGGCGGCGAAGCGGCCATCAGCGATCCGATCACCCACTTGGGCTTCACGATTCGCCTGTACGCCGACCCATCGGAATTCACCGACTTCCTGCTCGGCTGGTTCACGATTGACTTCAAGCGCGACGACATCCTGAAGAGCGACCTCCTGCCGAACGGCGAGTATCGCGAGATCGTGCGCGAAGAGTACTGAAATCACTGAACATCGAACGTAATTCGGGCCGGCTGAGCGATCAGCCGGCCCGATTGTTTTCTACGAAGATGTTGCACGCCTTCAGCGTGCTCTCGGATTCCGGCTCATCCCCCCCCCAGGGCGGCGCGCGAGTCTCTTGCCCTGGGCTTTCGGGTCTGGAATCCCTATGGGATTCTCTGGCCGCAGCGATTCACCGGATTGCAGGAAAAGCCCGAAGGGCTTGAACATCCGATCGAATCCTGAAGGGATTCAACACTCCACTGCCCCTACGCGTCCTCCCCCGCTTCCTTTGCAGCCACGTCGTCTTCCAGCTTCACGAACAGCGGCTCCGGCTTGCGAAGGGCCTGGCCGGGCTTCAACTCGCCGGCTTCCCACTTCGCCGTCGCGCCGGTGTGGTCGTACCGGAGAACCAGGTGTGAGCCCCGTTCGTCGGCGACCGTCTCCGTATACTGGCGGCCGAAGAGACGCCCTTCGTAGCCGAGCATCTCGTGGAGCTTCTGCCCGCTGGCCGGCAGGATCGGCGACCAGAGTATCTTCAGCCAGTCAACGGCCTGCAGAGCAACGAACACGATCGTTCCAGCGGCCTCTGGGTCTTCCTTCACCACCTTGAAGGGCGCCTTCTCGGTGAAGTACTGATTCACCAGGCTCGTCAGACGGCGGCACTCCGCAGCCGCGGCTTTGAGCTTCACGGCGCCGTATAGCTCACCCACGGAGTCGAAGCCGGCACGAATCTCGGCCAGGAGATTCCGATCGGCGTCGTCCAGTTCGCCCGGCGTGGGAACCGCCCCATCGAAACGCTTGAATGTGAATCCCAGCGCGCGGTTCACCAGGTTACCCCAGGTCGCCACGAGTTCATTGTTCACGCGTTCGACGAAATCGTCCCAGGTGAAGTTCACATCGCCGGCTTCCGGAGCCAGCGCGGTCAGCGCGTAGCGCCAGGCATCCGCCTGGTAGCGCTGCAGCACATCATTGATTCCGATCACATTGCCGCGGCTCTTGCTAAACTTGCGCCCGGCCATGTTCAGGTACTCATTCGCCGGCACATCGTAGGGCAGATTCATGCCGCCGAATCCGTGCAGCATCCCGGGCCAGATGATCGTGTGGAACGGGATGTTGTCCTTGCCGATGAAGTAATACCCGCGTGCGTCCGGATTCACTGAAGAATCCAGCCAGTGGCGCCACGCATCGTCGTCGCCGCTCAGCGTCGACCACTCCTTCGAAGCGCTGAAGTAGCCGATCACGGCGTCGTACCAGACGTAGATGCGCTTGGTTTCGTAGCCATCGAGCGGAATCGTCACGCCCCAACTCATGTCGCGCGTAATCGGGCGGCCGCGCAGTTTGCGCTCCTCCAGCGTGGCCTTCGTGAAGTTCAACACACTGGTCCGCCAGTGGTCTTTGCCTTCCTGGATCCATTCGATCAGGGGTTCGTTCAGCTTGCCGAGATCGAGGAAGAAGTGCTCCGTCTCGCGGGCTTCGAGATCCGTGTTTCCAGTGACCTTCGAGCGCGGATTCTTCAACTCGATCGCATCGTAGGTCGCCCCGCAGAAGTCGCACTGATCGCCGCGCGCGCCATCCGCCCCGCATCGCGGGCAGTTGCCTTCGACGTAACGGTCGGGCAGGAAACGCTCCGCCTTTGGATCGTAGATCTGCTGCTGCTTGTCCTTGTAGATATAGCCATTCTCGAGATGGCGAGTGAACATCTCGTGCGTCGTCGCCCAGTGATTCGCCGTGTCTGTGTGTGTGAACAGGTCGAACGTCAACCCGAGGCCGAGATAGCTTTCGATGAAGAGAGGGTGGAAACGTTCGACCACCTGCTCCGGCGTGATGCCTTCCTCGTCCGCCCGCACGGTGATCGGCGTGCCGTGGGTGTCCGAGCCGCTGACCATCAGCACGTTGTTGCCGATCATCCGATTGTAACGCGCGAAAATATCCGGAGGCAGATACGCCCCGGCGATGTGGCCGATGTGCTGCGGCCCATTGGCGTAAGGCCACGCGACGGCGACAAGAATGTGGCGATGCTGGTCAGTCATGGCTGAACCCCCCGCAAGAGTGGGTGCACGCTAAGAGCACCGCCGCCGCGGGGTCTAGCGGGAAGTGGTTACGCGTCCGGCGCGACGTTGCGGAAAACGACTTCCGAATGATTGCGGACCGCGTACTGGAGCGTCCATTCATCCCGGAAGGCCACGAGCAGCCGGCCCTTCGGGTCGCGGAAGCAGTCGCTGATACCCTGGCGGCGGAAGACGCGCCAGTCGAAGTCCTCGTCGACGTCCAGCCAGCGCGCCGACGTGAACGGCAGCATCTCGGTGCGAATCTCCACATCGTACTCGGAATTCATGCGTTCCTGAACAACTTCGAGCTGCAGTCGACCCACAGCGGCCAAAACAGGCTCCGGCGCACCCATCTGATCCGGCGGATAGAAGACCTGGATCGTGCCCTCGTCGGAAAGCTGCTGCAGGCCCTTGTCGAGCCGCTTGCGCTTCATCGGATTCGGAGCCACCACGCGGGCGAAGAGCTCGGGACAGAACAGCGGAATACCCTGGAAGTGAAACTCCTCGCCATCGGTCAGCGTGTCGGCGAGCTGATAGATTCCCGGATCGTAGAGGCCAATGATGTCGCCGGCAAAGCCCTCGTCGACCTGAACGCGTTCCTGCGCGAAGAAGGTGATCGCGTTTCCGAGGCGCACGTCTTTTTTGTCGCGCACGAGGTGAGCCGTCATGCCGCGCTCGAACTTGCCGGAGCACACGCGCATGAACGCCACTCGATCACGGTGATTCTTGTCCATGTTCGCCTGGATCTTGAAGATGAAGCCGGAGAATCGCTCGTTGTCGGGCGGGCGCTCGCCTTCCAGGGTCTGGCGGCCGCGTGGCGTAGGAGCCAGCGTTCCGAAAGTCGCCAGGAAAGGCTCGACGCCGAAGTTCGTCAGCGCGCTGCCGAAGAAGACCGGCGTGATCTCGCCCGCGAGGAAACGCTCGCGATCCCACTGTTCTCCGGCCAGTTCGAGTAATTCCAGATCGTCATGGAAGGCTTTCAGGCCGGATTCGCCGAGCAGATTCCGCAGCGAGCCGTCGTCCTTCGCGGCCGCGTGATCCACGACTTTGCGGCTGCCGTGGTCGCTGCCGCGCTCGAACAAGTGAATATCGTCCGACCAGCGATCGTAAACGCCGCGGAACGACGGCCCCATTCCGATCGGCCAGTTCACGGCCACGCAGTGGATGCCGAGCAAATCCTCGATTTCACTCATGAGATCGAGTGCCTCGCGCCCCTCGCGATCCATCTTATTAATGAATGTCACGATCGGAATCGCGCGCAGGCGACAGACCTCGAACAGCTTGCGGGTCTGCGCTTCGACGCCTTTGGCCGCATCGATCAGCATAATCGCACAATCGGCCGCGGCCAACGTGCGGTACGTGTCTTCGCTGAAGTCCTCGTGGCCAGGCGTATCGAGCAAGTTGTAGAGATAGTCGTCGTAGGGAAACTGCATCACCGACGTGGAGACCGAGATTCCGCGCTCCTTTTCGATGTTCATCCAGTCCGATGTGGCGTGGCGGGATGAGCGGCGAGCACGGACGGCTCCGGCCAGGTGAATCGCCCCGCCGTAGAGGAGCATCTTCTCCGTGAGTGTCGTCTTGCCGGCGTCCGGGTGCGAGATGATCGCAAACGTGCGGCGACGCGCGATTTCTTTCTTCAGATTGCTCATGATTGTTCCTGAAATCTATGGCGAGTATTATGGAAGTGTCGATGAGGCTGGGCGAGGGAATTCGCTCATGGATAACCCACGCCTGCCAGCCGAGCCCGAAAGAGTTTTTGCGAAGTGGGTAGCTACCACATCATCTCTGCACCGGAATTTGCAGCCCGGAACTCGTCCGAGAAGATGAATTTTGCCAATTGACGGGTGTTGGCGACCGTGTAGTGCGGCAGGAACTCCGGCGAGAGGACGGGCTGGTGGCGGTGCGGACCGCTCTTCAGCCGAACCGTGGTCATTCCCAGCGAACGCGCCGGATAGATGTCGTTGTCGAGCCGATCGCCGATCATCGCCGCCTCATTCGGCTGGCAGCGCGCCATTGCCATGGCACCCAGATAGAAGCGCAGATCCGGTTTCCGCATACCCATTTCGGAACTGATCGCCTGAACCTGGAGTATATCGATCAGGCCTTCTTCCTCGAGGCGCCGGCGCACAACGGCCGGCTGGTTGCCGATGGCGCCCAGCGAGAAATGCTGGCTCAAGTCCATCAGCAGATCCTTCATGCCGGGCAACAGGTTGACCAGCTTCTGGTACTTCTTGTAGGGGAGCTTGTTGAGCTTTTTCTCGAATTCGATGCTGATCTTCTCATATTTCGATGGTTCTTCGGTGAAAATCCAGATCAGATGGTTGACGTACCGGGGTAAATAGTATCGGCGAGCCGAGCGGACGGCGCTGGCAAACTCCTTCTCCCCCACCTCGCAGCCGTTCTTGTTCAACAGCTCGAAGATGACATCTTCCTGGAACTTGTAGACGGGCTCGTCGTCAAAGATCGTGCCGCCGACATCGAAGAACAGCCATTTGATCATGAGGCGTGAAGAGCTCCCTGGGCTGGTGCGAACCTCGCAGTTCAAACGCGTCATCATTCAAGGTGTTGGAGCGCTGGTGTCAAGACGTTGCAGCGCAGATGGGAATTCAGGATGCATTTCTGACATATTGTGTGGGGCGATCAAAGTTTTTCAACTGTCCATGCAATTGACCTCTTGACCCGGGCCGGTGTGCCCCTCATACATGCATTGTGGTGCAATTAGTGCCCACGCTCATGTGGAGTAAAAGAGATAGGAAAACGGCCCTTGTCCGGCGTGATTTCCTGTTGACTGATCCGCGGTGGGGTGGTGCTAATCGCTAACCATGTATTTGCTGAAGGTTCGGTTTGCCTTTTTGCAGGGGGCTACCCGAAGGAGCTTCGGCTCCTCAGCACGCAGGAAACCGCAGGATTTGGGTGGAGAGCAGTCTGTTCCACCAGAGACTAGACTACTCAGGAGGTCGACGCTCAGAAAAATCCTCCCAAATGTGCGGAGGTTGTTTGAAGTACCAAGTTTTTGTGTGATTCTAGAAAAGGAGAAAAATCTCAATGATGAGAAAGCAATTTAGTCTCTTGCTTGCTTTTGCTCTGGTCGCTTTGACGGCCAGCGTCTCTGCAGCCCCGACTGCCCTGGAAGACTTCAGTGGTTACGAAGGCGGAACGGCGGGCGCGGGCGTGCTCGGTTCGTTCTCTGGCACAGGCGCCGTTTATTTCGCAGTGACCGAAAGCTACGATGCCTCTACCACCGCCTGCCTTGAGTACTCTGTACCGGGTGGCTACATCTTTGAACAGGGCGGAGCGCTTCTGGCTTCCGACGACTACGTCTACGCATTCGCCGTGAAGGTCAACTCGTGGGCCACAACCCCGACCGCCAGCATGAATATCACGCTTCCCACGCCTCTTCAGGATGATGGATCGTTCATTCGTGGCAGCTTCGCTCTGAACTTCTACGGCGCCAACGGCGACCTGTGGTTGGATCAGGTCGACGCAAGTGGTTACACCGGTGGCGTGGTTCTCGCCAATGCCGGTACCGACTGGGCCGCTGATGGCCTGTGGCACCACATCCTTGTTCGCAAGGACAGCAGCACGGTTGGCAACAATGCCATCTACGTGTGGGTCGATCCGGCGAGCGAAGGAAGCTTCCCGGACTTCGAGGAGTCTGGCTTCTCGAACCACCTTTCCTACACCGCTCCTTACGGCTTCGGCTTGGGCTGGTGGGAATATAACAACGCTGATTCTACGGGCGCAGTTTTGACCTACGAGAATCTCGGCGTCTTCAACACCGGCAGCTACGCCACCGTGCGTGACGCGCTTGCCGATGTGTTCGCGACCTACGCGGGTCTGACGGCTGACTACTCCGGCGTTGATAGCTGGCAGCAGTTCACCCACTGATCGCCGCGGAATACCGCCATTCCGAACCGGCTCCTTCGGGAGCCGGTTCTTCTTTTTAGCTCAGTGAATTAGGGGAGAGTGAAGAAGCCCCGCTCACGTGCAAGCAGAAGCGACGTCAGCGTAAAGCCGTCGTAGAGCTTCCCGTCTGCAAGAAGGCCCTGGATTTCTTCCCAGGTGAATGCGCGCAACTCGTGAATCTCGTCCTCATCGATTGCCGCGCCGGTCGGTTCCAGGTCGCGCGCGACGAAGGCAAAGAAGTGCTCGTTCCCGAGGCCCGGAGCGGGGTGAAAATCGAGCAGAAAATCCATGCGCCCGGCGCGGTGCCCTGTTTCTTCCTCCAGTTCGCGGTGAGCGGTGATTGCGTGGTCCTCGTCTGCCTCAACACCGCCGGCAGCGATCTCCCATCCCCAGCGCTCCACGCAATAACGCCAATGCAACCCCAGCAGCACACGCCCATCGTCCAGCACGGGCACCACGCCGACGCCGTCCAACTGGTAGTCGACCTTCCAGTGGAGGCGCTCCGTGCCGGTCGGTAGCCGTACGCGATCTTCGAAGACATGAATGCGCGGATTCTCGACGATACGCTTGCGCTCCAAGCGCTGCGTAACGGGCTGGTCGCTCATGTCGAACTCCTCAATGCGTGTGTTCGTGATCGTGATGATGGTGGTGGTGATCGTGCGAGTGGTCGACCTGGAACGGATCGTCCATCAGGCGTTCTGAGATCTCTCCACGAACGAGACGTAGAAGGTTCGCCACGTGCTCCGTATCGCGGTTGCCGGCTCCGTAGCCGATGGCATTGGCCGTCATGATAAGCGACCGCCCCGCCGGATGAGCCAGCGTCGCCACGAGAGCCGCGCCTGTCGGGGTCGTCATCTCGTACGGGATCTGCGTCCGACGGACCGGGAAGTCGTTCAGAATCGCCAGCGTTCCCGGCACAGGGACCGGCATCGTGCCGTGAGCGCACTTCTGGAATCCGGAGCCCAGGCTGACCGGCCCGGAGTAAATCCGCTCAACTCCCAGGAGATGAATGCCGAGGCAAGTGCCAACGACGTCCACCAGGCAATCGAGCCCTCCCACTTCGTGCAAGTGCACCTTCTCAATCGGCGTTCGATGAGCCTTCGATTCCGCTTCGGCCAACCGCGTCAGCGTCGCGATGGAACGCTCTTTGACCGTCGCGGGCAAATCGGCCTTCTCAATAATCCGGGTCAAATCCCCCAGATGGCGATGGGGATGGGGAACATCCTCAACGACTACGTTGACCTTTGTGGCAGCGATGTAATGCCGCTTGGTTTCTTCGCACTTCAATTCGATGCCGTCGATATTCAGGGCCTTCAGCCCGGACTGCAGCGCTTCGAAGTCCACTCCCAGATCCACCAGTGCTCCCAGAAACATATCTCCGGAAACGCCCGCGACGGGATCGATAAACAGGATTTCCAATTCGTGTTCTTCCTCTCAGGGTTCAGATTCCAACGGTTGATAGGTCAATCCGCCGAAGAAAACAGAAAGCGGCCGATCGTCGTGCCCGATCCCGAGGCTCGTGGGCGATTCGCTCCAATCGACATCGAGAGCCACCGAGTTCGCACCGGTGAACAATTCGCCATCGTCGCAAACCACCGACAGGACACCGAATGGGCTGTCCGTGGGAAACCAGGTGGCCGTCGGCAGTCCATTCACAGACACGCGAACCCGATTGGCAGGGCCGTTCGGATTCTCCAGAACCCCGAGATGCAAGTTCAGGACCGCCGGTGCGCTGCGGGCCAGTGGAACGCTCAAAGTCGGCCTCAGCGCCGCCCCCCAAGTGCTGTCCTCGCCGGGGGGATACCAGCCCGTCGACAGCACATCCCTGAAGTGAAGATCGGGCGAAGTATCGATCGGCTCATCGGCGATTCGACTCAGCGTCCATGCAGGAAGGAGCGCAGCGGCCACGGCAAGGACAGCCGGCAAGGCAATTTCAGGGGCTTTCGGCGGAGAGGGTTCGCTCTTCAGGGAGGCGCCGGCCCACCCTGGCATCAGCCCGGCCAGCAGCAGCAGGTGCGCGTAGTAGTGGTAGTAGAAGGCGATTGGCGACGCGCAGATGACCAGGAATCCTGCCAGCGCAAAGAGCTCGAGCCGACGGCGCCTTGGCATCTCTGCATCCATCAAAGCCATAGCGATTCGCATCAGCGCCACAAGCACGAGAACGAAGAGCAGCGATCGCATCGCCACAAAATCCCAGAGACCGGTCAGGAAGGGCATCCGGTAGGTCAGCCCCTGCTCCGCCTGGAAGTTTCCGCCTGCGAGCGTCTCGCCCAGCGCCCCGCGGATCAGATCGTGAAACGAGTTCAACTGGAGCCCATACAGCAGCAGGGGCAGGAGCAGTGCCATGAACGTACAAGTTGGAGCCAACCGCCGGTCCTCGTTCCATACCAACCCAATGTAGAGCGGCAACAGCATGAGCCAGCCGATACTCATTGCCGCGAGGACGGACATGCAGATGGAGGCCAGCAGGTGCGCTCGGGCAGACAGCGCAAGTGCGAAAAGCAGAATGAACGGCCAGATTGGGGGAGCGCTGCCGTCCAGGAGGTAATCTTTCCCGAGAGGCAACACCATCCAACCAATGGCAATCGCCGGAAAGCCGAGGAGCATCACGCTTCGCTTCCAGGCGTTCCAGTCGGCGGTCGCTCGAAAGAGCATCGTCAACCCGGCCGCCAACATCGGAAGCAAAAGGACAAGCGCGCCTACCGTCGCGAACCTCCAATCGAACCCCAGGCTGCGCGCCAGGGCGAACGGCAGCGGCATCCCCGGGGCGTAGGAGTTGAGCGTGGAGTACGATGTCATCTCGTACCGTTGCTCGTAGAGTGGCAGGCCCTGGAGCAATCGATTGCAGACCTGCGCCATCAAGGGCAGCGATCCACCGGCTCCCGGATCGACCGGGCGTTCGAAGATTCCACCGACAAGCGCATTCTCATTGATCAGGACTATGGCGGAGAGTGCGATCAGACCCGCTGCAAGAATGCCAATGTGAAGCCTCTTCACCGGCGTCCGAAGGAGCGTCGGCGTCTCCGGCGGATCGATGAACCGCCGCAATGGCTTCCACCAAATGGCAAGGGGAAGGTGGGCGAACCCCACACCGACGACGAAGATCCAGGCCAGGGGCGAGCCGGCTTTGCCATCCTGGAAGTTCGTCACCAGGATCGGAATGAGCAGAAGAAGTGTGGCCAACCCGGCGATGAGCAGCGGCATGGGCGCAGAAACGAAGAGACCTCAAGGATTGACGACAAGGCCCGGCGAGCCGAAACGTCGGGGCGATTCTCCACAAGGCTGGAGCCCAAGAGCAACCCAACGATGACATCCTGTCGCCTCTCGATCATTATTCCTGTCTACGATCGCATCGATCGATTGCGAACCTGCCTGGAAACGCTCGGGCGCCAGGAATTCGACGCGCCGGCAGAAGTGATCGTCGCCTGTGACGGCGGTCCGCCGGAAATGCGCTCGACAGCCGAGGAGTGGAAGGGGCCCTGGTCGCTCGAGTGGCTTCAAACCGACAAGGGCGGACCGGCTCGAGCACGCAATGCCGCTGTCGAGATTGCAAAGGGCGAGGTCATCCTGTTCCTGAACGACGATGTGCGGCTGGAGCCCGGCTTCCTTCAGGTCCACGATCGCCGTCATCGCGAAGATCCCGGTCACGCCGTCTTTGGCAACTCCCGGTGGGCACCGGAGGTCATCATCAACGACTTCATGCACTGGGTGGCGCACCACGATTCATTCTACTACCTGATCCCCCCAAACGGCGAAGCGGACTGGGTGTATTTCCATACGCTGAACGCATCGATCCACCGGAAGTGGTTCGACGAGGGACACCTCTTCGACGTCAACTTCCCCTACCCCGCCTACGAGGACAACGAGTACGCCTATCGGCTGCAGAAGATCGGACTGCGGATTTTGTACGCCGCGGATGCGTTCCTGTATCACCACCACTTGTTCGAGCCGAAACAGTACTCTGCGAAATCCTGGGAGCGCGGCGCGAGCGCACGGTGTTTCGTCGAGAAGTACCCGGAATTGCGCGACATGATCCTCGGGGAGTACCTGGGCGTGGCTGAGAGGATGCGCTATCGGCTGCGAATCAGCGATGCGCTGCGCCGCCCGGACGGTCCTGACGAATGGCATGCGCGATTCGCCATGGCCTACCTGGCGGGCTATCGCGATGAGCCAATTCCGAAGCTGGCAATGCGATTCAGGGATTAGCGGCGGGACTTCGCCAGATCTTCCAGCATAGCATCTACGACCTTGCCGGCGGCGCCTCGATTCGAGTTCGAGGCCTTGGCCGCAAGCTGCCCCAGGCGTTCGCGTTCATCCGCGTCGCGGCACAGGCGAATCAGCCAATCGCCGAGATCCTCGGCGGAGACCTCAGGCGCGCCCTGTTCCGGCCCCAGAACGCGCACGATGTCGGGCTGACTGTGCATATCGGGACCGCGCAGGACAGGGATCCCATGGACGCCGGCCTCGAGCAAGTTGTGCCCGCCAACGGGGCACCAACTGCCGGCAACCAGCGCAATCTCCGCGGCGCCGAAGCTGCGGGCAAGCACTCCCATTTCGTCCAGCAGCACCACGTCTGCATCACCCGGATTCGGCCCGGTGCTGGTTCGATGAACGCGCATGTCCGCCCGGGTGAGCAACTCGGCCACGGGGCTGAAGCGTTCCGGATGTCTTGGCGCCAGAACGAGCAGCGCGTTCGGGTTCGTCAGCCGCGCACGCCGGTAAGCTTCGAGAACGATCTCCTCCTCACCGGGGTGTGTGCTGCCGGCCAGAATGACGATCGTGTCCTCGCCTGCACCCCAACGGCCGCGGATGTCGGCGCGTTCGTCGACGGTCAGCGGAGTCGGCAGCGCATCGAACTTCACGTTGCCGAAGACGCGAACCAGTTCGTCCGATCCCAGGATGCGCGCCATGCGTTCGGCGTCCTTCTCGGTTTGCATGAAAAAGCGATGGATGCTCGAGAGCGGCCCGCGGAAGAGCGCTCTGGCGCGAGCGTAGCGCTCGGCGCTGCGATCGCTGACCTTGCCGTTGATCAGGTACACGGGAATGCCGCGCTGCCCGCACTGGCTCAGAAGATTCGGCCAAATCTCCGTCTCGAACAGGCAATAGAGCGACGGATTGTAGGCGTCGAGAAATGCGCGAACCGTCCAGGAAAAATCCGCCGGAGCATACGCAAAGGCTTCTGCTCCTTCGAGCGTGCGCTTCGCTTGTGCCTGGCCTGTTTCAGTCGTTGTTGTCGCCAGGAAATCCCAGCCAAGCTCACGATGCCGCAGAGATTTGTAGATGCTGCCGGCGGCAATCGTTTCGCCAACGGAGACGCTGTGCAGCCAGCAGCGCTCCACGCCGGCCGGCGAGAACGGCGGCGACGGAAGGCGCTTGCCAAGCATCCCCGGCAGGCTCTCGCGATACTTGCCGTAGCGCATCCGCTTGTAGGTCACGACCGGCGCAAGAACCGGAAGTGCCGCAAGATAGGCAAGGTCGAAGTGATTCATGCCGGATCCTAGTCTATGGTTCGTCGTCCTTCGAGTGCGAGGCGCAGTGTGCCTGCGTCGCTCAGGTCCAACGAACCGCCCATGGGCACGCCGCGACCGATCCGAGTGACCGAAAGAGCGCGATCCGCGAGTAGGTTGGACAGGTAGAGGGCCGTCGCGTCGCCTTCGACGCTCGGGCTGGTCGCCAGGATCACCTCGCGGAACTCCCCTCCATCCAGACGGCGAAACAGCATATCGATATTCAAGTCTTCAGGCGTAACACCCTTCAACGGCGACAGCACGCCGCCCAAGACGTGGTACATACCGCGAAAACCGCCAGCCCGCTCGATCGCCACGACGTCGAGATCGCGCTCGACGACGCAGAGCGCCGTTCGATCACGCCCGCGATCGGAGCAGATCGGGCACTCCCCCGCGTCCGTGAAGTAGCCGCAAGTCGGGCACGTACCGATCTCCTCGCGCAAGCGAACGAGAGCATCGGACAACTCGGCAACCTGGGCCTTTTCGGCCTGGAGCAGCGCAAAGGCCATCCGCTCGGCGCTGCGACGACCGATGCCGGGCAGTTTGCCGAGCTCCGCGATGGCGACTTCAAGGGCTTTCGGTAAAGGCGACATGACGTGGCGCGATCAGATCAGGCCCGGGAAACGCATGCCGCCAGTGATCGCCGAGACACGCTCCTCGTGGAGCTTCTTGGCGGCGTCCAACCCCTGGTTAACTGCAGCCATCACAAGGTCCTGCAGCATCTCGGGGTCGTCCGGGTCGATCGCCTCGGGACCGATCTGGACGGCGCGGACTTCGCGCGTCCCGCTGACGGTTACCTTCACGACACCACCGCCCGCGCTTCCTTCAACGGTCTCGTTCTCGAGATCTTCATGCATCTTCTCGACGCGAGTATTCAGGTCGCTCTGCAGCTTCCGGATCATTCCTGGATCGATCATATTCTTCACCTGATTCGAATTCTAAGAGTCGGCGCGCGGCAATTTGCCGCAAACGGAAGACAATTATGGAGGAGTCCGACGCGGCGCGACAACCGGGAAGTGGAGGGGATTCGGCGCACTCCCCTACTGCGGGTTTGCGACAATCACGATACCCTGGAAGTAGTAGTTCCGCCGAGTCATCTCGCGATCCCAATCGAATCGCCCGGCCAGCGGATCGCCGAAGGTCAGAATGTCACCCTTCTGATCGAGAACCGTCAGTGCGTGAGCGAGCCCGGGCTTCCCCTCCTTCGTCATCAGGCGCACCATCGCCATGCATGGCGTGGGGATCGTCCCGGGGTCTTTGCCGATCCAACGCAGATTCGCATCCAGGCCGTAGGACCTGACGGCGCGCAGCATGTCCCATTCGAGGGAGCCCATGGTGCTGACCATCATGCGGCGACAGACTTCTTCCTCCGTTGTCTCGATGCCCATTTCTCGCAGCAGCGTCGCCACTGAGGCGGGCGCACAGAGGTATCCCTCGCTCTGCATGCAGACACCGTCCTTCCATTCGCCGGCAAAGCGGGGATGAGTCGCAGGGCGAGCCAGGGGCGACATGTACTGGATCAGCGCGGCGAAGATGGCCAATACGATGCCGTTGTGCGCGACGAAGCGATCTTTTGGAGGGTGGCGTTCGTTCGTCCATTGCTGAACGACCGCCGCACAAACGCCGACGAGGATAGCGGTGAATTCGAATCCCGGAAGCGCGCGGATTTCCCCGGTCAGGACGGCAACCGGCCACGCGAAGAGCTCGTCCAGACCCATCCAAAGCCAGAAGAACATGACGGGAGTGCTGACAACCCACGCGGCCCGACGCCAATGCGGTTTGTCCTTGGGAAGGTATTTCCAGGTCAGGACATATCCCAGCACCGCAAGAACCACGACCACCAGAACCCAACCCAACGCCAATTTCCACATGGTTTACCCCCTTCATCGCCTGAATGGAGCATGGCGCCATAAACAGGTGTTGCCAACCAGAATTCGGCGGCTCACTTCCTCGCAAAAGGAGATGGCGGAACGAGCCTTGACCCCTCACTCTTCGTTGGCGCGCAATGAATAGGTCTTTGCAAATCTCCGCAGGATCTTCGAGGTCTCCCCATGCGCGACTACGCCCCTTCAGAACCCGATTTCATCTCCGTGGTGATTCCCGCCTACAACGAGGAGAAGGCCATTGTTCCGGTAATCGAAGCGGTGCGCGCCGTGATGGATCAGACGGGGCGCGAGTACGAGATCCTGGTCGTCGATGATAAATCGCGCGACAGAACGCCGGACCTGGCGGAGAAGGCCGGTGTGCGCGTGATTCGCCACATGGTGAATCAGGGCAGCGGCGCCAGCCGGCGAACAGGCATCATCAATGCTCGCGGCGAGATCATCGTGATGTTGGATGCGGATGGAACGTACGAACCAAAAACGATCCCAAAGATGTTATCCTATATGCCGCGCTACGATCAGGTGAATGGCGCGCGTACGAGCGAACGCGGCACGTACCGGGCGTTGCGTTTCATGGCGAAGTGGTTCATCCGCCAGCTCGCGATCTATATCTCGGGCCATCATATTCCGGACTTGAATACGGGCCTGAAAGCATTCAAGCGAGATGTGATGCTCCGCTATCTCTGGGTCATGCCGGACGGTTTCTCGTGCGTGACAAGCATGACGCTCGCCTTCCTGACGAACGGCCATCCCGTGAAGTACGTGTCGACACCATATTACAAGCGAATCGGGAAGTCGAAGTTCCACCCCGTAGCCGACAGCAGCAAGTACATCACGACGATCCTCCGCATCATGACGTTCTTCCGTCCGCTGCGGGTTTACATGCCGCTGGCCGCGGGGATGATTCTCCTCGGAATCGTGAAGGGGATCTTCGATCTGCTGGTGCTCTCGGGTCACACGCTGCAGGAGTCGGACATTATTCTGATTTGCGTGGGCGTCCTTCTTGGCGGCGTTGGTTTGCTAGCGGAATTAATCGTCACGCAGCGCAAGGCCTGATCAATACTCAAAATACTCTGGCCAGATCGTACGAGTGGCTTTCTCATCGCCAGGATCTGGGAGATCCTCTGTCGCCGAAATGATTGCTCCCTTGCGATTCCATTCATCCGGCTTGGCGACACATAAGAGTAAAGGCCCATCTCCATCCCAATCCAACATGACGCGGTCCGCCTTCAAGAACACTGGCCCCGGAGCCGTTACTGGATCACCATTGACCAAGAGCCACTCAACTGCGTCCCCATTTTCGGCAGAGCCGAAGTAGTATTCCGCTTCCCGGGGGATCACGACCTCGACTTCTTCTGCATCACCTCGCTCAACAACCTTGCCAGCCGCCAGAAGACCGGGGGTCTTCAGCGGGACCATGGAGGCTCTCAGCGCCAGTACGACATCCGCACCCAACTTGCGAACGCGCTTGTCGTAGACCACGTACAGGACATTCTCACGCTCAAGGCCCCGTGGAACATCGATGGGCAGGTCGCCCGCTTCATATCGATCGCGCAGAGTCGTCACGAACGCCTTGTATTCGAAAGGGTGAGGGCGAAACAACGGATGACCGTATCCGTCGAATACGGTCGTGTTTTTGGGAATAACTTCCTGCCACGAATTACCTAAGGCGATCTCGTTCGGAAGTATCAGTTCCGCCTTCCGTTCAGTATCCATCATTGCAATCACGGCCAATACCAGGCCTGTCACGATGATGGGCTCACGCCGAGTGATGGGGAGGTTGCTCCGAGCAATGGAATCCGCGACATCGCACAACGCCCATGCGGACAACAACGCAATCGGCGCGGCAACCACAAGGAGGCTCTGGTAGTGAAAAGTCGGCATGAGAAACATGTACTGGAATACGAGGAATGCAGCGGCCGGCCATAGAATCGCAATCTCGGCCGGTGCTTTGCGACGCGCAATGCGATAGGCCGTCCATCCGAGAACAAGCAGCGTTGCGTACGCCCAAATCGTCGAGAGGTCGGTGAACTCGTCGAAGCCTTCGAAGATCGGGGGGCGGGCGCGATCCATGTTCTTGCCGACGAACTGCTCGATGAATGCAGCGCCGTTTCCGGATATCTTGAACCCGATCGACATGATGGCCGGGGTAATCATCGAACCGGCGCCATACAGCGCCAGCGGAACCACCATGAGTTTCCGCCGGAAGATCATTGCCGCAATGAACATCAACCCGGCTGAGAATCCGAGAAACAGGGTCTTCAAACTGAAGAAGAAACAGGCACCGACCAAGGCGCCCGAAAGCAGCCAGAGGATGTATTTCTCTTTCCGCCAAGCAGCGAACCAACACATCAGGCTGGCGATCCAGAGTATGTTCATCGGGTTGTCGCCGCGGATTTCCCAACTCTTCTCAAACAGGGCAGGTGAAGCCGCGAAGAGAATCAGTGCGATGATCGGCAGTCGCGATTCTTCGGCAAATACATGCCGACTTGTCCGCCAGAAGAAGACAAACCCGGCGGACATAAGCGCCAACATGACTCCGCGGAGCACGTATAGGAACTCGTAGGAATCAGGATCGAAAAGGCGAATAAGGACCGCAATTCCCTCCGCGACAAGCGGACCGTGATTGTCCCAGACCTGTGTGTAAAGCTGCTGTCCGTGCGCCACCGCGTACGCCGCAGCGGTCATCTGGACCTCGTCGGGATCCAGACCGCGCAACATCGCATACGGCGCGTAGGCAAATAGGAGAATCCCCGCCAGAACAAGCAGCCAGCGGGGAACCGGGGGTAATGTCATTGGTTCGGTTGTCATGTCCGGTTCCGGTCAGTGTTGCTGGTGGCAACTGAACGGAACGGAGCGAAGAAACTCAAGCAGGACGTTTTCTAATCGTCCTCTTCGTGATTCAGAATGTCGTGCTCGACAGCCTTCAGAGTGTCGATCGCCGCCTTGGATTCCTTGCGCAATTCGGGACGACGAATCTCTCCGCCCTGGTTGGAAGCCAGCCCCGTGAAGCCGAAGGCGATGAGTTGACCGAGCAGCAGCGCTGCTAATATATGTCGCGTATACTGCTCCTTCTTCTCAGCAGCGATGAAACCGATAACTCCAAATCCCCCCACAACCATGATCAAAATGAAAGCGAGTTCAGCCGTTTCCTCGTGTTTGTGCATCATCTGGAGCGAAACGCCGAGGCCCTTCAGTTCCTCAACCTCGTGCTCGGCCGGCTCGCCGGTCAGGAAGGCGGGAATCGTACCGATTGCGACGAGGATCAAAACCCCGAAAACGATCCGGCGGACTTCCTTGACGCGGGGCCAGATTATCGCCGCAACGGAGAGGAGCATCGCGAAGAATAGACCGAAGATCGGGAAATGATTAACTATCAGGTGCCAGTGGTGTCCGTTGGGCATGGGAAGACCTTTCCGTTGCCGAGAGATGTCGCGTTACTTTGCAGGAGCGGAGGTCAACCTGGGCCCCGGGAGTGGAACGGCGAGCTTGATGTTCCGAAAGTAGTAGAAGGCGCCCACGAACAGCGCCAGCCCAACAGCAATCAGAATGAATGATCGCAAAGCGTCCGGCAGGAAGTGCGTGAATCGAATCACCATTCCGAGCGAACCGAAAAACAGAACCACGATCCACGTTGGAATGGAGAACACTTTGTAGAGGGGACTGGGTTGGGGAATGCGCTTCAGCCGCTTCAAGTTGTTCATCGCCATCTTGCGAATGACTGTTCCACCCTTCAGTGCGCCAACCAGAACAGCCGCCGCAGAAGCTGCTGCAAACCATCCGGGTTCCAGAGAACCAAGCCCAAGGAGAATCCCCCGCGCCACCAGGAAAGCAGCCAACAACGTCCAGAAGATTGCGGCGAAAATGGCTAACGTGGGTCCCCCAAAGTTCAATGGTCCGTTTGTGCCCGGCATGGCGGGGCGTTCTTTCTGAATCAGTTCCGGTGTTCCCTGGCCGATCGTCTTCCAATCGCCGGCGGGCCCATCGAGGCGTTCCAGCACCATCGTGGAAAGAAGTTCCATGAATTCCGGGTCGTCGTTCGGGCAGGGCAGATAGAGCAAATCATCCCACTCGCAGTCACCCAACTGCTGGCGGCCTTCAAGCTGCGATTCCGCGTTGTCCGCCATGAAACCAAATGGGAAATACACAACATTGCGAATGCCGCGGTCGTGGCTTTCCTGCCCTGCCTCGGCGACTTCGGGGTATGTCCATTGGCCGCCGAGAGCGTGATTCAGCCAGCCAATGCGAACATCGCGGAAGTGCTCTTTCAGATGCGAGCGAATCTGACCGTAAAAGTAACGCGTCTCGCGCGCGCTCGAGTTAATGCCTTCGGGCGGAAACTGCAACGTACCGTGGGATCCGAGAATCAGGACGGATTCGCTCAGCTTCTCTTTGCTCCAGTTCGCTTCCTGGATCTTCTTCCACACGAAATCCGCCCAGACTTTGGCGGCGCGTTTGTCAAAGCCAAAGCCCAATACATACCGGGGTGCCGGCAAGTTGTTCGCCTTTCCGCTGTCCCTGTAATTCTCAAGATCGGTGCGACTGACACCGGAGGTGAAGTCGCTCTCCGCAACGTACATCGGCACGAGAATGATCTCGTCCGGCGGGTTCTTCTTCAACTCATCGAGAACCGTCCAAATGAACGGAGGACGGAATTCGCAAACGACACGGAGGTCGAATTCAACGCCCGGACGCTTTGCGGAGAGCTGTTCCTTGAGCGCCTTCGCCTGCGCATCGCTGATCGGTTCCAACGGCGAGTGGTAGCCTTCTTCGGTGAACGTCTTCTTGCGAATTAGCCCACGCCGGGCAGCAAGAAGAGGCGTGATGAACTTCGGAATGGGCGCAACGCGTCGCGTCAGTCGATTCAGAATCGAAAGCGAGTACTCGTACTGAGAGCGCCAGTCGAGTTGCGCCGGCTCGCCATAAGTCAGGCAAAGGACAGCAACCCGTTTGGTGTCTTTGGAGGTCATGCGAATTCCTTGTCGCGTTTCCCGGCACGTTCCAGAATCTCTCGAGCCAGCGTGTTCGCTTTGTCCACGCGGTCGGGAATGGAAACGCCGCCGAGATAATTCCCGAGCAGTTCGATGCCTTGCGGCAAGGCCTCGCGAGCCTTCGCCATGCGATCCATGTGGCCGACGCGGAAGATGGGCAGCGCGCGCTCCCATCGGTGGAACTTCAGGAAGGGCAAATCGCCTCCGCGGAACTTCATCGTCGTCTTGAGATCCTCGACGAGTTGCTTCCGCAGCCGATCTTCGTCCCACCCGAGGACTTCCGAATCCTTATCGCCGCCATAGAAACAGGTCAGCAGGCGATGACCGTCCGGTGCACGATTCGGGAAAATCCGATCGCTCCAGATCATTCCCAGGACTCGCACGCCCTGCTCGGCGACTGACAAAAAGCCAAAACCGTTCCGATTCTCCGCAAACATCTCCTCCGGTGCGCCCACGTGGAAGACAATCAATCCGGCGTATGGAATCGCCCGCAGCTCCATCGCGGCGGGTGCGGCGATATTCTCCAGATAGTCCGCAGCCTGCGAGGTCGGCGTGGCGATCACCACCTGATCGGATTCCGCTGTTTTGCCGTTGTATTCCACGGCCCAGCGGCAGTTTGTCCCGGGGCGAAGAGTCGCCGTCGTTTCAAACTCGAGCGTCGCTCCCGCCTTTTCCAGGCCGCTGACGAGCGCTTCCGGTAATTCTTTCAATCCATTGGGAAAGGAGACGAGGGCGCGCTTCGGCCGCTTCTTGCGCTTCTGTCCAGGTTTCCGCAGGGACTTGAGGGCGGCCATGATGCTTTCGTGCTGACGCATCGGCTCGTACAGTTTCGGCAGAGTCGCGGCAAAGCTGATCCGGTCCGCATCGGCGGCGTAGACACCGGCCATGAACGGTTTCAGCATGCGCTCCACGACGGCGGGACCGACACGCTGACGAAAGAACTCGCCCAGTTCCATGTCCTGCTCGACACGGCCCTTCTTTGCGAAGATGCCGCTGACCGCTTTGAACTTCTGTCCCAGCGAGAGGATATCCGTGGTGATCAATCCGCCCGGTCCCATCGGGACCTTGCGCAGCTTGCCCTTGTACCAGACGAATCGATCGTGTTCGCTCAGCGGCTGCGCGAACGCCCTGTCGCGAATGCCGAGCTCATCCAGTAGTTCCACAATTGCGAGCGGAAACGACGTGAAGCTGTTCGGCCCGATCTCGATCAGGTAATCGTCTTCCTGCTTCGTCGTGATGACACCGCCGCAACGCGGTTGCTTCTCAACGACAAGCACGCGCTGGCCGTTCTTCATCAGACGCCAGGCTGTCGCCAATCCGCTGACGCCCGCGCCGAGCACAATACAATCGAATGTCTGTTCGCTCATTGACTAAACCGCACGAGAGAAAAGTGGTTTGCCGGATCGTGCGCGCTTCAGATACGAGTCGAACACGACGGCGATGTTGCGCAGGAACACGCGCCCCTTGTCTGTGACATGGAGCGCATCGCTTTCGATTGTCAGCAAGCCGTCTTCTGCCAAAGGCGCCAGGGCGTCCTTCTCTTCGCGAACGACTTCGCCGACATTGAATCCTTCGACGCCAGTGTCCGCATCGAAACGCAACACGCCGTTGCACATGATCTCTTCGATCATGTAGCGACGCGCGCGATCGTCATCGGACAACGCAAGGCCGCGTTCGAGTGGCAGTTTGCCTTCGTCGATCATGCGCTTGTAGACGGTCAGCTTCTTGACGTTCTGCGCGAAGGCATTCTGGAAGTCGCTGATTGAGGAAACACCAAACGCGGCGAGATCAGTACCGCGCAGCGTTGTGTAGCCCATGAAGTTTCGCCGCAGCGAACCTTCGCGCTGTGCGCGCGTCAGCGAATCATCCTTCAGCGCATAGTGGTCCATCCCGATGAATTCCCAGCCCGCCGCGACAAGTCGATCGTGCGCGGCGATGAACATGTCGAGCTTCTCTGCGGGCGTCGGCATGTCCGCATCGTCGAGCGTGCGCTGGTGCGCGAGCTTCGTCGGAAGGAACGCGAAATTATAGAGCGCGATGCGGTCCGGGCGCAGGCTGATGATCGCATCGACAGTGTTCGTCCAGGTTTGAACGGTTTGCTTCGGCAAGCCGTAGATCAAGTCGATGTTCACGCTCTTGAAACCAGTTTCGCGTGCACGCGCAACGTTTTCGAACGTGATGTCGCGCGTCTGGCCGCGACCGATGGCCGCCTGCGTTTCGGGATTGAAGTCCTGCACGCCGAAACTGATGCGCCGGAAACCATGCTGATGATAGAAGGCGTCGATGTCTTCCGGTGTGGCGATGCGCGGATCGACTTCGATGCTGCGCTCGTTCTCGTCGGTGAACGTGAAGCGACTACTCAGCATTTTCAGCAAGCGCGCCATCTGCTCGTGATCGAGGAAATTCGGCGTCCCACCGCCGAGGTGCAACTGGATCGCACGGCCGGCACCGTGATAGCGTTTCGCGAACAACTCAATCTCGCGCTCAAGATAATCCAGATACTCGTCCGCGACGCCTTCCTTGCGCGTGACGATCACATTGCACGCGCAGAACAGACAGCGCTTTCGACAGAACGGAATGTGCACGTAGAGCGATAGGTCATCTGCCTTCGCCGACGTCTCCTCGATGTACTTCTCCCACTCGTCGGGGTCGAAGTCCGGTGTGAAGAACGGTGCGGTCGGGTAACTGGTATAGCGCGGAATGCGTTGATCGTAGGCGCGGATTTTCTCCGGTGTGATTCCGAGCGCTTCAAGATTGGAACTCATTGGTCACTTCCTCACTTGGCCGCAAGGGCCTGGATCGCCTGAACGTATCGTTTGGCGCCCTCGACCTTCGCCTGCGGAAGAATACCGTGGCCAAGGTTCGCAATCCACCCCTTCTTCCAATCGAATTCATCGAGCATATGTTCGACAGCCGCGTCGATCGCATCGGGTGTGTGCAAGACGATCGGATCGAGATTGCCCTGCAGCGTTTTCGAAACGCGCCGACGAGCATCCGCCAGTGGCGTCGTCCAATCGATACTCAGCACTTGCGCGCCAGTCTCTGCCATCGATTCCAGAACGCCGTTGCTGCCCTTCACAAACAAGTGAATCGGCGTATCGGGACATGCCTTCTTCACGATTGCGATCAGCTTGCGCTGATAACTTGCGGCAAACTCTTCGTAGTCGTGCGGCAGCGCAAGAATGCCGCCCCAGGATTCGAAGATCTGAACGCCGTCGGCGTGGCCTTCGTCGATCTGACTGATCAGGTAATTCGCCGCTGTCTGCGTGATGCGTTCGAGCATTTCATGCAAGACTTCCGGTGCACCGAAACGCAGTTCCTTGATGTGGTGCTGGCTCTTGGACATCTTGCCCTCGACCGCATAGGTCGCGAGCGTAAAGGGCGCTCCACAGAAACCAAGCACCGGCGTGTCACCGGTCTTCGACTTCAGCAGCCGGATCGAATGCGCAACGGGCGGATCGCTGAACGTCGCAACATTGAAGCGATCCAGATCTTCAGCGCCTCGAATCGGCGGAGAAATCTGCGGGCCGCCCCCGGGGAACTCGACCTTCAGGCCCATCTCTTCGAGCGGAATCAGAATGTCGTTGAAGATGATCTGGATATCGATGTCCAGAATCTGCAGCGGCAGCAGCGTGGCTGCGGCGGCGACTTCCGGATTTAAGCAAAATTCGCGGAAGGTGTACTTCTCCTTCAACGCCATATATTCGGGCATGTAGCGCCCGGCCTGGCGCATCAACCAGATCGGCGGCCGATCGGTTTCCTTCTGCGCGACGGTCAGCAGGTAACGTTCTTTCTTCGAGAGAGCAGTAATGGACACGTGGTATTTCCCGGGGTGATGTGTGCAAAATCGGAGACGCTGCCCCGATAGGCAAGTTGAGCAAGTACAATGCCGCGTTGGTCATACGGGGGGCTTTCCAAGCCGGTCAACGAGAAGTCGCCAGAATCACCGGGCGGCGGCCTCGCGCGCCTCTTCCCAGACGGCAATCATTCCGCGTACGTGAGCCTCGATGCTGAAGTTCGCAACGGCGTGTTCGCGCGCGGCCCAACCGATGTCGGCAAGGCGACTTCGCGCCTCCCAGGCCGTCTGGAAAGCGCCGGCCAGCGACTCCACATCGCCTTCATCAACCAGCCAACCAGTTTCGCCTTCGCGGATGAGCTCCGGAATGCCGCCGGTGCGGGCGCCAATAGAGGGAATTCCGAGGGCCGCGGACTCACAAATTGTGCGACCGAATCCCTCTTCTGCAGACACAAGTAAATTGACGTCGAGCGCCTCGTAAACCGGGCGAACCTCCTTTTGGAATGGCAACCATTTCGCGGCCTGGGCGAGGTCCGGCTGCTCAAGGCGCCGGCGAAGTTCCTCGCCATATGATTCGGTGCTCTTGAATGCGTCGCCGGCCAGAAGCAGCCTGGCGGGAATGCCCCGTTTATTGGCCAAGGCAACGGCCTCCGCAGCGACGAGCTGGTTTTTGCGGGGTGAAATCAGGCCGAGAAGTCCCACAACAAGCTCGTCCGCCCCCCACCCGCATTCGTTCCGGACAGTCAGATCGCGCTCGGCAGGCTCGAACGCCGACAGATCGACGCCGTTGTATACGACCCGGGTCCGATCCTCGACCACAGAGCCGGCCAGGAGTCCTCGGCAGGCTTCGCTGACAGCGACGATTCGGTGGCATCGCGGAAGGCTGTACTTGGAAATCTGATCCGGACGGATCCCGAGGCGGATATGGGTGGAAATGCCCACTTCCCCCCCTGTGCCCCGCGCCGTGGCGACGCCCTGGGGGGTCGAGTGGAACTCGTTGCAGTGGATCACGTGGGGCAAAAAGCGGCGCGAAATTCGACGCAAAGCGGGCAATTGACGCAGAATTGCATGGGCACGTCCCCCCAGTTTCCTCCAGGCACCATGCGAAACCACCTCAACCGGGATGTTAGATGCTTGCAGCTCTTGAGTTAAGCCTCCACTTCCCGAGCATACGACGAGGGGCTCGACATCGGGGGGAAGATGCGTCGTCAGCGCATGGAGAGACTGCCTTGCACCGAGCATTCGGACACTGGGAGTGAGGAAGAGCACGCGCATGGGGGCTTTTCTCGGGCAGAAAAGGAAGTCAATCCGCCAGCTAAGTCAAATACCAACAGTGGTTTAGAAGATGGCGAATCCGAAGGGTTCGGAGTTATCCACAGCTTTCCGAACATCCCTTTTAATGATCTGATCAAAACAATTTGTAGCAGGAAAGCGCTTCATCGGATACAAGATATGACCGTTTCCTAAAGAAATTCTAAGAAGCGGCTCAAAGAACGATTCTCGTCTTGACGGTCTGGACGTTGATCGGCACGTTCAGCCCAGACTCGGGGGAAATGTGGGGAACCCGGAAGTATCTGCCCAAATCCCCCCTGAAACGATGGCGGAAGCAGCATGGCGAAGTTCCAGGGATTTGCCGATGTCAGCATGGATGATCGCGGAAGAATCGCGATCCCCGCCAAGTTTGTTAAGACGATCCGCTCCATCGATGCCTCGTACGGTCGGGAGTCCAAAGACGACGAAAACCTGGACGTCGTCATCGGAATGACGATGGGTGAACACTTAGGCATCTTTCCGAAGACTGTCCATGACAATCTTTGCGAAGTTCTGGAGAACGGACCGTCTGGCGATCAGGACTGGGAAGACATGACAGCCTGGGTGACGGGGCAGTGCGAGACGGTGCCGCTGGACAAGCAGAATCGTGTGAAGATCCCGTCCTTGCTGGCAAAGAAACTCCACCTGTCCGGTCAGGTGTTCATCCGCGCCGCTGGCGAGCATCTCGAAGTGATCGATATGAACGAGTGGGAAAGCCAGTTCGATTCGCAGCGTGGCAAGATAAAGGGCACTCGCGCGAGCGTGAAGGATCGCTTCCAGGAACTGGAAGCCGAAATGAAGGCGAGGCGGCAATAAGCGGGATCGAGCGCCGAACAGGCGGCTCTCTCGCGGGGTAGCAGGTCAGAGATTTCACTAAGTCCCGGGGGCACCGATTATCGGGGGACCCGGAAAACGAAACAAACTGAGTAAGGAGACGACCCGAAAACGGCGTGGAGTATCACGAACCTGTACTCTTAACCGAGGTGCTTGAACGCCTCGGGGCCGTTCCCGGAAAGATCGTCTGCGATGGCACGCTGGGGAGTGCCGGCCATGGTATCCACCTGGTTCGGGCTCTCGCCGGAAACGGGGTTTTTGTCGGCTTGGACCGCGACCCGTCGATGTTGGCGAAGGCTCGAGAGCGGTTGGCCGGCGAGGAAGGGACAGATGGGGTTCGCCTAATCCTGGAGCCCCGACGTTACGACGAGTTGCCGAGCGTGCTGGCGGAAAACGATCTGAAGGGAGCCGATGCCATCATCTTAGACCTGGGATTTAATTCACTCCAGGTTCAGGAAGGCAGAGGCTTTGGGTTCTCGAAAGATGTGCCCCTGGATGGGCGTTACAATCCGAAGGAAGTAGGGACGCAGTCGATGGCGGAGTTGGTCAACACAGCGAGCGAGCAGCAGTTGCGGGACTGGCTCTGGTCCTATGCGGATGAACGCTACGCTCGCCGCATCGCGCGCCGTATCGTCGAGCAGCGCGAGCGTAAGCCGTTCGAGACGACGTTCGAACTGGCTGCCGCCGCAGAGGCCTGCTACCCCGCCGCGCAACGTCACAAGGGCATTCACCCTGCAACGCGTACCTTCCAGGCACTTCGCATCGCAACGAATCGCGAGCTCACATACGCAGAGCAAGGCATTCGCGCCTGCATGGATTCACTGAACGTTGGGGGAACGCTGTGTGTGATCAGCTTCCACAGCGGTGAGGATAAGATCGCGAAGCGCTTGTTCGATGAAGCCGGTTCGCCGCGTCCCGATCCGGAGAATCCCTACTCGGCCACAACGACTGAAGGACTGGAGTTCCGTGTCGAGAGCCGTGGCGCAGTGAAGCCGTCGAAGGAAGAAATTGCGCGCAACCCGCGTTCGCGCAGCGCTCGCTTGCGCACGATCCGCCGAGTGGGAGGGAAGGCATGACCCGGCGTCCCTCCAGCAAGACGAAGACGCGCGTGCGTCGCTCGACGGCCAAGTCGGCGAAGATCCGCAAGCGCAAAGAGCCGGCACCTGTAACGCTTCGCATTCGAGATCTCCTGGCGATTCTTCTGGCGGGTGCAATGGCAACGGGAATGGGGCTGACGATCGTGAAGATGCGCTTTCAGGCGCGTGATTATGAGATCGAAGCCGCTCGTCTGCAGGAACTGACCACAGCGCGTCGCGATGAGGCGAAGCGACTCGAAGCGCGCCTTGGCCTGATGCAGCGGGATGAAGTGTTGCGCGAAACGGCGATCGAGGAACTCGGCATGATCGATCCGGATCCGAGCGCCGTGGAAGAATTGACGATGAACGAAGAGCGCGTGGCTGCCTACCGCGAAGCGCAGCAGGAAGCCCGCGAAGAACTTGAAGCGAAGCGGCGTCAGTTGGCCGCGTGGCAGAAGGAGGTGTTCTGAGTAGTTGGACAGGGTGGTGAAGAAGCCGCCATCCTTCCACAAGGCAAGGTCAGGCAGGGTGACGCCCGCAAAGTCCGAGTCGTTGATAGGTTTCGACGCTCGGCATTTCCGGTTCCGCTCCCAGCGCTGGTTCCCGTTGTCGGTTCCCGTTCCAGACAGAGTCCCCGCAGATCAGTTCCCGTTCCCGTTCTCTGTTCCAGTACACGTTCCGGCGAGATGTTCCAGGCGCACCGCTCCGAGTTCCGGTTCTTGAAGACGCACCTACAGCCTAATACCTCTTGCTCCAGGTCCCGTTGGTACGACGGGGAAATAAATTGGAAAGCTTCCCGGCCTTCAATTTCTATCCCCCCATCATCCGAGCCTGATCTTGCCTTGTCGAAGGATGCCGGTTGCGACCCTCGAGCCGCTGTTGGCCCCCACGTTCGGATCGAGTCAATCGACGAGAGCGCGCAGACCGTCAACAACGAATTTCGAGTTCTCTTTCACCCCCGCCTGGCGGATCGCTCGTCCGCCGAAGTCATGGAGGAGCTTTTTCGGCTGCTCCGGGGGAACCCAGGCAAGTTTCCCATCGCAGTAGATGAGAGCGCACGACAAGCCGGGCGATGAGCCGGCGTTGCCCTCGCTCCCGACGAACGTCCCCGATCCCGTTGATGGTTGCTGAACCATGCTGGTACTTCCGCACAAATTCCGCGTTCTGCTTCTCGGGGCAATGTTCTGTCTCCTTGCCGGGCTTGTCGGCGCTCGACTCTACATGTTGCAGGTGGCTTCTCACGAGCGATTCCTGGAACGCGCTTCCAATCAGCAAACGAAGCGCGTCGTTGTCCAGGCGGAGCGTGGCGATATTCTGGATCGCAACGGCCGCCCCCTGGCTACCAGCACCGGAACACTCTCCATCTACGTTGATACGAAGTACTTCAAGGCGCCGCACGCGGATGTCGATCTCGATGCCGTCGCGGAGCAGGTTGCGTATTACTGCAACCTGGATCCGGAGACGATTTCAGCGCGATTCGAGCGCAACGGCGTCGTACCTCTCGGCCGCCAGTTGGATCCGCAGGCCGCACAGCGCGTCGGCCAGTTGCTCGACGAGTACGAAATCACACGGCGCGGCTTCTGGTTCCATCGCGAAAGCAAGCGCCTGTACCCGCGCCACCTGGCGCCGCACGTGATCGGCTTCACTGGCACCGATGGCGATGGCGACAACGTCGGCCTCGGTGGTTTGGAACTGAAGTACAACGACACGATGATGGGCCGCCGAGTCGAGACAACGGCATCGCGCTCGGCCATCAGCCAGGTGCTGCAGCCCGTGCACCAGGAAGACATCCTGGCCGCTCGCGGGCATTCGCTGATTCTGACGCTGGATGCGGCAATTCAAGAGACAGCCGAGAATGCTGTGGCCGATGCGGCCGCGGAATTCGAAGCAGACGCCGCGGGCGCAGTCGTAATCGATGTCATGACGGGCGAAGTCCTCGCACTCGCTTCCTGGCCAACATTCGACAACAGCGAGCAAGGTAATTACCCCGCCGACTATCGACGGAATCGCATCC
Source organism: bacterium (assembly GCA_020444065.1). Taxonomy (NCBI): domain Bacteria; species bacterium. The sequence continues at coordinate 307,360 of JAHLLQ010000002.1, read as the reverse complement.
TGACCGATCCGCTCGAGACCGGATCCGTGGCGAAGCTCTTCACCGCGGCGATCCTGCTGGATACGGGCAAGATCAGTATCGACACACTGGTCGATTGCGAAGGCGGACGCGCCGTTGTCGATGGCCGCCGCTTGACCGATTCGCCGGGCCACTACCTGGACGTCGTCCCCTTCTATGAGGTGATCCGCCACTCCAGCAACGTCGGCACGGTGAAGGCGGCACAAGTACTGGAGAATAACGAATGGTACGCGTACCTGCGTGCGTTCGGCTTTGGTGAGTCGACCGGCATCGACCTCGGTGGCGAAGGTGTCGGGCTGCTGTACCCGGTGTCGCGCTGGACGAAGTTCAGCCGCACGTCGTTGCCGATGGGCTACGAGATGGCCCTGACGCCCGTGCAGATCTGCTCTGCCATCGGGTCGCTCGTGAATGGCGGCGACCTGATGCAGCCCTACATCGTGAAGGAAATCCGCGACTCGCGCGGCAATGTTGTCGAGCGTTTCGAGCCGACGGTCCGTCGCCATGTTATTCGTCCCTCAACCAGCGAGCTGATGCGCCGTCTGATGGAAGACGTCGTGCTGAACGGAACCGGCAAGAAGGCTCAAGTTCCTGGGTTCCGCGTGGGCGGCAAGACCGGAACAACTGTCAAATCACATATTCATACACACAAAGAGTATATCGCGTCCTTCGGCGGCGCGTTGCCGATTCAGGATCCAAAGATTGCAGTCTATGTCTTCGTCGATAACCCGCACGGCAAGCACTACGCATCGGAAGTGGCCGCGCCAGTCTTCCAGAAAATCGCCCGCAGCGCGACACTACAGTTAGGCCTGGTGCCGACCGAGTTCCGCGCTGAGGACGATATTGCTTCGTCGCCGGATCTCGCGCCATTCCAGCCGTTGCTCTTCCCGCAGGCCACGGCGTTGGAGGCCGGCACGATGCCGAACCTCGCCGGTCTTTCGATGGCGGAAGTCCGCAGCCAGTTGCCCGCGCAACTCGAGCGCGTGCGCTTCATCGGCAGCGGTCGCGCAGCCGACCAAACGCCACCCGCAGGCCAGTCGATCGACTCCAACTCGGATGTAATCGTTGTCTTTTCTCCGGACGCCCCACGCGCCCTCACTCCCGCAGACGCTCTCGTCGCTCAGTCCCCTCGGAGGAATTTCTGATGGTCCCCGCTGAACCTGTCTCCCTGCTTCACCTCGTCTCTCTGTCCGGTCTTCTTGCCGCCGACATCTACGGCAATCCGGATGTGATGATCACTGGAATCGCGACATGCGCCCAGAAGGTCGAGCGCAACCAGATGTTCGCCGCAATCGTCGGCACAAAGACCGACAGCCACATGCTGATTTCCGAAGCCGTTTCGCGCGGCGCGGCGGCCATTCTGGTCGAAAAGGACATTCCTCCCTACCCCGGCGTGACGATGGTTCGTGTGCCGGATACACGGATGGCGCTGGGGCCGCTGGCGCACGCGTTCTATGGCAATCCCTCGCGTGCGATGACTGTGGTCGGAGTCACGGGAACGAACGGCAAGACGACAACGACATCGATGATCGCGGGCATCCTGGAAGCAGCCGGCCGCAAGACCGGTCTGATCGGAACCCTCGGAGCGTTCTGGGATGGCAAGTACGTCGACGCGCACATCACGACGCCGGACTCGATGACCTTGGCGCGCTTCTTCTCCTCGATGGAGAAGGACAACGTGCAGGCGGTTGTGATGGAAGCCTCCAGCCACGGCATTCACCAGGCGCGCATGTCCGGTCTGCCCTTCCACGCGGGCGTTCTGACCAATGTGACACAGGATCACCTGGACTACCACGGCGACTATCCGACGTACATCGCGACGAAGCGCCAGTTCTTCTTTGATTTTGTCGATCCGACACCCGGCGCTACCGCGTGCTTCAATCTCGACGATCCGATCGGCGAGGAGCTCTCCCACAGTTACCTGGGTGATCACTTCACCTACGCACGCCGCGAAGGCCTGGGGGCGGACTTCCACGCGGAAGACGTTTGCTTCCGCCCGGACGGAACCAGCTTCAAGCTCGTTGCCGGCAAGGAATCCGTCACGGTGAATGCACGGATGCTCGGCGCGTTCAACCTGTCGAACATGCTCGCGGCCGCTTCGGCCTGCCGCAGCCTTGGCATCGATCTGCAGACGATCGCGAACGGCCTCGAGGAAGTCGGCCCGATCAGCGGTCGCTTCGAGCGCATCGATGAAGGCCAGCCATTCCAGGTCATTGTCGATTTTGCACACACGCCGGATGCGCTGGAGAAGGTACTACAGACAGCACGCAGCCTGACAAGCGGCGACCTGATCACAGTATTCGGATGTGGCGGCGATCGCGACCGTACAAAGCGCCCACCGATGGGCAAAGCCGTCGGCCGCCGTACGGACTATGCCATCGTGACATCGGACAACCCGCGCTTTGAGGACCCGGAGCGCATTGCACGCGGCGCGCTGGAAGGCCTGCTGCAGAGTGGTCTTAAGCCCGCCAACTATCAGGTGGTGTTGGATCGCGCACTGGCGATCGAGCGCGCGCTGCTGCTGGCCAAGTCGGGCGACTGCGTCGTCATCGCGGGCAAGGGCCACGAAACGTACCAGGAAGTCTGCGGACGGAAACTCCAGTTCGACGATCGGGTGATCGCACGCGAAGTGCTGCGCTCGATGGCCGAGGCATGGGAACAGAAGCCGGCCGAAACGGAAGTGAAGTCCAATCGCCCCACGTGGGCATGATGAATCGAAAACGTCACGTGGAGAACGCTCGATGAACTTGACGGTTGCGGACATTCTGGAGTGCACGGGGGGCTTTCTCGCCCGAGGGAACGGCGACACGCCCGTCGACCGCCTCTGCACGGATACGCGCATCCTCCGCGCCGACGACGTGTACGTCGCGCTGCGTGGGAAGCACTACGATGGCGAGGAATTCGTTCTCGAGGCACTCGAGAAAGGCGCCGCGGGTGTTGTTTGCTCTCGCGAGTTCAGCCTTTGCAACGCGCCGAACGATGCGTTTGTCGTGACGGTGTTGGATACAACGACGGCCCTCGGCGACATCGCGCGGCACTGGCGCCAGAAGGTCGATCCGACGGTACTCGCGATTTCCGGCTCCAGCGGCAAGACAACGACGAAGGAAATGCTGGCGCACGTCTGCCGGGGCGAGATGAATGTCCTGGCGACCGAAGGCAACAAGAACAACCACATTGGCCTGCCGCTCACTCTGGCTCGCCTGCGCGAAGACCACGAAGTCGCCATCGTCGAGATGGGAATGAACCACAGCGGCGAGTTGACTCAACTGGCGCAGATCGCCCAGCCGGACATCGCGCTGCTGACCAATGTCGGCGACGCGCACCTCGGCAATTTCGAGAGCATGGATCATCTGCTGGCAGCAAAGGCGGAGTTGATCGAATCGCTGCCGGAAGGTGCGACCGCGATTCTCAATGCGGACTGCCCGCAGTGCGCGCGTGTGCGGAGCGAATTCTCCGTGCCCAGCACAGTGTTGACCTACGGCGTCCACATGAAGGCCGACGTGCAGGCCCGCAATATCCAGCAGGGTCACCCGTTCGGCTACCAGTTCACGCTACGTGTATCGGACGAGTCGGTGCCCGTCTTCCTGCCAGTTTTTGGACGTTACCAGGTTCAGAATGCACTGGCAGCAGCGGCTGCGGCCGCCGCGCTGGGCGTTTCGCCTCAGACGATTGCGGAACGTCTGACGACGTTCCAGGCGCCCGAGATGCGCTCGCAGATCCGCCGCTTCGGCGGGCTGCGCGTCGTGGTGGATTGCTACAACGCATCACCAAGCGCAACGATCGAAGCGGTGCGTTCCTTTGCGGAAATGATGGATGACTGCCGTCGCATTCTGGTGCTGGGCGACATGCTGGAGCTTGGTCAGTTCAGCGAGCGCATGCACCGACGCGTCGGCGATGCCGTGGCGGATACGAAGCCGGCGCTGACGATCTGTGTGGGCGAACAAGCCCGCTGGATCGCGGACGAGGCGCATCACGCAGAGGCGAACGTCTGCATCGCCGCCAGCGTGGACGAGGCCGTTGAGATTCTGAGCGTCTACATGGAAAGCGGCGATGCAATCCTGGTAAAGGGATCGCGCGCAACGCGCCTCGAGCGACTTGTCGATCTGCTGCAGACCCGCATGACGGAAGAAATCAACGAGGAGACGACGATCTAATGGTGCCGTGGCTCGCCCAGTTGTTGTCTGAGAAGGAAGCCTTTTCGTTCCTGCGAGTGGGTGAGTACATCACCGTGCGCGCCGCGTGCGCGCTGGTCGTTGCATTCCTGATCTCGATCGCGTTCGGCGATCGCACCATCTCCTGGCTGCGTCGCCTGAAGGTCGGCCAGCAGGTGCGCGATTCGAAGGGCGACAATGCCATCAGCCTTCTCGACATGCACGCCAACAAGGTCGGCGTTCCGACGATGGGCGGCGTTCTGATGATCGCGTCTGTTCTTGGCGCAGTGATTCTGCTGGGCGACTGGACGCAGCCGGTTCTCGGCCTTGCAATCGCGATGGCGCTGGGATTCGCCGCGATCGGCTTTGTCGACGATTATCGCAAGATGGTTCACAAGAACTCCGACGGTCTGTCCGCTCGAAAGAAACTCCTCGCACAGTCGTCCCTCGCCGCAATCTTCGCGATCATGTATATTTCGATCTACAAGGGCCTCGTGTCCTATCAGCACGCGGGGATGACGGGCGGCGATGTGATCGTCTTCCCATTCGTGAAGGACTGGGCGTTCTCGCTCGGCTTGTGGTACATCCCGTTTGCAATCGTCGTCCTGGCCGGCACGAGCAACGCCGTCAACCTGACGGACGGCCTCGACGGCCTGGCAACGGGGGTCACGATTTCGGCGACGTTGTGCTTCGGTCTTGTGGCTTACCTCGCAGGTCGCGTGGACGCATCCAGCTACCTGATCATCCCCCACGTGCGTGGCGCGGGCGAACTCGCCGTCCTGATGGCCGCCGTCATCGGCGCCTGCTTTGGATTTTTGTGGTTCAACAGCCCGCCGGCACGCGTATTCATGGGCGACACGGGCTCGATGATGCTGGGCGGCGTATTGGGCGCCGTAGCGCTGCTGCTGAAGCAGGAGTTTCTGCTTCTCATCGTCGGCGGCGTGTTCGTGATGGAAGCCCTGAGCGTCATCATCCAGGTTTCGTTTTTCCGTTGGAAGAAGCGGCGCGTGTTCCTGATGACGCCGATTCATCATCACTTCGAACGTGCCGGAATTCCCGAATCCCAAATCATCGTGCGCTTCTGGATCGTGTCCGCGCTGTTGGCGCTGGCTGGTCTGAGCACGTTGAAGCTGCGATAGCGAAAGGAGGCAGAAACCGCTTCGGCTCGAACACGAATCAGAGATCGAGGCACCAAACCCAGTGATTTGTTCCCGCAGTGCCGCTCCCGTCGTTCCAGTGCCACTGCTCCCGTTCATCTGTTCCCGGAGGTAAGACGAAATGACTAGTACCAAGAACCACGATTTTCCGCATCAAAGAGTCTGCGTACTCGGTGCCGCCCGTTCCGGTGTCGGCGCCATGTCGCTGCTCCGCCATCACGGGATCGAAGTCGTCCTCGTCGACGAACGTCCCGCAATGGAGTTCCGCTCCCTGATCCGCCGGTTGCACCGCGCCCTGGTGACTTACCACTTTGGCAATGTCACCGAGGATGTGCTCAACGGCTGCGACGCCCTGGTCATCAGCCCAGGCGTTCCGCTCGAGCACTGGTTGAATCAGGCCGCTATGGATCGCGGTCTGGAGACGATTTCCGAGGTCGAGTTGGCGTCCTACTTCGCCGGCTCACCCATCTGCGCGATCACCGGCACCAACGGAAAGACGACCACGACGACTCTCGTCGGCCAGATGATGACCGACGCGGGCAAGAACGCGGTCGTTTCCGGTAATATCGGGCGCGCTTTTTCGGACGGCGTTCTGGCCAGCCAGGACACGACTCGCGATACGGTTCTCGTCACCGAGGTTTCGAGCTTCCAGCTCGAGTCGATCGAGCGCTTTCACCCGCACGTCGCCGCGATCCTGAATATCTCGCGCGACCACGAAGATCGTTATCCCGATATGCGGGATTACATCGAAGCCAAGTATCGCATCACCGAAAACCAGGAAGAGGGCGATCACCTGATCCTGAATTACGACGATCCCCTTTGCCGCAAGGCCGCCGAAGAGACCTACGCCAACGTGTGGTGGTTCTCGATGAAGGAGCGCGTCGAGCAAGGCGCGTATCTCGATGGCGACACGATCTTCCTGGTCGAAGACGGCCTGAAGGTCCCTGTCTGCGTGCTCGAGGATGTTCCCATCCCCGGCATGCATAACGTGGAGAACACGTTGGCCGCCCTGATCCTCGGCCGCCGCATGGGCGCGTCGCTCGACAGCCTGCTGGCGACTCTCCGTAAGTTCAAAGGCGTCGAGCATCGTATCGAGTTTGTAGGCGCATCGCCTCGCGGAGTGCTGTTCTACAACGACTCCAAGGCCACAAACGTCGATTCACTTGAGAAGGCTCTACTGAGCTTTGACAAGCCAGTTGTCCTGGTCGCGGGCGGACAGCATCGCAACGCGAACTACGACCGCTTGACGCAACTTGTCCGCGATCGTGTGAAGGCTCTGGTACTATTGGGCGAAGCGGCCCCGCTGATGCAGAAGCAGTGGAGCGGACTGGTTGAGACCAAGGTCGTCAAGGACATGGAAGAGGCCGTGAAGCAGGCCGATTCCTTCGCCAACGAAGGCGACGTCGTTCTTCTCAGCCCCGCCTGTGCAAGTTGGGACATGTACAAGGACTACGAAGAGCGCGGCCGGATCTACAAGCGCCACGTTCGCCAGGTCATCGAACCCTGAACCGATAACACCTCGACGGGAACACGAACATGAAGCCGATCCTGATCAACAGCCCCGCCGCGCTCATGGCGATTATCATCACGGCCCTTCTGTCGTTGGGCATCGTGATGGTGTACAGCGCCAGTGGTGCGCGTGCGGGGCTGGAGACCAGGCGGTCGATCGCCGCGCAGCAGGACTTGCCGGAGGAGAGCTTCGAGTTCCATCACAATGCCGCTTACCTGCAGCGCCAGATTGTCTGGGCGGCTGCAGGCCTGGTGGGAATGATCATCCTGATGTCGATGCCGATCGACAAAATCGAACGCTACGCGCCCATCGTGCTGCTCGCCGCACTGGTGATCCTGTTGCTGGTATTGGCAACGCCCCTGGGAGTTTCCGCAAAGGGGGCGCGGCGTTGGCTTCGCCTTGGGCCCATTACGATTCAACCATCTGAGTTCGCCAAAATCGCTCTTGTTCTTTTCATGGCGAAGTTCCTGAGCGAGAAGCGCGACGAAATCCGCGAATGGAAGCGCGGCTTTCTGCCGACGATTGCC